>CAYMBA010000026.1:0-22857 GCA_964388535.1 uncultured bacterium | reverse complement strand
CCACGGCGGCATAGCCCTTGGCCTGGACAGGATCGTGATGCTCATGGCACGCAGGGATTCGATACGCGATACGATTGCATTTCCCAAGACAACGAGCGCCCTTTCTCTGATGGACGGGGCGCCTGCGGAAGCGGATCCCGAGAGCCTGGCGGAACTTCACGTCAGGATAGTTTTGGACGAACACTAGGTAGGGGCTAGCCTTGACACCGGCGCTCAGGCTGCCGGAGTATTGACGCGGCAGATTTCATGCGCCGCAGATTGGGCAGGTGGCGTTTCGGGGGGTGAAGATGCGCAAGACAAGCAGAGCCCTTCTGCTTCTCGCCCTAGGGGGAGTGCTTCTGTCGGGCGGGTGCGGAAGAAAGGTGTGTCCGGTCATACCCGCGCAAGTTCAGATAGTAGAGGAGAGACGCGAAGTCCGCATGGAGCAGCTGCAGAAGGTGGCCAAGAATCTGGACCGCTACAAGCGGGACATCGAGACCATGAGGCGGGCGATTGAGATCACAAAGGAGCGTATCCAGCGTTTCGAGGAATCTACTTCCGAGAAGTAGGCGGCGCGGGCCCGGTTCCGCCAAAGGGCACGGAGGGTAGCGATGGGTTTCTCTTGGGGAGTTGAGAGCATCGGTCTTCCAAGGCGGCGCCGCGGGGCCGCAAGCCTGGGTATGGCCTTGGGGCTTCTGTTGGCCCTTTCGGCTGGCGGATGCGGACGCAAGGGTGCCCCCGTGGACCTGCCCTTGCCTAGTTCGGGGAGGCTTTTGACCCTGGAGGAGCAGGAGAGGCTGAGCGACGACCAGTACGAAGAATACTGCGGCATGCTCCAGACGTATTTGGATTCGTTGTACGCGGATCTGGATCTGGCGGATGCGTTGGAAGACAGCCTCTCGGCATTGGTTGATTCCCTGGCCGAGGTTTCCAGGGCTCTCAACAAGGAGAAGATGAAGCTGGACGACGAGCTGAGGCGGATGCAGCGACAGCGGGACAGCGACGTCGTCTATGTCACGCGTGAGGGTGATACACTGACTGAGATAGCGAGGATTTTCTTCCAGGGTCCGGCGGCGTGGAGGAAGATCTACGACGCGAACAAGGACGTGATCAAGGAGCCCGGCGAAAAGCTACCGGCGGGACTGAGGCTCAGGATCCCGAAGTAGCGCATGAGTGAAGAGACCCACCGATCCATTGACCTCGAGGGAGTTCCTCTCGTCGATCTCTTCGGGGAGAAAGACAGGAATCTGCGCGCCATCGAAGGGCATTTCGGGGTCCGAGTGACGGCACGCAATGGGAGGATCACGGTCCGAGGGGACCCCGAGGCCGTTGAACGCGTCTGTTCCCTGCTGGAGCACCTTGGCTCGCGGGTGCGCGCGGGTGCCACGCTCACCGAGGAAGACATCCACTACGCGCTCTCTCAGATGAATGAAGCCGGTGGCCCCGTGAGTACGTGGCGGGAGCCGGAGGTCGTGCTGCGCGCGGACCGGGGCTTGGTGAAGGTGAGAACGGCTGGGCAGGCGCGCTACGTTGATGCGATGAGGCGCAGCGACGTGGTTTTTGCCATCGGGCCCGCGGGAACGGGGAAGACGTACCTAGCCGTGGCGATGGCAGTGCGCTGCCTGAAGGAGAAGCTGGTAGATCGAATCGTTTTGGCGCGGCCGGCTGTCGAGGCCGGCGAGTCGCTCGGTTTCCTGCCCGGTGATCTTCAGGAGAAGGTCGACCCATACCTAAGGCCCCTTTACGACGCACTCCGGGAGATGCTGAGTTTCGAGAAGATCCAGCGATTCCTGCAGCTGGGTGTGATCGAGGTAGTACCTCTCGCGTTCATGCGTGGCCGTACGTTGGCCCGGGCATTTGTGATCCTCGATGAAGCACAGAACTCCACACTGCCACAGATGAAGATGTTTCTAACGAGGCTTGGCCCTCGATCGCGGGCTGTGGTGACAGGCGACATAACGCAGATCGACCTCCCCAGCTCCGGTGATTCGGGTCTGGTCCAGGTGCAATCGATCCTGAAGGAGATTCCGGGCATCGAGTTTGTCTATCTTCACGGAAGCGACGTAGTGAGGCACCGGTTGGTCAAGGACATAATCGAGGCGTTCGAACGGGGCTCCGATGGGGAAGGAGATTCCCGCTGAGCATGATGCGCTCATCCACAGGTGGAGGCGACCAAGAGCGCCCGGCGTTCACGTGGGGTGTCCCTGGCTTCCGTTCTCTGATCCAGCGGGCTAGAGAGTGGCTAGCTGGGCACTTTCCTGCTGTCCGCTGGATCCTGCTCGGCCTGCTGTTCCTCTGCGGCACCGCTGTCTTTCCGCCCCCGAGCGAGTACAGGAGGGCTACCTACAAGCTGGGCACTATACAGCCCACTACGATCATCGCCGCCGCTGACTTTCCGATCCGTAAGGACCCCGAGCAGCTGGAGATGGAGCGGCGCCAAGCCATGTCGTCCGTGCCGATGGTGCTCGTGCTGGACGACTCGGTCCGCGAGAGGGCGTTTGCCGAGTTGGACATGCTGGCCGCAACTCTCGAGCGTCTGCGTTCGAACGAGGCACCAGATACGAGCGCCAGGGCTGCCCATGTCGCCCTCTCGCAGGAAGCCTTCGTTGTACTTCTGACAGGGGATCTGGATCTCATTCTCGAGGAAGCACGCAGCAGGCTCTCAAAGTTGTACGAACATGGAATACTGGATGAGGGAGCAGCCGCTGCCATACCCAAAGATGCCCAGGTGACCCTCGTTATGGGGAACGCGGAATGGGTGGGCACGGCAGCAAGGTTTGTGAGGATCTCAGAGATAGATTCTGGAGAGGCCTTAGAGTCCGCAGGCTTGAGGTCCCTGGATGACCCGGCGGCGGAGCGCACGGTGAGGGAAATCGTGCGACGCTTTGCGTGGCCAAACGTCAGACTCGACGAGGAGCTGACCGGCCGGAGGCGACAGCTGGCGGCCGACGCGGTGGATCCCAATCTCGGCATAGTACTGAAGGGTGAGAAGATAGTGGGGGCGCACGAGCGGATAACGCCCGAGGTCCTGCGCAAGCTGGAGTCCTACGAAGACTGGAAGAGCGCACATGCGGCGGAACTAGTGCTGAAGGAGCGGATCCTCTCACTTCTCGGAAGACTGCTCCTTCTTGGCCTGGCGCTCGCTGCCTTCACCCTCTACTTGTACAATTTCCGCAAGGAGATACTGGAGGATCAGCCGGACCTCTATCTCCTTTGGGCTATCCTTGCCGTCTTCTTCCTTGTCTCGGGGTTGTGCCTGAACACCTTGAACCTGCCGGCCTATCTTATACCGGTAGCAGGCTTTGGCGTTCTCATAGTTCTACTTTACGATAGCAGGCTTGCGCTTGTGGCAGCTGCCTTCATGACGGCCACAGTCGGCCTTCTGAGTGACCAAGGCTTGGAATTCGCCGTCACTATCGGGCTCGGCTCAGCAGCAGCGATAATGAGTGTGCGCCGCCTCACCGACCGGAGGCAGATCTACCGGTTGCTCGTTTTCATACCGCTTGTACACCTGGTTTCACTCACCGCAATGAGTCTCGTGCGGCGAGTGGCCTTCGAGCAGGCCCTCATAGAGGGGCTCTACTTGCTCGGGAGTCCGTTTATCTCCGTCGGCCTTGCCTTCTTCGCGGTCCCTGTGAGTGAGTCGCTCACTGGCAAATGTACGAACCTCACATTGCTTGAGCTGCTCGATCTCAACAGGCCGCTCATGCGCCGGCTCATGCTCGAAGCCCCGGGTACGTATCACCACAGCCTCATGGTCGCGGCCCTTGCCGAGGCAGGGGCATCGGCTATCGGTGCCGACCCGCTGGTTGCACGAGTAGCGGGCTACTACCACGACATTGGGAAGCTGACAAAGCCTGAATACTTCATCGAGAACCAAAGGCCGGGCGAGAAGAATCCCCATGACAAGATGAAACCGGCCATGAGCAGGCTCATCCTGGCTGCCCATGTACGCGACGGGCTGGCTCTGGCTCGCGAGTACCGGTTGCCCCGCGTCGTACGGGATGCCATCGCGCAGCACCACGGCACTTGTGTCATGGCGTACTTCTACCACAAAGCGAAGGAGGAGGATCCGGAGGTCCCGGATACCGAGTACCGCTACCCGGGTCCGCGGCCCCAGTCGCGGGAGATGGCCGTGCTCATGCTGGCCGATCAGATAGATGCTGCCTCGAGAAGTCTCGAGGAACCCACACCGAGTAGGTTGAAAGGGCTCATAAAGGAGCTCTCGGAGAAACGAGCGCTGGAAGGCGAGTTGGACGAAAGCAATCTGACGCTGAAAGACTTGGCTGCTCTCCGGGAGGCGTTCCTCCCGATCCTGGTAGCCATCTTCAGGGGCCGCATAACGTATCCGGCATCGGAGCAACCCTATGGGAAGCCCACACAGGGTGCGTCTGCTGAACAGGCAGAGAAAACTGAAGGTCGACAGAGCCACTCTGGTGCGGTTGGTTGAGCGTGTGCTCGAGGGCGAGGGTGCGGAGCCTGGAGCCGTGGTGGAGCTCGTGATCGTTTCGGACCGGAGGATCGCGGAGCTCAACAAACGGTTCCTGGGCAGGCTGGGACCGACGGATGTCTTGGCCTTTCCATCGGATCCGCGGGGATGGCCACCTGGGGAACCGCGGAGCTTGGGGGAGGTTGTCGTCAGTGCTGAGCGAGCTGTGGAACAGGCAGAGGAGCGGGGCATCGCGGTGGAACAGGAAATCGAGAGGCTAGTTGCACACGGGGTCCTCCATCTGCTTGGCTACGATGACTCCACGGCCGCCCAGAGGCGCAGGATGAGGCGCCTGGAGAACAAATACATGGCTCTGGCGAGCAAAGGAGGTGAGTCCTGATCACCCATGGAAGGTGAGTCTTCGGGCAGTAGTTTCTTTCTTCTTCTCTTGCTCTTCACCCTTCCGATCCTCCTCGAAGGTGTGCGCGCCAGGCGCAGCGGAGACGGGGAGACTCCTTCTCTGGTCTTCTGGGTTGGAGCTTCCGGGTGGCTCTTCCTCGCCTTGGCGCTTCATTGCTGTGGCCTGTGGCCCTCGGTGGGAGCGCCGTGGCGGTGGCTTTTGCCGGCTTTGGGCATGGTTGCGCTAACGGCTACGGAGTGGGTTTTCTCCGAGTTGCGAGGGTTTCTGGAGCGCCAGATGCAGACAGAGGGGGCGTACAAGCGCGCCGAGGAGGAGCCCAGACTCGACCCCGAGGACCGACGCCTCGGGGCAAGGCTTTCGGAGATCCTGAGCGCGCCAGTTGGGTCTGTGATGACACCGATGGGCTCTCTCGTGATGCTCCCCGAATCGGCCAGCGCAGCAGAGGCTGCACGTCGACTCCGCAGGGAAGAGTGCAGCAGGATCTACCTCGAGCCCGCTCGAGGTGGGGGGCTGCGACTGGTGGATGCCAAGCTACTTGTGGGTTCCCTGAAGGTGGGCGGGCCTCCTGAGGCTCCCGGTTCGATCGCTGCCTTTGCCGAGCCGATGCCCTCGGTCTCTGCTCAGCGCCCGGTTGCAGAGGCGCTGAAGGTACTCAGAAGTAGCCCTAGCGGGGCGGCTGCTGTCACGAACGGGGCTGGACCAATGGGGGTCATTTCCTGGGACGGGATGCTGGCTGCACTCATGCGCTCGAGGTCCCTCCGGGGGGACGGCAGACAGTGAGGCGACCGGGTCTCATGCTGGCATTGGTGGGCGCTTACCTGGCTCTTGCCCTAGTCATCTCCGGCTGGAGGCGGAGCAGAAAGCGCCTGGGCGGAACGGCCGTGCTCGTAGCGGCGGGGGCAGTATGGGCTGTCGTGGTCTCTTGCCCGTGGCTGTCGCTCTCGGTGTGGCAGGCGGCGTTGGTGGCAGCGCTGTTCTCGCTGCTCGCTGCCGGCTTTGTCAGGGTTGGAACGATCCTTGCGTCGCGCGGGGTCTCTCTTGGGGCACTGGTGTGGCTCCTGGGACCGATAGAGGCGCTTGCTTTGGCTGTCGGTTGGGCTGCAGAGTGGCGGAGCCGGCGTTCGCGTGGGCAGGTGGGGGAGGAGGAGATTGACTCGGCTACCGAGAGCGTTCTGGAGCTCAGCGAGACGACGGTCGGCGAGGTCATGACTCCTCGCAGCGAGATGGTTTCCATCGGCAGGGACGCCACGGTCGCCGACTGGGTGGATCTTGTGCTTTCGAGTGGCCACGGGCAGATCCCGGTTCATGCCGAGGAACGCGACGAGATAGTAGGCATACTCCAGATGGAAGACCTCCTTGATCGGCCCCCTGCCGATGCGCCGGTCTCGCGGTTTGTGCGGACGGTCCGTTTCGTTCCCGAGTCTATGCGGTGTGACGACCTGCTGCGGGAGATGGTTGCCAGCGGTGAGCGGGCAGCTATCGTTGTCGACGAGTACGGCGGGACTTCTGGGTTCGTGACCGACCGACACCTACTCGAAATCCTTCTTGGGGACCTGGAGGCTTCGTCTCCTGCGGAGAAGGGCATACTGGTGGCTTCGAGGAACCTACTCATCGTCGATGGTGCGTGCAAGTTGGATGACCTGACGGACTTCCTTGGGCGTGAGATGCCAGAGGGTGACTACGAGACGGTGGCGGGTTTGATCCTGGAGCGGGCACGCCGGATTCCCCTTCCGGGGGAGACATTCCGCTTTCCGGGGATGTCCCTGCAGGTGATCGACGCCGACGAGAGGCGGATCCGGAGGGTCCGGGTGCTACTCAGCGGAGGAAGCAGGCGGGCGAAGGCCGGTGTGACTACGGAGAAGTCGGGGCGGAGAATCTCTGCCGGATGATCTAGGCTCGGATGGTAGGTCTGGGGGCTGGCCTTGGCGATCGTGGAAAACAAAGGCGTCGTGCTGCGCTCGAGGCGCTATCGGGAGACAAGCAGGATTGTCTCCCTGCTTACCCCAGCCGGGCGCCTCGACGTACTGGCGAAGGCTGCCAGGGGCTTGAAGAGTCCCTTTGGCGCAGCACTCGAGCCGTTCGGTCTTGTGTTCTTTGGCTACTACGAGAGACGCCAGGGCACCCTGCACCTTCTACGCCATGCTTGGCTGGAAGAAGCGTGGCTCGAGATTGTGCGGGATCCGGTAGCCTTTCACGTGGCCCAGGCGGCGCTTGAGACAGTGCTGAGGCTCCTTGCCCCAGGTGATGCCAGCCCGCGGGCCTTCGACCTGCTTGTGCGGTTTCTCCGGGCTTGCGAAAAGCACGTGGGAAGCCGCTGGGCTTTTGGGGAAGCCCTTCTGGCTTTCAGGCTGCGGCTTGCTGCGATCCTCGGCTATGAACCCCGGCTAGATCGGTGTGCCTCTTGCGGGGGGCCCCTTGAGTCCCATCCGCTCTTCGATCCTGCTAGCGGGGGGCTGCTTTGCTCGCGTTGCGCAGCAGGTGCGCGGGGGGCCGTAGCACTTCCTGTGGGCTCCCTCGTGTGGCTGAAGAGACTTTCGAGCACCTACCGGAGCACTTCAAATGGCGGGTCACAAAGGGGCAGGCCAGGGCGCCGGCTGGCGGAGGTTGTCGAGACCTATTTCCAGTTCCACATCCCAGGCTACACTCGGCTGCGTTCGGTCTCTGCCCTGGATGACTGGCTTCGCTTACGCTCAGCGGTGAAACAACAGTAACAGTTGGCCGATTACGAGCGCGTCCCGTACTCCCGGACTTGTCAAACCCGGAACCGGGTTTTCCATCCTGAAAGCACCGAAAAACCGACCCCTTGGGGGAAGTTACCCCTTATACACCAGTTTTACGCGAAGTACGTGTACAAGAGCTGTCGAGAGTGCGGGACCGTCTCCTGACGCCGCGTTGCACATGTATAAGTTTCCTGCCTCTCCTCGGACTTGACAGCGCGGCGTGACTGCACGAAGCTTCCGCTTGGCGGTGAGCGAACACCATGTCCCGTTTCCATTCGGCATCGGCCAGGGAGCGGTCCCTTCCGCGCTGGCCGTCGGCTGCTAGCGTTGTCTCCTGCCTTTCTGAGGGTCCCGTGTTGTTTTCCAGCAGATCACATTCTGGCTCAGGGGCAAGCCGCTTTGAGGGGGGGTGGGCCATGGGAGATACCCTCAAGCTTGCCTTGAGGCCGGCCTTGCTTGCTTCGATTCTTGCCTTCTGCATCCCCCTGGCAGGTGCTGGCACAATCCTCGTCCCTGAAGACGTCCCCACTATACAGTAGGGACTCAATGTCGCTGGCGAAGGGGACACAGTCAGTGTGGCCCCTGGCACGTACACGGAGTCTCTCATTTGGCCTCCCACGGAGGGGATCTGCTTGCTTTCTCGAGAACCAGAGGGGGCGAGCATAGTCGGAACAGCCGGTGAGCCTACGATACTCGTTTCGGTCTCTGTCGATACGACGACGCGTAGCGAAGGATTCGTGATAGTTCCAGGTGGTGCCGAGATCGGGGGGTGGGGTTCTCTGTATGGGCGCCTCTCCTTTGATCATTGGTGATTCCTTGTCCGGCAGCGTGCCCTCGGGTAGGGGAGGGGCAATCGCCTGTCTAGGGGCTTCGCCCGTGATCAGGCATGCCGCGGTAGAGGATTGTACAGCCCATCTCGGTGGTGGGGTCTACTGGGATGAGACTTCGCAGCCCATGCTTGAGGGTGTGGCTTTCTTCGATTGCCATGCCGATACCGGGGCAGCCGCCTTCTGTCTGGGTGGTGGTTTTCTGACGGCCTGCACCTTTACGGGCAACGCCGTCGAGACGCCCCCGGGAGGTGTCATCCACTGTGCAGGGCCCGTAACGATTGCTGATTGCCTCATAGATGACAACCGCGGTGCTTCGCTCGAACGAGATCATGGCCAATCGCGCAGGTGGCGGTTTCGGCGGTGGGGTTGCGATCCTGGGTGGCGCACCGCTGCTTGAACACAATGTCATCGCTGAGAACACGAGTTCAGACCAGGGTGCGGGGGTCGCAGCTTGTACACACGCATCGCAACTACGCCGCAACCTCATAGTCAACAATCATACCGAGGGTGGCATCGGGGGAGGATTCTTCACGTGAGGTCCTGCCTTCGCCGGGGTCTTCGGCGATACGATCGCGTACAATGGGGGTGCTGCGGGCATCGTGTGCCAGGAGTCGGCGCTCTCGATCCGCAACGCACTCATCGAGAATAACTCCGGCGATGGGGATTCTGGTTGGCCCAGTCACCTTGCTTGCTGGCCTGAGCGCTGGAACCGCACCCCGGCAGGGCGACTCGCTCGTCGTCCTTGACTCCAGGATCAGACGCAATGGGGCAAACGGTGTCGAGTGGTTAGGCCTGGGGGAGCAGGTGATGGGTGTGGCGGTGCGCTACTCCGAAATCACCGAGCGTGAGAACGGCCATGGTTTCAGCAATCAAGCCGCGGCCGTTGCAGATGCTCGCTTCAACTGGTGGGGACACCCGAGTGGCCCCGGGGGCGTGGGTCCCGGGTGGGGGGACAAGGTCACCCAGAACGTAGTGTATTTCCCCTGGAAGACCGGCGGAGGGCCCATAGCCGATTCGGATCGGCTCTATGCGAGCGGCTGGAACAATGCCAGGAAGGCGGTCCGTACGGTTTGTCCGCCTGGTTACAAGGTTGTCTTCGAAAGTGGTTCTGGTGTGTTCATCACGATGACCCATGACCCGGCCGGCGGGCAGTGGTGTGAGCCGATTGAGATCTGGCCAGTGGACATGCCTCATTACTCCAGTGACGCAGCGATTGCCATTGGTCCTCCGGGCCCGGACAGCACATGTCATCCCGATCTCTATGTCGCGTGGGCCGAACACATTCCTGACGAGACGGCACCTGGAGAAATATATGTCAGTGTTAGCACTGACGGAGGTTTCACCTGGTCCGTGCCGGTGAATGTCAGCCGGAGTGACGCGCCTAGCGAACACCCTTCCATTGCCGTCGAGGGAAGGGGCATTGCGCACGCGGTCTGGGAGGAAGGGCTCTCAGGCGCGACACGGATCTTCTACTCGCACAGCGAGTTCGGGTACTGGTCGCCGCCCATGGACATTGTGATGATCGATGGCGTGTGTCTGCTGCCGTCTATCGCCTCCAATCCGCACTACGTCTACGCCTCGGGTACCCCTGACGACCGGATCTTCATCGCATGGACCATGTTCCCTCCGGTGCCCGGGCGGGAGGAGTGGCCGTGGATAGCGTTCCGCATGTGGGACTGGACCTATGGGTGGTTACCGCCGCTCTCCGCGGGTCCGGAGGATGCCACTGCCGGTACTGGAGGGGCTGCCCCACGCATTGTCGGTTTCGAGCTGCCCTCTGGCTCCGAGAGGGTGCCTGCCGTAGTCTGGCACTGGCCAGTAGAGGATGTCTACCCGCCCACACAGTCCTCGCAGATCGTCTTCAACATCCGCACCGGAGGAGTGTGGGGAGAGCCGCGTCCTGTGACCGCGCTTTCGCCCTCGCAGTCGTCCATCTTGGGCTCTCTGGCTCTCGGCCCGGGTGAGGTTCCGGATACGATGTGGGTAGCATGGGAGCAATGGGACCTTGAAGGTAGTCGTTCCCAGGTCTATCTGGCCTACTCCGTTGATCTGGGAGAGAGCTGGCAGGGGCACACGAATGTCTCGCAGACCCGATGGGATCTCTCTGTCCGCCCGTCGCTTGCTTACCAGTTCGTCTCGGGTTTCAAGGGCTTCTACGACCCTGCGTGGACGGAGGTCGCCTTGGATGCCGATGAGGTCTCGAGCGTCTGGTTCATAGGGGCAACTGAGATGCTCTATTCGGCTGCCCAGGGTGTGCCTCAGGAAGACGCCAGTGACGGTAGAGAGAAGACTGAACTTCTGTTGCATGTGACGACGAACCCGGCTCGGGGTGCGGTCTGCTACGTACTGGCCTCAGCTGAGGCGCAGCCTGTGCGGGTTTTCGTCTATGGCCCAGAGGGCCGTTTGGTCTGGAGCCGGCGGCTCGATGTGTCCGGACGGGCCCACGGAGTCTGCGACGGAACCGATGTCAGCGGAGTGCCAGTACCGAGCGGTATCTACCTGGTGCGGGCCGTAGGCAGAGGCTCATGCGCAGTTGCCAGAGTGTTGCTCCTGCACTAGAAAGGCGCTGCACACTGGCCTTGAGCGGGCGGGAGTCTGGTGCCGATCTGGCATAATCCTTGATACTGCGGCGCGTTGGTTTCCGGCGGGTCGAAGCACTTTGGCCCGCCGGAAGCTGCACATGGCGAGTTGCCACAGCAAGCAGCCCCGTCGGTCTGATCGCGGTCCACCGCGCGGAGTAAGGTATACAACACGGCGGGGCTTGGCTGACCCTTTGTAGAGAATAGTTGCCATTAGCGTTGGCTGGTGAGTGCCGCGGACCGGGCTCTTGGTTAAAGAGCGCTTCGTTGCAACGAGGGGGGATACATGCACCGCCAGATCGTCCTTGCAATGCTGCTCCTCACCGCTTGCACGACTTCGTTGGGGGCTGAGAGCCTTGCCCCGGCTCTCCATGGGACGGCAACACCTGGCATGCCCTTGGGGAAGGTGCCGACGCGACAGTCTATGCGCTTGCTATCTACCAGGGCGAGCTTGTAGCAGGCGGTTGGTTCACGCATGCCGGAGGGTTGGAGGCCGCGCGTATTGCCGCCTGGGATGGCGAGGCATGGCCGCCCCTTGGGGCTGCCACCAACGGAAGGGTGGCCGCGCTTACGGTCTGGAACGGTGTTCTTGTTGCAGGCGGAGAGACGGCAGAAAACGTGGCAGCCTGGGACGGAGAGGCATGGGAAGGTCTCGGGCGTGGTCAGGGCCTGGACGGAGAGGTGCGCGCCATGGCCGTCTTCGACGGCATGCTGGTGGCCGGGGGTTCCTTCACGCAGGCCGGCTCGGCGGAGGCGCGTTTTCTGGCTGCTTGGGATGGGACGGAGTGGCACGACCTGGGTGCCGATCTCAACGGCGAGGTCGAAGCCATCGCCGTCTACGACGGGGAACTCGTGATCGGGGGCACGTTCTCGCTAGCGGGTGGCGACTCGGTGAACTGTGTAGCCGCGTGGGACGGGCACCAATGGCATCCGATGGGCTACGGCATGGGAGGCTGCTGAACGCCCGGCGTCTACGCCCTCGCGGTCTGCGAGGCCGGACTGGTTGCAGGCGGTGTCTTCGGCGAAGCCGATAGCGTGATCGTCAACAACGTGGCTCTCTGGGACAGCTCGGGCTGGCGTCCGATGGGCCCTGGGTTCGACTCGAGGGTACTGGCATTGGCCGTCTACGAAGGTGACGTCGTTGCGGCGGGGGAGTTCGCAAAGTTGGGTTTCTCGTACATGGGCTATGGCGCGCGCTGGGAACCCGTGGATCCTGCCTCGGTCGATTCCGATCCGCAATGGGCCCATCGTCTGACCGTCTGGCCGATGCCAGCTCGGGAGTGGGCTTCGGTCCGTTTGAGGGCACCACGGGCTGGGACCTACAGGGTGCTCCTCGTCGATGCCGCGGGCAGATCACTCGGTGCTCTGGCCACACTGAGCGCCAGGGATGCCGGCTCTATGGTTGAGGCTGGGATCGATCTGTCGGGGGTGCCGACTGGTGTCTACTGGCTGAGAGTCGAGGATGCCTCGCTCAGGGGCAGGCTTATCGTCATTCGCTAGGCTGCAATAGGGTGGTGCTTCGCCCTTGAGGGATTAAGGCCCGGTTGCGTGCATCAAAGCATTTGCGATCGGCGCGGTGGCGTGGTAGGTTGCCGCGGGTTTGGGCCAAGGGTCCATCGACCATTAACTTGATCCAGCGAGGTCAAGATGGTTCGGAGCCGGCGGCTTTGCCGTCCGCGGTCTGTCTTGTCGGATAAGCCCACTGATTCGTGGCCTGCCTCCAGGGCCGCCGTGGGGTGTTCTCTCCATTCCGATCCTCTCCTGCTCCAGCAGCATGGATGGGGCTGCGGAGGGGTTCGATCGGGTTTGCCTTTTTCTCCGAAACCTTCTTTCCACTTCGCTCGGACCAATCTTGCTGAAAGTCGCCAGCCCTGTCTGTGCGGCGGCGCTTCAGCGGCGGAGGGCGCATGACGTTCAGGCAGAAGGCGATCATCATGAACAAGGATGAGATGCGCCGGGCCGTCACACGCATCTCACACGAGATCGTCGAGGCCAACGGCGGTATCGCGGGGGTCGTGCTGGTGGGCATACACAAGCGCGGCGTACCGCTGGCCCGCAGGATGCAGGAGCAGATCGAGCGGATCGAGGGTGAAGCGCCGCCATTGGGCGCACTCGATATCACGCTCTATCGCGATGACGTCCACAAGGTCGCGCCACAGCCTCTCGTGCATTCCACGGAGATTCCCGTCGAGATCGAGAACTCGGTCGTCGTCCTGATCGACGACGTTCTCTTCACGGGCCGTACGATCCGCGCGGCCATGGATGCAGTGATCGATTTCGGCAGGCCGAGGGCCATCCAGCTGGCCGTGCTCGTCGATCGGGGCCATAGGGAACTGCCCATCAGGGCGGATTTCGTCGGCAAGAACGTTCCTACCTCGCGCCGGGAGGTGGTGAAGGTTTACCTGGAGGAGACCGACGGGGAGGAGAAGGTGACCATCGAGGAACCCGAGCCCGAGGGCGGGCGATGAGTGGAGGTTCGCAATGGCGGTAGAAGACCTGCTGGGCATGGAGGGCCTGGGCGCTGAGGAGATCCTTACGATCCTCGATACGGCCAGGAGCTTCAGAGAGGTGCTGGACCGGCCCATCAAGAAGGTGCCGGCATTGCGGGGTGTCACTGTCTGCAACGCTTTCTTCGAGCCCAGTACGCGCACGAGGGTTTCCTTCGAGCTTGCCGAGAAGCGCTTGAGTGCCGATGTGGTCAACTTCTCTGCCAGCACCTCGAGCCTTTCGAAGGGCGAGACGCTGAGGGATACCATCGAGAACATCGAGGCAATGCGTGTCGATGTAGTGGTCGTCAGACACTCAGCCTCTGGTGCACCGCACTTTCTTGCACGCCATCTGAGCGCGCGCGTAGTCAATGCCGGCGACGGCTGCCACGAGCATCCGACTCAGGCATTGCTGGACTTATACACGATCCGCGAGAAGAGAGGCCGCATAGCCGGGCTGAGAGTCGCGATTGTGGGCGATATCGCGCACAGCCGCGTCGCACGCTCCAACATAATCGGCCTTGTGAAACTTGGTGCCGAGGTCGCCGTTGTCGCACCACGGACGCTGATCCCAATGGACATACAGCGGATGGGCGTAGCGGTCTCTGAGAGCTTGGAAGAAGGGCTAAGGGGTGCCGACGTGGTCTACCTTCTACGCCTCCAGCTCGAGCGTCAGCAAGGGGGGTTCCTCCCGTCATTGAGAGAATACTCGATGGTCTACGGACTCTCGGCAGCGAGGCTCGCCTCGCTCGCACCCGAAGCGCTCGTCATGCATCCGGGGCCGATGAATCGAGGCGTGGAGATCCAACCCGACCTGGCGGATGGGCCGCGCTCTGTGATCCTCGAACAGGTGACCAACGGCGTGGCCGTGCGCATGGCGGTTCTGTATCTGGTAAGCGGGGGGACACCACCGGAGGAGACAGAGGCGCCTGTCTTTGTTCCGGGTCTGAGATCGGCCGGGCGGTGAGGTACTCGTGCCCTGCTGGAGCCCAGGGTTCGTGGCAGGGCGATTGATTCGAGCCGCTTTAAGGAGTGGGCAGATGACCGACGGACCTGATGCGAGAAAGCTTTGGCAAGCAGCAGAAACCATTCTGCTTCGCGGGGGGAGGATATGCGATCCGGCCTCGGGCTACGATCGCCCTGGGGACGTCTTCCTGCGTCGTGGCCGCATAGAGGCTGTCGCCGAGCGGATAACGAGGGAAGCAGACCTTGAGATCGACACAACTGGCCTCGTTCTGGCGCCCGGCCTCGGTGATATGCACGTGCACCTGCGCGAGCCCGGCTACGAGGATGCGGAAACCATCGCGACAGGCACCCGAGCCGCTGCTGCCGGGGGGTTCACGCGGGTGGCGTGTATGCCCAATACGGATCCTCCAATCGATAGCCGGGGCATGGTCGAGTTCGTTCTCGCACGCGCAGCCGAGGCGGGCCACTGTAGGGTTTTCCCTATCGCTGCGGCCACCAAAGGCAGGCGCGGTCGGGAGCTGACCGAGATGTTCGATCTCAGGTCCGCGGGTGCCATCGGTGTCTCGGACGATGGGGATCCCGTGCGGGACTCGCTGATGATGCGGCGCGTCCTCGAGTATGCCAGCACCGCAGGCCTTCTTCCCATCTCTCATGCGGAGGATACTGACCTATCCCGCGGTGGTGTGATGAATGAGGGCTTCTGGTCGACGAAGCTCGGTCTGGCCGGCATACCGGCTGCGGCGGAGTCGATCGCCGTGGCCCGCGACATCCGCCTGGCCGAGCTGGCGCGATCGAGGCTGCACATCGCACATGTGAGCGCCAGGGAGTCGGTGGAGCTGATCCGCGTGGCGAAGCGCAGGGGCGTTGCCGTGACGGCGGAGACTGCACCCCACTACTTCGCTCTCACTGAAAAGGCCCTCGAAGGCTATGATTCCCGCTTCAGGGTGAACCCGCCCCTGAGGAGCGAGGAGGACCGCAAGGCGATCATCGAGGCACTGAGGGACGGAACCATAGACGTCATCGCAACAGACCACGCGCCGCATACGGATGTCGCCAAAGACGTAGAACTCGAGGCTGCTCCGCCGGGTATGATCGGACTGGAGACGGCCCTAGCGGTGGCACTCGAGGTTCTGCACCATGGCAATGGGCTGCCCATCCTGCGCATCGTCGAGGCCCTCTCGAGCAGGCCGGCCGAGATTGCCGGTTGGGGTGGTGGTGCCATCATCCGGGGAGAGCCGGCCGATCTGTGTCTCTTCGATCCGGAGGCCGAGTGGGAGGTGCGGGCCGAGAGGTTTCATTCGAAAGCGCGCAACTGTCCCTTCGAAGGCTGGAAGGTGAGGGGCCGAGTTCGCCTCACAGTTTGCGAGGGCAGAGTGACGCACGAGGAAGGACTGGTGTATAAGGCATCGGAGCGGCTGCTATCCGCTGTCGGTTGAGGTTTGAAGTTGTACAAGAATGATGAGAAAAAACTTCCCTTGCGTACTGGTCTCCGGGTTGTTGCGCTCATTGCCGGCATTGGTTTGCTTCTGCATGCGGGCTGTGCCTACTACAACACGTTCTACAGGGCCAAGCAGTTCTACAAGAAGGGCGTTCAGGTCCAGAAGGAGTCAAAATCCGACAAACTGAATCCCACTGCCGTCACCAACTTCGATAGGGCGATTGAGAAGTGTAAGAAGGTGATTGCAATGGGAGGCGGTTGGCGGGCGCACGTAGACGATGCTCTCATGCTGATGGCTAAGGCCTACTACGGCAAGCGTGACTATGAGTCGGCGCTTGAGTATGTGGATCTGCTCATGGGCAACTATCCGGATTCCCGCCACGTCGTTGAGGCCACCTTCTACAAAGGGCTCTGCTATCAGAAACTGAGGCGCTTCTCGGAGTCCGAGAGCATCTTACGAAGGATGCTCGAGCGCTGGCCGGAGTACGAACACAAAGACGAGGTACTCCTTGCGCTGGCGGACGGGGCCAAGGAAAGAGCCGACTTTGAGGCCGCTGTCCGCGGCTATCGCGAACTCGTAAGCTCATACCCAGAGGGTGAAGCCGCTGAGAACGCATGGGCGAGCATGGCTGGCATTTACTACGAGGGAAGCGACTTCGACAGTGCGTTTGTGGCATATGAGCATGTCGCCGACCTGACGAGGGACGATGAGACCTACTTCGAGGCTAAGCTGAAGGCTGCCGAGTGCCTCCTGCAGACGGGGAGGGCTGAGGAAGCGATTGGGTACCTGGAACGCCTGCTTCCTGAGCAGCCCGAGCGGGATGAGAAGGGAGCCCGCGTGTGGCTTGCTTTGGGCCGTGCCGAGATGCGCAGGGGCGACTATGAGCGGGCCATCGAGTACTTCGATCTCGTCAATGAGTACTTTGAAGGGCGCAACTGGTCTGTCGATGCCTGGTTCTACATCGGCTATGTGAAAGAGGTCTATTTGAACGATCTCGAGGGGGCGAAGGAGGCGTACGAGAAGGCTGCGGGCGGTCGTGGGCAGTCTTCTTTCAAGGAGCAGGCAAAGAAGAGGCTCGAGAACGTACGGCATCTGGAGCAGCTGCTGGGATCGGGTGAGGACGAGGAGACGCCGGTCGACGTGAAGGCGGATGCTGCGCTTAAGGTGGCTGAGTTTGAGCTGTATGAAAGTAAGGATCCAGCCGGCGCACTCGAGCGCTACCGGGAAGTGGCCACTGAGTTCGAGGGTACCGAGGCGGCGCAGAGGGCACTCTTTGCCGTCGGCTGGCTTCTCCATTCTCGCTTCGATTCCACAGAAGCGGCCATACCGGTCTTTGCCGAGGTGGCCGAGCGCTATCCAGCTAGCGAGCAGGCGGAGGCTTCCGTACGGCTCCTGCGCGAGCTGGGGGCCGACTCGAGTCTCGTCGATTCCCTGGCAGCTCGCGTGGCGCGCGTAAAGGCGGCGCTGGCCGAATCCCTGGCTGCTGTAGCCGACAGTGCTGCAGCTCCTGATAGCACGTCGGAAGGCATGCCTGCGCTAGGGGACTCAACCTCGCAGCGGGCCGTGCCAGTGCCGGCGGGAGTCGACTGGCTGCCGCCCCGCGGGCACCAGGGAGAGAAGGAGCAGGCGGGCCCGTAGGTTCACCCTCCGGGTACGGCGGCCGCAGATCCATACGGGAGGTACGACCAAGGGAGTTCCAGCGTGGGAGGCCTCTACGAAGCCGTAGTTGCTGGGGCGGAGCGGGTCTCGGAGCGGCACACCGTGTTGCGCCTGCGCCTCGGCGCAGATATGGCTGCCGAGCCGGGCCAGTTTGTCATGCTCCGGCCCGAAGGAGCCCCTGAGGAGCGCCTTCTCATGCGGCCCTTCGGTATCGCCGGCCTCGAGCCCTCGGGGGCGGAGGCAGTGCTCTCGATCCTGATTGCTCCGGTCGGGCCCGTGAGCAGGAGTGCGGCGGCGATGAGGCCCGGGCAGCGGGCGCGGGTCCTCGGGCCGCTGGGGCGAGGCTTCCCGCTGGATAGGCTTGGCGACCAACCCGTGCTCCTTGGTGGCGGCTACGGCATAGCGCCGTTATGTTTTCTCGCCCAGCGCCTGAGCGGTCCCGGGCGCGCGGGGGTGCACCTGATCTACGGCGTCCGTACCCGCAGCGAGTTCATAGAGCTGGACCGTGCTTTCCCGCATCTTGATGCTGGTGTCGTCGTCGCCAGCGAGGACGGTTCCATCGGCCGCCGGGGGACGGTGCTCGATGCCTTCGGTGCCCTCCTCGAGCGGGTTACTCCTTCCGCGGTTGCTGCATGCGGGCCCCTCGGGATGCTCGAGGCTGCATCGCAGGCGTGCGCGGTCCGTAGCCTCCCGTGCTACGTGCTGCTCGAGGCCTTCATGGGTTGTGGTCGCGGCCTCTGCGGAAGCTGTGCCGTGCCCGCAAGAGCAGCCAATGGGCGAGGGCGCAGGTTCATCCGCCTGTGCATGGAGGGTCCCGTGGTCGAGGCTAGTGAGGTCGATTGGGACAGCCCGAACATAGCGGGAGGACCCGCACGCGTTGAGCAGCAGGCGGCCTTGGGGGAGTCGGACGACGGTGCTTGAGGCGGCCCGGGTGGTTCGATGGGATGCGGGCTGCTGCAAGGAGTGCGGGACGGGAGCAGCCGGCCATGTATGAGGGATTGGACCTGAGTGTCGAGGTTGCGGGGCTGCGGCTTTCCTCGCCCGTTCTCAATGCCTCAGGCTGCATGGGCTATGGAGACGAGGAGGGCGAGGGGCTCTCGCTCGATGGGCTGGGGGCGATAGTGACGAAGACGCTCACTCCCAAGCCCATTGCGGGCAATGAACCACCGAGGATGGTCGAGGCACCTTCTGGCCTTCTCAACTCCATCGGGCTTGAGAACATCGGCGTGGAGGGGTTCGTAGCAGAGAGACTCGAGAGGGTTCTTGCGCGCGGGCTTCCCGTCATTGCAAGCATCGGCGGCGAGAGCGCCGAGGAGTACGCCCTGGTGGCCGCGCGCCTTGAGGGAACCGGCGTCGCTGCGCTAGAGATCAACATCTCCTGCCCCAACGTGGATGCTGGAGGTGCAGCATTCGGTCTGGATCCGCATTCGGCGGCTGAGGTTGTGGCGGCGGTGGCCGGGGCGAGCTCTAAGCCGCTTTGGGTCAAACTTAGCCCGGATGCTCCCGATCCTGGGGCAGTGGCCGAGGCAGTCGTGCGCGCTGGCGCATCGGCGCTTGTGGCCTTCAACACGTACTCGGCGATGGAGATAGACGTGCAGGCGGCAAGGCCGCTGTTCAAGCGGCTCAAGGCGGGGCTCTCGGGGCCGGCCGTCAGGCCCCTGGGGCTCTGGCGGCTCTGGCAGGTGCGCGAGCGGGTAGGGTGCCCGATCATTGCCGCCGGCGGGGTGCGTGACGGCGAGGATGCGGCACGGTACATCATGGCCGGTGCGTGTGCCGTTCAGGTGGGCACGGCCCTGCTCGCCGATCCTGCCGCACCCGTGAGGATCCTGGAGGGCCTTGCCGGCAGCTTGCGAGAGCACGGCTGGTCGGCCCTGAGTGAGATGGTGGGTGCTGCGCGCAGAGGGACTGGGGAGTGATCTTCGGGGCGGCTTTGGCCAAGAGGGAGGCAGCGGGAATGGAAGCACGGGAGAGGCTGATCGTGGCGCTCGATTTCGGGGATATCGATGAAGCGATCTCGCTAGTGGATTCGCTGGGGGATGAGATCCTGTGGTACAAGGTGGGCCTCGAGCTCTTCTTTGCTTCCGGTCGCGCTGCCGTAGACGCCCTCAGAGAACGCGGCAAGAAGGTCTTTCTGGACCTCAAGCTCCATGACATCCCCAATACCGTAGAGCGCGCCGCGCGGGTGCTGGCCGGCCTGGGGGCGCAGATCATCAACGTGCACGCGCTTGCAGGAGAAGCGGCTCTTGCCGGGGCAGCCCGGGCGCTTGCGGGTGCGAGCGATCCACCCCTGCTTGCTGCTGTTACGGTGCTGACAAGCACGCCTGGAGACGCCCAAGTGGTGGCCCAGCGCGTGCTGGATCTTGCCTCCATGGCGTCGCGCGCGGGCGCAGGGGCCGTGGTGGTGCCCTTTCCCGCGCTTCGTGCGCTCAAAGAGGCGCTGCCTGGGATGCGCACCATCGTGCCTGGCATAAGGCTCGAGGGCGATTCCCTCGACGATCAGCGCCAGATCGCTACACCCTCACGCGCGCTCGAAGCGGGGGCCGACTGGATCGTGGTCGGCCGCTCCATCACGCGCACGCTGGATCCGCTCGAGCGCGCAAGGGCGATCCTGCAGCAGGCGGAGGCCGCGCTCTCAGGGAACTAGCAGAATCCTCAGTGGATACGAACCCGGAACGCCGCTCCAGTACGCTCCCGTAACGATCAACTCGTTGTGGCCGTCGAGGTCGATGTCCGCAATGGCGGGCACTGCACCGGGTCGCCATCGAGCTTCGCGACAAGCATTTGGATGCTCGGGCCGCTGTGGTAGACGCCGGAGTCATGCTGAACGTGGATCGTGAAGCCGGGCTCTAGCTCTCGCCTGAGATCCGCCCGGGCGCGCTGTTCCGCCATGTCCCGGAGGGCAAGAGCCGGGTCTGTGACGCCGACGACGTTACCATGGGAGGGCTTGTGTGGCTGCGTTCGTTTGACGACCGCGCGTGCCATGCGCTACGATGCCCACTTGCGTTTGGACCGCGGTGCTTCCGGGGGTGCTAGATGCAGCGCATTTGCATGGTCGGTACCGGTTACGTCGGCCTCGTCACTGGGACCTGCCTGGCCGATTTCGGAAACAAAGTCATCTGCGTCGATTCCGACAGGGAGAAGATAGCCCAGCTGCGAAATGGCAAGATCCCCTTCTACGAGTTCAGTCTGCAGGAGCTAGTAGACCGCAATGTCCGCGAGGGCCGCCTCTCTTTCTCGGACGACATTCCAGGTGCAATCAGGAACAGCCGGGTGATCTTCATAGCCGTGGGCACGCCGTCGGACCGCGAGGGTCGCGCGGATCTGACGCAGGTCTTCAATGTGGCCCGGGTGATTGCCGAGAACTTGAACAGCTACAAGCTCGTAGTGCAGAAGAGCACCGTCCCTGTGGGCACGGGCGAGAAGATATACAAGCTAATCGGGAAGCACCGTGCCAAGCCGTGTGCCTTCGACGTGGCATCGAACCCCGAGTTCCTGAGGGAAGGTTCGGCGGTCGAGGACTTCATGCATCCCGACAGGGTGGTGATCGGTACCTGGACGAAGAAGGCCGAAGGGATCCTTTCCGAGATATACAGGCCGCTCTTCCTAAATGAGACGCCCATGGTGAAGACGACCGTCGAGACCGCTGAGCTGATAAAGTACGCGGCTAATTCGTTCCTTGCGACCAAGATCTCCTTCATCAACGAGCTTGCCCTGCTTTGCGAGAAACTCGGAGCCGACATAAAGGTGGTCTCGCGCGCGATGGGCCTGGATCGGAGGATCGGGCCCAAGTTCCTTCACGCGGGACCGGGCTATGGCGGTTCATGCTTCCCGAAAGACACCCTCGCGCTTGCGAGTTTCAGTAAGGATGCCGGCTTCAAGTTCTCAATCGTGGAGGCGACCATAGCAGCAAACAGGCGCCAGCGGCGGGAGATGGTCGGCCGGGCGCTCGAGATGCTCGAGACCTCGGAAGGGAAGGAAGTCGCAGTGCTAGGGCTTTCCTTCAAGCCCCAGACCGACGATGTACGCGAGTCCTTCGCACTGGCACTCATTCCTGCGCTACAGCGGGCCGGGGCCAATGTGCGTGCCTTCGATCCCGTGGCCATGACGACGGCGGCGCAGAAGCTGCGCGATGTGACCTTCGCCGACAATGCTTACGATGCAGCCCGCGGTGCGGACTTGCTGGTCATAGCTACAGAGTGGAACGAGTTCCGCATGCTCGATATGCACAAGATACGCAAGATCATGCGGACTCCCAACATGCTGGACTGCCGCAACATATACGATCCGGATCGAATGGAATCGATCGGATTCAACTATGTCGGCATAGGCCGTGGCGTCTACCTGCTTAGGAAGAAGCGTTCTTCGGGAGCGAAGTCATGATCCAGGGAGTGGTGGAGAAGAAGCTGCGCGTCATCCCGGACGAGAGGGGCTTCCTGATGGAGATCCTCCGCAACGACGACAGCTTCTACGAGAAGTTCGGTCAGGTCTATCTCTCGGTCGTCTATCCCGGCGTGGTGAAGGGCTGGCACTATCACAAGATCCAGACTGACAACATGGCGATCGTAAAGGGCATGGCGAAGGTCGTGCTCTACGACATGCGCGAGGATAGTCCAACTAAGGGCGAGATTATGGAGCTCTTCATGGGCGATAGGAACCCCATGCTGGTCAGCATTCCGCCGGGAGTGTGCCATGGGATGAAGGGCATAGGCACAGAGCCTGCCTTCATGATCAATATCCCGACCGAGGTGTACAACTACGACTCGCCCGACGAGTACAGAATCCCGCCCCACGGCTCCGAGATCCCGTATGATTGGAGCAGAAAGGATGGATAGGAAAGAGAGGATCCGCAAGGGTCACTACCTGGTCACCGGAGGTGCGGGTTTCATAGGAAGCAACTTCGTCCGCTATCTCCGCGGGGAGTATCCCGAAGCACGGGTGACGGTGCTCGATAAGCTCACCTACGCCGGAAACCCGGAGAACCTGAAGGAGTTCGAGGGAACCGAAGGCTTCCGCTTCGTCAGGGGAGACATCTGTGACCGTGACCTCGTGTCTCGTCTCATTGGCGAGGGCGTCGACTGGGTGTTCAACTTCGCGGCCGAAACCCACGTCGACCGCTCGATCGGTGATCCAGGGGCATTCGTGCAGACCGACGTCTACGGCGTCTATTCCCTGCTGGAGGCTGTGAAGGAACACGGCGTTGGGCGGTTCGTTCAGATCTCTACCGACGAGGTCTACGGAGAGATCCTCGGTGAACCTGCGACGGAGGACTCTCCTCTCATGCCCCGGAACCCCTATGGCGCAAGCAAGGCCGGTGGCGACAGGCTCGCCTATTCCTACTATGCCACCTAC
>CAYMBA010000025.1:5311-23457 GCA_964388535.1 uncultured bacterium | reverse complement strand
TAAGACAGCCCGCTGCGAGCGTACGAGGCGCGTCCTTCTTCTCGGCCGCTAGGCATGCGCTTTCGTGCCCCAGATCCGGTGGCTTCCGCACTTCCTGTTGGGTGGCTCTGCTGTGGAGCGGCTTGGCGCCTGAGTCTGCCGTCCGTTTCTGCAGATTCCACGCTCCCTACTGGTCGCCTACGAATGGATTGTTCCGGCGCTCGTAGCCTACGGTCGTTGCAGGGCCGTGGCCTGGGAGAAGGAGTGTGTCTTCGGGCAGGCTCAGGATCCTCGCGCGGATCGAGTGGACCAGCTGATCCATCGAGCCGCCGGGGAAGTCCGTGCGGCCCACGCTTCCTGCAAAGATCGTATCGCCGGTAAAGACCCAGGGGCCGGATCCTGCCTCGCTGCGCACCGCACCTGCGAGGCCTGCGGGAAGGCGGGCACCGTGAGGCTGCTCTATGAGCAGGCAGATCCCTCCCGGACTGTGGCCGGGTGTATGAATGACACGGCCCTCGAGGGTGCCCCAGCGTATCGTTTCGCCGTCTGCTATGAACCTGTCGGGCTCGACCGTGGGCGGGATGCGTATGCCGTAGCCCGCTGCTATTTCATCGGCCCTCTGGTAGAGGAAGAGGTCGTCTTTGTGGAGCACTATCTCGCCGCCAAAGCGTTCCTTGAGCGGTGCCGTGGCACCCACGTGGTCTATGTGGGCGTGCGTGTGGAAGTAGACGACGGGCTTCAGTCCATTCCGCTCGAGGATCTCCGCTATTCGGTCCGGCTCCGCCCCCGGATCCAGAAGCAGGCACTCGTGCGTCTCTTCGCATCCGAGTACGAAGCAGTTGGCCATGAACTCCCCGACGACGGCGTGCTCGATTATCATGACGGCGGCTCCCCGATTGGCCCCTGCCGGGCGGGCGGTGCTATTCGATCAGCACCTCCTTGCCTGGGCGCAGGAAGTAGATGATCATCTCCACCCGCTCGGCCTTCCAAAGCCTCTCTACGGCTTCCTTATACAACAACATCTGCGGCCTGTAAGCCTCGGCTCGCGAGGCGATCTCCGCAGGAGCCGAGACCCTATCGCTCTTGTAATCGAGGATCACGTAGGTCCCATCGGGCTCACGCCAGAGGGCATCGATCTGCCCCTGCACCAGAAACCACTCCCCCTGGGGGGCCTCCCGGGCCGCAGGCCAGATGCGACCAAGCTCCTCCGGGGTGAGCTTCAACGTGAACCGGGCCTCCCGCTCCAGGGTCCCCGCAGCCGCTTTCATCTGCCGGGCGACCGGCGAGCCCAGGAATCTGTAGACCGGCTCCAGGTTCTCGTCTGTGGCCCAGTCGGCGGGGACGATTCCCTCTTCAACTAAGTCCTCGAGTACCTCCGAGACCTCTCGCTTCTCGAAGCGGGCCGGATCGAGCCGCTGCAGCACGACGTGCAGCCACGTACCCTCGCGCACCGCATCTCCGGGCGCTCCTTGCCAGCCCGGCGCCCTCGCTCCGCGCTCACCGGGCACCCAGGTGCCGAGTGATGACTCCTCGGCCACCAGGTCGGCGTCGGCCAGCCGCTTTATCTCGGTCACCCAGTACTTGCCGCGCCACTGCGTCGCCGGGGCATGCGGGTAGGGCTTGGATGTGCGATCGAGGACCTTGAGTACCTCATCCTCGGAGGCAGTGTGTCCGGCTTCTCGTGCCTGTGCCTCTTCTTTCTCCGGCCTCACCGTATCGATCCCCGGGATCTCCGAGGATTCCCAGATCGAGAGGCGAAGGCGCCCGCGACTGCTTCGTTCGACCTCATCCAGCGCTTCTGGATCCTCGATCAAACCGGCCCGTACAAGGGGGCCCATCACCCATGGGAGCGCGCTCCTGGCCTGATAGACGAGCAACTCAGGATCCACCACTTTCCAGGCCTCGAGGTCTGCGAACATGCGCGAAGGCTGCTGGTGAGTGACGCCTGTGGCTATGAGCTTGTCCCTCGCCCTCGTGAATGTGACATAGAGGATCCGCAGCTCTTCTTCCAGGATCTGCCTGCGGCGCATCCAGGAGAGCAGCATCCGCGCCACGGTGGGGGTCTTCCTGAAGCTGACCGGATCGAGCAGGTCGAGACCGAGCCACTCATCGCCCACCTGTACAGTCGAGCGCTCGTCTATGAGGTTGAACTGCTTGCCGAGTGCCGACGCGAAGACGACCGGGAACTCGAGGCCCTTCGACTTATGCAGCGAGATCAGGTTGACGGCACCGGCGCGGGTGGCTTCGGCGACATCGGGTGCCCCCAGTGAGGCGCGTACCGCGCGCAGGTACTCGAGCAGGGCGCCCAGTTCGCTCGCATTGCGGCTCGTGAAATCCCTTATCACCTCGAGTACGCGCCTGAGGGCGGCGACGCGCCGCAGGGCATCGGGTGCTGCAGCGGCCATCTCGAGAAGCCCTGTTTCGCTCACGATCTGCGTTGCGGCCTCGCCGGGATCTATTGCCGCCATCATTGCGCGCCAGCGCTCCAGATCGGAGACGATCCGCCTGCAGCGCTCCGTGAGCGATTGCTCCGGGTCCCTGTCCGACGGTGCGCCGCTCCACGGGACCGGATGCCCCTCGGCCGTTGCCTGAAGCGCTGCAAGAAGGAACCGGCTCCCGGGCCATTGCAGCCTCAGTGTCAGAAGCTCCGGGTCGGTGAAGCCGCCTATGGGCGAGCGCAGGAGGCCGGCCAGGGCGATGTCGTCGTGGGCATTGGCGAGGACGCGCAGGAGGTTGAACAGGTCGCGGGCCTCCGTGGTCTCGAAGAGGTCTTCGCCTATCTGCATGCACGGCACACCGTGGGCCTGGAGCGTCCTGCTGAAGGCCTCACCCACGGTGGCCGGGCTCCTCAGTACTACGGCGATGTCCGAATAGGCCACGGGTCGTAGCTTCCCGGTGACCGGGTCCCGCACCCTCGTGCCATCCTCGATCATGCGCCTTATGAGCGATGCCACCAGTGCAGCTTCAGTGAGCGCAAGACGCCTGCTCACCGTAGGGCCGCCGCGGGGCTCCTGGATGAGATGCACCTCGACAGGCTCGGTGATGCGGCGGGCTTCGGGCAGCCCCGGTCTCAGCGCCTCGGGGCCGTAGGGGCCGCCTATCATCCGCTTGCTGAAGAGTGTTCCGAAGAGCGTATTGACGAAGGCGAGGATTGGCTCGGCGGACCTGAAGTTGCGCGATAGATAGAGCCTGACGGGCCTCGGCTCGGGCGGAACGAACCAGCCCTGCTTCCTTTTGAGGTGTATCCGCTCTTCCTTGCGCCCTTCGGCCGGATCGGCTTCCCCGGTTCCCGCCCGCTCTGTTCCGTCCTCGCTCGAGCCCAGCGTTGGTGCCGCGGTACTTCTATCCTCGGTATCGCCGGTATCGGCTGTTGCCGCCTCCTGTGTCAGATCCCTGAGCACGCTGGGATCTGAGAGACGGAACTGGTAGATGCACTGCTTCACATCGCCTACGAGGAATCTCCCCATCGGCGGATCGAGTAGGCGGATGATGTCGGCCTGAAGAGCGTTTATGTCCTGGAACTCATCGACGAGTACCATCTTGAACCGCTGCCTGAGGGAAGATCCTGCTCCCATGAGCAGCCTTCGTGTGTGCAACTCGAGATCGGCAAAGTCCAGGAGCCCGCGCTCTTCCTTGTACAAGTCGTAGCGGGCGAGGGTCTGCTCGAGAAGTGAAAGGAGCGTGAGCATGGAGCTGCGAAGTTCCGCGTACTGGCCGTGGAAGTCTTCTTCCTTAGGTGGCAGCCAACTGAGGGGCGATCCGATCTGCGGCATCGGACTGAGAAGGACAGCAAGCAGCCTCTTGCTCTTCGTTCCTCCGCCCTTGCCTTCTCCGCTGCGCAGGGACTGCATCCGCGGGCTGTTCCCACCAGGCTTCCAGACCCCCAGTGCCTCCAGGCCCCGCCGCAGGCGTGCCGCCCGCTGCTCTATCGGGCCCTCCCAGGAGATGAACTGCTCGAGGAGGTCGGCTATCTCTGCAAAGGAAGGTTTGTCGTCTTTCTTGGCCTTGTCTTTCTTCTTAGGCTCACCGGCCCGGGCCGCCAGGGCGCGCGCTATCCGGGCGGCAAGCACCATCGTTTCCACCAGGACCTGCTCGTACGCGCTCGTATAGGGTGCCTGCTCTGCCTCGAAGCCCCGGCGAAGCTGTGTCACGAAGGCCCAGGGGTCGGGTCTCACGCGGGCCAGTGCGAGAAGCCGGAGCAGCTCGTTGCGGAGCAGTTCGCGGCCGCCCCGGAACCTGCAGAGTTCGACCAGGCGGAAGAACTCCCTCTGTTCCTTGGATCCTTTCCGGGGGATTCCCTTCCATTCCGGCCCGGCCTCGCCCTCCGGGCTGCCCGAGTACCAGAGGTGGAACACCTCGTCCATGATCTCCGAGAGCACCACCTGATCGTCCGGGTCGGCGAGGATTCCGAAGGATGGATCGACTCCTGCTTCGACGGCGTGCTCCCGGAGCAGGCGCGCGCAGAAGGAGTCGATCGTCGTGATGTAAGCCTGCGGGATACCAAGCCGCATCGGTGAGAGGGCGGGATCGGAGGATAGATGCCTGTACAAGCGGCTCTTTATCTCCTCTGCGGCCTTGCGCGTAAAAGTGATGGCGAGGATCTCATCCAGTTGCAGGCCGCGGCGGAGGGCATGAAGGATCCGGTCGATGAGAACCCTCGTCTTTCCTGTTCCTGCGCTTGCAGAGACGATGACGAAAGGCGCCATCGTCTCTGTGGCAAGGACTTGCTCGCGCGTGGCCTTCATGCCGTATCGTTTGCCTCCCCTTCTGCGCGGTCCTTCTGCTCCTTCTCTATCCACCTTACCGGGTGTATCAGGGGATCGAACCTGCACAGATCGGCGTACTCGCAGCCCTCGCAGGCGCTGCCTTCGCTCTGCTCGAGGGGGTGGGGCGCGATCCGTCCCTCGGCAAGCCCCGATGCGTAGCGGAGGATGTGTCGCTCGGTCTCCTCCATGATCTCCTCGAGCTCTTCCATGCTCTTGGCCTTGGTGCCCAGGAGGAAGGCACCGGAAGAATCGATCGCGATCCCGGTTCCTTCGGCGACGATACCCTTCATGCGGAAACCGTAGCGGTTGATCTCGGGGACCCGATCGCGCGGTCCGATCGGCTTCTGGGCCACCGAGTAGTACAGCGCCCCCACGGGCCGGATCTCTGTGAGATCGCGCAGTGCCAGCATGTATATGCCGAGCTGCAACGAGATTCCCTTGCTTATCTCCCGCCTCAGGGTGTCCACCGGGAGGCTCTGTTTGTAGTCGATGACGACCGCCTCGGTCACCTTGCCCGCCTTGCGCGTGTCGATCCGATCGATGATGCCGCGGATCTCGAGCCTCCACGGGCGGCCCTCGGAATCCGGGACCTCGAGGATGAGCGGTGGGAGGCTGAGGCTGCTTTCCTCCCGGGATATCCCTGCCGCCGGCTCGTCCATGCCGAAGCGGGCCTCGACGAACGCCGGCTCGAACAGGCTTGAACCGAGGCGCTCCACCTCAGAGCGCACGAACCGGAGCAGGCTGCGTCCCGTGCGTTCCCAGCGGTATGCGTTCGGGGGATCCTCCTGGAAGATGCGGAACTCCTCACTGCGGGCGAGGGCATTGAGGATCTGGCTCATCTTCTCTGAGGCCTTCTCGGCGGGGATCACCCGGCGCCAACCCCTGAAGAAGCGTTCGAGAGCGGCATGGGCTGCAAGCCCCATCGGCAGCGGCCCGAGCTCGGAGGTGGGCCTCTCTTCCAGCCCCAGCATATAGCGGGCGAAGTGCCTGAACGGGCATTCGGCAAGCGCCCTCAGGCGCGAGGCCGAGAGTTTGATCCTTCTTTCGGGGAACGCGGCCTCGAGTGCTTCCTGAGGCAGCTCGGCCGGATGCCTGCTCCTGCGCCTTCGATCCAGAACGTCGTTGAGTCGTTCGAGATCGGGTGGCACCAGCGGCTCCCCGGATGCCATCAGCGCCGATGCCATCTCGGTTTCGTTGATGCACGAATCCAGGCTTGCGCCGAACTCGGGGCCCGAGCGCTCTATCTCGAGGCCGCACAGTCGGGCTGTCTCGAGCAGGTAGCTGGACGGCTCGATCGGGGAGCCAGAGGCGTCGCAGGCGGCGTAGGTCAGCAGCAGGCTTCTCCTCGAGCGGGTAGAGGCAATGTAGAAGAGGTAGGGCTCCGCCTCGGCTGCTTCCTGCTCGCCTTCGGGCAGATCGAACCCGGCGGATCGCAGCAGCGCACGCTGGGCCGGGCCTAGGATGGGGTCCCTCTGGAAGGTGCGCGGGAAGGCCTCGCAGTCGAGTCCGCCTAGTATGGCTGCATCGACTTCATCCACACGCGAGCGCCGCGGCTCGGCCACGATCACGCAATCGAGGCTCTGCGGCATGCTCCCCACGGTGCCAGCACGGAGCCCCTCGCGCAGGAGGCGCTGTATCACAGCCGCTCCGTAGCGGCTTTCGCCCAGAAGCACGGCTGCGCGCTCGAGGACGGCCTCAACCAGGCTGCGCACCTGCCGGTCTTCGCTCTCACTCCAGCCGGGCAGCGCGAAAGCCCCGCGAGCACCGGTTGCACCCGCATGCGCCTTGGCCCGCTCCCTGCCTGTGGTTCGCAGTCGCCGGCCGATCCCGGTCAGGGCCTCCAGTCCGCCCTTCAGAGCCCCGAGCGCATCTTTGAGACGCGGGGTTCCCTCCAGGTGCTTGCAGACGGCCTCCATCACAGGGAAGACCGCCTCGGCAACAGCCCGGGCCTCGTCTGCTTCCTTCCGCCGCGTATCGGTGGGCGCTCGCTCCAGGTCGGCATCTTCTTCCGGTTCCTCGCGCGAGGGCCGGGCGGGGAAATCCCAGTCGGTCCGCAGCCACTTCTCGTACTCTATGCCGTATTGCAGTGAGAGATTCTCGAGCCGGTCGACCGCGCCCTGGTCCAGTTCAAGGAGTGGGTTGCGCAGTACGGCCAGCACGTTCCTGCGGCTCCAGCCGCGCGCTGCGAGCTCTGTGAGTGCCAGAAGGAGGCGCGGCAGTGGGTGGTGGATCCCGGGTCTGCGGCGGTCCAGGTAGTAGGGGATCCGGTAGCGCCCGAAGACCTCCTCGATGACCGGCGCATAGGCCTCCAGGTCCCTCACGATGACAGCGATGCGCCTGTAGCGAAGCGGATGGCGATCCAGGCGCGTCCATCTGTCTATGGTGCGCGCCCAGCCTACGACTTCGGAGTAGCGGTCCGGATAGGCGCGGCACTGAAGCGCACCGTCGCGGCCTCTGTGCGGCTTTGCCGCAGGGTCGAAGGCGTGCTCTTCGAGGTAGGCCAGAGCGGAGTCCGGTGCGAATCGCGGGGGCCGGCCTTTGAGGTAGCCGGGCTTTGCGCCGCCGGGGTTCTTGAGCAACGCGAGGATCGTGCGGACGGTCGGCGCAAAGACCGGTCGCTTCAACCGCTCGAGCACCGTCTGGACGACCCTGGGATCGTCGGGCTCGAGACCGATTGCGGAGGCCTTTGCAGCCTCTTCGAACGCCATCTGCGCCTCGGTGGGCTCGCAGCAGAGTGTGACGTTCAACTCGAGGCATACGCCCGCCAGGGCGAAGAGCACGGCGCGCTCGGCCGCGCTGAAGCCTGCAAATCCATCCACCCAGACGATCGCACCATCGAAGGGCGTAACGCGGCTCGAGATCGCCGAGGCGGCGGCGTGCAAACGCTCGTGCTTGTCCTCGAATCCCAGCCCATCGAGCGTCTCGTGGTACTCGCGCAGCAGCCTGGCCAGTGCTGCGGCACGCGGGTCGGGCCGCGAGGCCGCAAGAAGGGCATCCAGGCTGCGGCGGTCGCAGGCCTCTTCGAGCTCGGCGAGCGATGCCGAGAGGCTCTCTGTGAACCCGGGTGCCGAAGTCACTGCATCCAGATCGGCCAGCATGGCCGCCTCGGCCCGCTCGATGATGCTTCGGAGCACGAGTCGGCGCGCATCCTCTGTGAGCAGCGGGCGCGTCGTTGCGCCGACGAGGTGGGGGATCCTGCTGAAGCGCAGGACATCGATGTGGCGGAAGCCGGGCAGGCCCGCCTTCTCGATGAGAAGCCTCTCGGCCGAGTAGGTGAACTGATCCGGCACGAGCAGAAAGGCCCGGGATCCCTCGGCTTCGCATCGGGCGAGCGCTTCGAGCGCGAGCGTCGTCTTGCCCGAGCCGGCGCGCCCTATCAGCAAATGAATGGGACGGGGGTTGTCGTATGGAAGAGCCTCGGGCATCTCGGGGTTCCGGATCGCAGTGCCTGGCGGACGAGAACTCGTTGCAGGCCGAGGATAGTCGAGCGGCATGGGCCTCACAAGGCGCTTCTCACGCGCACGCGGCTACGGGGAGCCCATAGGCACTGGACAAGCGGTTCGCGCGCAACGAAACTCGCCTCTTCGTGCAGGGGTCGCCGTGGTCTACTCCACGGTGGGTTCCGGGGAGGTCGATGTGAGGCGTTTTCTCTGCAGGCTTTCTGCTTCGGCTGCGGCCGTTGCGGCTCTCGCGGAACGCGTGCGGGCTTCGGCTGCTTCGGCCGCAGCCGGTGCGAGTCCGGCGTCGGCTCTCTATACCTTCCCGTCGATAATCCTGAGCGCCCTCGTCATAGGCTGGGCCGCAGAGGCGGCACAGTTCCTCGTCTCACAGGGCCTCGCGCTTGCAATCCTGGCCTGGCTGCAGACGCTGCCCGAGTACGCGGTCGAGTTCGTCATCGCACTAGAGGCGGGGAAGGACCCGACGAAGGCGCATCTTATGATCGCCAACCTGACGGGCTCACTCAGGCTGCTGGTCGGTCTGGGCTGGCCGATGATCTACTTCGTACGGGCCTTCTCGCGCAGGCTGCCTGCGCACAGGGGCAAGGCATATGCCAGGTCTTCCGTGCGGCTCGACCCCGAGCATGCTGTGGAGATCATGTTCCTCATCCCCGCGGTGTTCTACTTCTTCTTCATCTGGCTCAAAGGCGTCTTCGCCATCTATGACAGCGCCGTCCTGCTGGCCTTCTACGTCGGCTATCTGGTGGCCCTGCGCAAGGTGCCGCCGCAGGAAGAGGAGACAGAGGGCGTGGATCCCATACCGCGCCGGATCCTCGCCCTCCGCCCGGCCCTGAGGAACGCCTCCATAGCGGCGCTTTTCGTCGTGGGCGGAGGGATTCTCTATTTCATGGCCCATCCCTTCCTCGAGAGCATGCTCGCCCTTGCTGTCTCGCTCGGGGTCAGCCAGTTCGTGTTCATCCAGTGGGTTGCTCCCTTCCTCAGTGAGTTCCCCGAGAAGCTGACCGCCTTCAACTGGGCCCGCAGGGTGAGGTTTGCACCCATGGCGGTGATGAACCTCGTCTCGAGCAACTTCAACCAGTGGACCGTACTGGCGGCCACGCTACCGATCGTCTACTCGATAAGCGCAGGGCGGGTGATGGCCATACACTTCGATCCCCTGCAAAGGGCAGAGGTGCTGCTCACGCTTTCACAGACCTGTGTCGGGCTCGTCGTGCTGGCCAACATGGAGTTGTCGCGGTGGGAGGCAGCCGGGATCTTCGCCGTGTGGTTCGTCCAGTTCGTCTGGTCCGAATCGAGACACTATGTGACCGCGATAAACTTCATCTGGGCCTCGGCTGCAGCGGCGCACACCCTGCGCGTGCACGGGCGCAGGATGCCCGTCTGGGTGCATTTCAGGCGCATCGTGCTCGGCAGAGACGACTGACGCAGGAAGCAGCCTGCACGCTGCGGTTCGATTCAGACCGCATGAATGCCGAGGCGTTCCGCATCCCCGATCCAGGACTGGGGGACGCCCGGCTTCAGCCTAGATGGCCTTCAGGAGCTCTTCCAGGCGCTGCTTCGAGAGCTCTTCGACTTCCTCGTGCAGGCTGTGGCCGTGGGCATCCATGGTGACGACCACGGGGAAGCGCTCGACCTCGAAGTGCCAGATCGCCTCCGGGCTGCCGAACTTCTCGAGAAAGTAGACGCCCTTGACTTCCTTGATGGCCTCGGCCAGGACCTGCGCGGCCCCACCTATGGCGTGCATGTACACGCAGCCGAAGCGCTTGCAGGCCTCGAGCGTCTTGGGCCCCATACCGCCCTTACCGATCACTCCCCTCAGGCCGAGCATCTCGATCACCTTCGCCTGGTAGGGTTCCTCGCGGATGGATGTAGTCGGGCCGGCCGCCTTGACGACCCAGCGGTCGCCTTCCTTCACGACGACCGGGCCGCAGTGGTAGATCACCGAGCCCGTCATGTCGACGGGACACTTGCCGCCCTCGTAGAGGTAGCGGTGCACGGCATCGCGCCCTGTGAAGACGGAGCCTGTGATCTCTATGACCTGCCCCACATGGAGTGACCTTATGACCTCTTCGCTTATGGGCGTTGTGATTACCATCTTCTGGATCTCCCTGTTGCCGAGCCCATTGAAGGGCCCGGTTGCCGACTCCGAAAAGTCCTATTCGTAGAGCCAGCGGGTCACCTTGCCCGTGCCGCCTATGATGCAACCCCGCCGCCTGTAGGCCCAGCACATGTACGTCACGGTGACGAAGTACGACGCAGGCAGCCTGTTCAGTACGCCGATCTTACATCCTATGAGCGTCGTGGCTCCGCCGAAGCCCATAGGACCGATGCCAAGCTTGTTGGCCTTGGTCATTATACGCTTCTCCAGGGCAGCGAGCGTGCGGTCGGGGTTCTTATCATCGAGTGTGCGCAGCAGCTGCTCTTTGGAATGAACGAAGCCGCTCGCGCGATCGCCCCCGATGCACACCCCGAGCGCCCCGGGAGCGCATCCCTTGCCCTGGGCCTGATACACGGCATCCAGGATGCACTTCTCGACCCCGGCCAGATCCCTGCCGGCACCCAGGGCCGCGTTGGGGAGGGAGTACTGCGTGCCGCAGTTCTCGCTTCCGCCGCCCTTGAGGATGAGCCGGACCTCGATCGTCTTGCGGTTCCATTGCTCGAAGTGGTAGGTCGGGCTGCCTGGTCCGAGGTTGGTGCCCGTGTTCTTGCCGGTTATGGGATCCACCGAGTTCTGCCGCAGGTAGCCGATCTCGGTCGCCTTCTTCACAGCCGCATCGGCCGCGTGCCTGAAGGCGACCGTGTCGAATCCCTTGGGCGCCTTGACGAAGAAGAGCAGACTTCCCGTGTCCTGGCAGATGGGCAGGCTGTTCTTCCTGGCCAATGCCGCGTTCTCCAGGATCACTCCCAGTGCGTAGCGGGCGGTGCTCTCCTTCTGCTCCTTCCGGTATGCCCGCTTCAGTGCAGCCTCGACGTCCTTGGGAAGGTCCGTCGAGGTTCGCCTGACGAGTTCTAGTATCGATGCCTGAAGCTGCTTGAGGTTCATTGCGCTCCTCCTGATGAAGGTGGCTCGTGTACCGCCTTCGCTTGGCCCGGACCGCAGACTTACGCACTCTATCGAAGGGCGCCCCGGCGCGGGTGAGACCCGCTCGGTGGGTCATCCCCCGCGGCTCCGCCTCGGCCCGTGCGCGGCGGGGAGGGGAGCAGCGGAGCAGCGCCGGGTGCCTAGAGTCCCATCAGATCGCGTACCTCCTGCATGGTTTTCTCCGCCACCGCCTTGCACGAGCGGGCGCTCTCCTCCAGGAAATCCTCTATGAGTGCAGAGTTCTCGAGCTCCCGAGCCCGCTCCTGGATCGGGCGGAGCACCTTCATCATGTTCTCGAAGAGTTTTTTCTTACAATCGATACACCCGATCCCGGCGGTGCGGCAGCCCTCGGCCACCTCTTCCTGCACCTCGGGAGGCGAGAAGTTCTCGTGCAGCGTGTATATGTTGCAGACAAGCGGGTTGCCGGGGTCGGTCCTGCGTTTCCTCTGCTCGTCGGTCACGGCCGGACGGAGCTTATCCCAGATCACCTTCTCATCCTCGAGGAGCCCGATGTAGTTGTTGAGCGACTTGCTCATCTTGCTTTTTCCGTCCAGGCCCATGATGCGCGCACCGCTCTTCGGTACCAGCGCTTCGGGCTCGGGGAAGTAGTTGCCGAATCTGAGATTGAACTTCCTTGCCACGTCGCGCGTGAACTCGACGTGCTGCACCTGATCCTCGCCAACGGGCACCACCTCTCCTTTGTACAGCAGGATGTCGGCGGCCTGGAGGACAGGATAGTCGAAGAGTCCGACGTTGACGTTTTCAGCGTGGCGCTTCGCTTTCTCCTTGAACTGCGTCATCCGGCTCAACAGGCCCATTGGGGTGAGCGTGTTGAAGATCCAGGCTAGCTCCGTGTGCTCCGGCACCTTCGACTGGACAAACAGCCGGCAGCGCTCAGGATCGAGTCCAGCAGCTACGTTGGCGATCGCGGCGCGCCGGATGCGTTCCTGCATCTCCTTGGGATCGTACTCCACTGTGATGGCGTGGTAGTCGACGATGCAGAATATGCAGTCGTACTGATCGAGCAGGTTGACCCAGTTGCGTATCGCGCCGCAATAGTTGCCGATGTGTATTTCCCCACTGGGCTGGATCCCGCTGAAGAGCACCTTCTTCTGACTGGAAGTGCTGCTGACCGGTTGCTCAGCCATCGCTTCCCTCCGCAGCCAAGCCGTCTGCGCGACGGATGGCCCCAAAGCATCCGCGGATCCAACTATAAGAGGGAAGATGCTAACCGCTGTGCGCACGGCAGGTCAATCGAGCAGCCTGAGAGGGAGCATGGATCGCATCTGAGGAGTGGGCCTTCAGGCGTGAGTCGGAGGCTATGAAGCCTGCCTATGGTTCCTGTCGCCTGACCGCGAGTACTGCAGCGAAGGGCTGGCACCCACAGGTGCCAGCCCTTCCTCCTGCGGGGCAGGCGTAAGCCGTCCGAGACTACTTGATCGCCTTTGCGATCATCTTCGAGATCTTCTCGAAGGTGCGCAGCGACATGTTGGGGTAGTAGTTGAGCAAAAGGGCCCGGAACTGCTCCTGGAACTTCTCCATGCTGCGGGCGGTACGCGCTGCGGCTGCCCTTCTTACGGCTTTCTTCGCCACCTTCTTGGCTGCGCGGGTTGCCGTCTTCCTTGTGACCTTCCTGCGCGCCACCTTCTTCCTTGCCGCCTTGGCGGCTACCTTCCTCGTCCGCGCCGCGACCTTGCGTGTTGCAACCTTGGCCGCCTTCCTGCGCCTTATGCCAGCCTTCCTGGCCTTGGCGTTCACGGTTGGCAGTGAAACGCCATGCTTCTTGGCAATCGCCCGGTAGCTCAGCTTTCCTGCCTTCAGATCGGCGATGATTGCCTTCTCCCTCTTCTCGCGTTCAGCCTTTGTCAGTTTCTTCTTCCTTGCAGCAACCATGACACCACTCCTTGTCCCCACGGGACTCACAGATCCTACCGCTGTCGGGGAACCCGCCCCCGTGACGGGCCGCCCGTCAGAACCGGGCGCGGAGCCCGGACTGCTGAGCAGCGGCGCTCCCTGCTGATCCAGGCCCTTTCGAAGACTTTCACATCGGGCCTCTATCACGAGCCTGAACTGCGGCTTCGAGAGCCTTTCAAGCGCACCTTAGACATGCCTCCAAAACCTGTCAACCCGAACTTGAAAAAAGTTCAACTCCGGGCGGCATCGTGATAAGAGCGCTTGTGAAAGGTGGACTCTGTTTCGTGCAACGCAGCAAGGGAGTGATAACCGATGGACGAGGGAGCCGAACAGGCAGCACTGTTCGAGGAGGCTGCAGAGTCGCCGCCAAATGGGGAAGTGGCGGATACCGGCAGTGGCGACGGGAGGGAGGGGCCAGCGAAGTCCCCGGCGCGGAGAGCCCCTGTCAAGGGGACGAAGCGTACTAGGGGCCGCAGGGCCTCGCGATCGGGTGGAGCCCCCATAAAGGACATTGCCCAAGTGCTGGCCGGCAAGCAGCGGGAGATTTCCATTTCCGAGTTCTTCGCCAAGAACCGCCACTTGCTCGGCTTCGACAACCCTGCCAAGGCACTGCTTACGACGGTGAAAGAGGCCGTGGACAATGCGCTGGACGCCTGCGAGGAAGCAGGGATCCTTCCGGACATCGAGGTCTCGATAGAACAGGAAGCCGAGGACCGCTTCACTGTCACGGTGGAGGACAATGGACCGGGGATCGTCAAGAGCCAGGTGCCACGGATCTTCGGCAAACTGCTCTATGGATCCAAGTTTCACACGCTGAAGCAGTCCCGAGGGCAGCAGGGGATAGGCATCTCTGCGGCAGGTATGTACGGATTCCTTACGACGGGCAAGCCGGTCGAGATCGTTTCACGGGCCGGTCGGCGCTCGAAGGCGCATCTTTTCAGGGTAGCCATAAACACCCGTCGCAACACACCGGATGTCCTCGAAGACCGGGAAGTGGAATGGGAGAAGGAGCATGGCACAAGGGTGCGCATAACTCTGCAGGGCACCTACAAGAAGGGCCGCCACTCGGTGGATGGCTACCTCAGGCAGGTGGCGGTCGCAAACCCCCACGCTCGCATTGTCTATAGGCCACCGGCGCGGGAGGGGGAACCTGAGCGCATCGTGTATGAGCGCATGACCGAGGAGATGCCCAAAGAGCCCAGGGAGATCCGCCCTCATCCGCACGGTGTGGAACTCGGCGTGTTCCTGAAGATGCTCCAGGACACGAAGGCAACGACGCTCAAGTCGTTCCTGAGAGAGGATTTCTCCCGAGTGGGTGAGAAGGTGGTGCGCGATGTCTTCGAGAAGCTCGCTGAGATGGGCAGCCGGTTGACACCCAGGACCCGGCCAAAGCGGATCGGTGCCCGAGAGGCCGAGCGGCTCCATCAGGCGCTTGCGAGTGTGAAGATCATGGCTCCACCAACGGATTGTCTTTCCCCGATCGGCGAGGAACTTCTTCTCAAGGCACTGCAGAGCAGGGTTGAAGCTGACTTCTACACCACGGTCACACGCCCCCCGGCTGTCTACAGGGGCAATCCCTTTCAGATCGAGGTCGGACTTGCTTATGGAGGCAGCCTTCCCGGGGATGAGCTCATAGAGGTCTATCGATACGCCAATCGTGTGCCGCTTCAGTATCAGCGCGGTGCTTGTGCAATAACGAAGGCGATAATCGATCTGCCCTGGAGGAACTACAAGGTTCCACAGAGTAAGGGAGCACTGCCTACGGCCCCGATGATCCTGCTCGTCAATGTCTCCTCCGTGTGGGTGCCCTTTACGTCTGAGAGCAAGGAGGCCATTGCACACTATCCGGAGATCCTCAGAGAGATCCGATTGGCTCTGCAGGAATGCGGCAGGCGGCTTTCGGCGTACATCGGTCGGAGGCGCAAGATTGCTGAAGAGCACAAGAAGCGTTCGTACATACAGAAGTACATCCCGCACATCGGTATCGCATTGCAGGAGATCCTTTCGCTCTCGGATAGCGAGCGGGAGAAGACGGTCGAGATCCTGACCGACGTGCTCGAGCGGAGCCGGAAGATGTAGTGGCGGCCCGGTGGAGAGCTGGCCCCGCCGGTTGACCAGGCTTCTTGACTAAGCTTCAAACGGGCTGCTGCGGGTGAGACCTCGGCTGGTTGGAGGTTCAAATGGCCAGGAAGGTCGCTCGTTCGATGTTGGATGAGACAAAGGAGCGCAACAAGGAGATGGATGGAAGGACGGTGCGGCTCATCCGCGAAACCGCTCGCGGGGTGCGGGATAAGATAATGAAGCGCAAGAAGCCCGACCTGAAGCTGCCGGTGCGCTCGCTGTCCAACGTCACTTACTCGCCGCGCAAGGGGTTCTTCGAGATCGGGAGGCTCAAGAAGACGCGCACGCTGACGGTCAACACGGTAAAGACATTTGCGCAGACACTGCGGCTCATGAGCCTCTCTAAGACGCTGATCGAGACAAACGACTTCGCCACGAAGAGGGACGCCTACTACCAGTCGAAGAACTGGGGCGATGCCATGTTCGCCGACCAGGCGGAGTCGGACACCGTCATGGACGACATCGAGGCTCTCTTCTCGATCCATTCGGTGAGCCGCGAGCAGCTGCGCTTCCTCCCGGATGAGCACGGCGGAGCGGTGGCGGGGGAGCTGATCGTGTACGATCCGGACTTCGAGACCGGCCACATCGAGCGCATCGACTGTACGCGTTTCGGCTCCGGGGCGTATTCGATCCCCAGCTCGGTCGAGCATCTCTCATTCGAGACCAGCGCCAAGTTCATCCTCGCGATCGAGACAGGGGGCATGTTCCAGAGGCTGCAGAGCCACAAGTTCTGGAAAAAGGCCAACTGCATACTCGTCAGTATGAGTGGGGTGCCGACGAGGGCAACGCGCAGGTTCATCCGCCGGCTCTCCGATGAGGCTCGGATCCCCGTATACGCCTTTGTCGATTGTGACCCCTACGGGATCTCCAACATCTACAGGACACTCAAGGTCGGAAGCGGCAACGCTGCCCACATAAACCAGTTCTTCTGCGTACCCCAGGCACGCTTTCTCGGTGTCACACCTCAGGACATAGTCGACTACAAACTCCCTACCCATCCGCTGAAGGAGGTCGACATCAAGCGGGCGAAGGATGCTCTCAAGAACGATCCCTTCTTCAAGCAGCACAAGGCCTGGCGGAAGGCCCTGGAGATGCTTCTTAAGATGGGCGTGCGGGCAGAGCAGCAGGCACTAGCCAAGTGGGGGCTCAACTATGTAATGGAGGAGTACCTGCCTGCCAAGCTGCGCGACGTCGGATCGTTCCTGCCTTAGACACTCCTGGCGCCCACGGTCCTCCGACCTCGATCTGAAAGGGATCGCCCCTGTAGACAGCCGGGGGCGTGTGACCTCGGGTCTTATACCCATGAGTCCCCAAGGGGTGTACCTTCTGAGTCCAGCAGCGCCGTTCGCGCAATACGCAGTGCGGCAAGCTGCTCGGGGCTCAGGCCGAAGACGGCACCAAGTAACGCAGCAGGTGCCACGGAGCGGCCATCTTGGCCACCGATCCGTAGCTTCAGATGCAGAAGGAGAGGTTCTTCGGTTCCTGTGCTGCCTTCGGATTCCGGTTGTTGCACTTCCAGCGCCAGCACGCACTGCTTGAGATTCACTGCCCGGTGCCTGCCCTTTCTTGCTTTCTGGTAGGGAAACGATGCCGTTTCTTTGAAAGCGCGCAGCCGCTCTTCGAATGCGGCCTCTTCGGCCAGCCACCGGGGAACGCGCACGAGGTGCTCGGCTGCCGCCGCCGATGCGCTGAGGCTCGGGGCATCCCTTCGTATGAGTGAGAATCCGGTGAGGCGTAGCCCCTCGGGGGCCCGGCGGTTGACGGCTGCAAGGGCTGAGGGACCAATGGCCGATGAGAGGCGCACGTCGATGTATTCTTCATGACCCTCGAGCCCCACGGGCAGGGGTGGCCCGGAGGAGATCCTGGGATGCGGATTGTGTCCCTGCGTGTAAGTGAGCGGCCAGTCGGCCATCCGCAGGAGGCGCGCCAGCAGGCGCATCGTATCGAGATGGGAGAGGAACCTGAGGCGGCCCTTCTTGCTGAAGCTGATGCGGTATCGAAGGTCGAGGTGTGCCCCCTGGTGCTCGGGCTTTCCCTCAAGGCCCTTCTTTGTACTGCCGGAATGGCTGTTTTCGACCTCAGGGGATGGGCCTTCGCCCTGGCGCCTGTTCGTTCTCCCCGACTCCGCGTGCACGCTCCCCAGGCTACGCTGTGACGGCTGCAGTACCCACGCGCCAGGAGGACATCCTAGCCCACAGCCTGTACAGATCCCCGATCGACAGTCAGCAGTTGTACGCCCAGAGTATGCCTTCTGCCTTTCACGCTGGAGCCAGCTTTTGGCAACGCCCGTGGCTATGTGCTCCCAGGGCAGTGGTTCGTCCTGGTCGATGCCGTCCGTGAACGCCTCAGGCCGGATGCCCTCTGCTTCCAACGCTTCCAGCCATCGGCGCAGATCGAAGCGGTCGCCCCAGCTATCGAACCTGCCTCCGTTTTCCCAGACCCTCCGGATCACCCTCCCAAGGCGCCTGTCGCCTCTCGAGAGAACGGCCTCTACGAAGGACTGGCCCGGGTCGTGCCAGCGGTAGCGGAAGCCTCGGGTGAGCCTCGCACCAAGGACGTCGAACCTCCGTTGGGCTTCCTCCATGCCTATGAAGGGTTCCCACTGGAATGGCGTGTGGGGCTTTGGGACGAAGGTACCGACGCTGATAGAGACGAGCGGCGACCGAACGTACTTCCTTCCGGCGTCGCGTACGCGCTCGGCGAGTGATGCGATGGCTTCGAGATCCTCGTCGGTCTCCGTGGGCAGGCCGATCATGAAATAGAGTTTGAGCCGCTTCCAGCCCTTCGAGAATGCGGCCTCGGCGCAGCGGATCATGTCTTCGTCGC
>CAYMBA010000025.1:0-5301 GCA_964388535.1 uncultured bacterium | reverse complement strand
CGCTCAGCCCCTTGTTTATCACATCACGCAGCCTCTGGCTTCCGGCCTCAGGTGCGAATGTGAGCCCACTCTTGCGCACGCGAGATACCAGGTTGGCCAGATCTACACTAAAGGTATCCGTCCTGAGCGAGGAGAGACTGATGCTTACTCTTTGCTCTGCGAAGCGATCGAGCAGTGCGCGGCTCAGTTCCACTATCGCGCTGTAATCGGCGCTCGAGAGCGAGGAGAGTGAGATCTCATCCCAACCGCTCGCTGCCAACCCCGAGGCGGCCGCATGAAGCAGACCCTTCGGATCACGCTCTCTGACGGGCCTGTAGAAGATGCCGGCGTGGCAGAATCTGCATCCCCTCGTACAACCGCGCTGGATCTCCAGTGTGAGCCTGTCCTGGACTGTTTCGAAGAGTGGCACGAGCGGGTGTTCGGGCAGACCGAAACGATCCAGATCCTCGACGAAGGCCCGCACTATTCGCTCTTTGGAGGGCTTCTCCAGTTGCACGGTGGCGAAACGCCCTGTCTGCTCGATCTTTGAGAAGCGCGGAACGTAGATGCCTTCGATAGAGGCCAGTGCTTCCAGGCGTTCAACTCGCCCTGCGCCCCGGAGTGCGGCCAGCACCTCTGTGATCCGCAGCACGATCTCCTCGCCGTCTCCAACTGCTACAGCATCCAGGAACTCGGCCAGGGGCTCAGGATTGCTGGCTGCGGGCCCGCCGGCTATGACGAGCGGGTCGGCGTCGCTGCGCTCGGAGGCTAGAAGCGGTATTCCGGCCAGATCCAGTGTCTCTAGCACATTTGTGGCCAGCATCTCATGCTGGAGTGAGACGCCGAGGATGTCGAACTCGCGCACCGGCCGGCGGCTCTCGAGCGAGAGAAGCGGCAGTCCATGCTGCCTCATCGCATCGGCCATATCGGGCCAGGGTGTGAAGGCGCGCTCGGCCAGCGCGTCGTCCTTCGCGTTTATGATGTCATAGAGAATCCGCAGCCCCAGGTGGCTCATCCCGATCTCATAGACCTCGGGCATCAGCAGCAGCCATTTCACAGCTGCTTCACCCCAAGGCTTGCGGATCTGATTCAGCTCGCAGCCTATGTAGCGGGCGGGTTTCTCCACCAGGGGGAGGAAATCTTCAAGATCCGTTCGCACCGGTCCGTCCATTCTTTTGCCGTGCAGCTAGTCCAGGTAGAGCGAGAGGCCGAAGCGGATCGAAAGCGGTGTGTCATAGTGCCGCGGGTCTCGCAGGCGCTCGGCCAGCTTCTCCTCGCTGTCGCCCTGCTCGTAGGCTACCAGCACGCCGGTACCGCCTTCCTGCGAGTGGAATCCGTCCTCGTCGGGTTCTCCAGTGGCACGGTAGACGGCCACGACGTTGCGCTCATCGAGCAGGTTCATCACCTCCAGCCTGATCCGCATCCGCGCTCCCCAGAGTCGCAGTGCACGTGATGCCGCAAGATCGATGCGGAATGTCGAGGGCATCCTCTCGGAGTTGCGCACGGTGCCCTTGGGGGGTTGACCCACTTCTCTTGTGTCCTCTGAAACCTCGGCTACTGGAGGAATCGTCGTATCGTACGGGTCGCAGGGTGTATAAGGCCGGCCGCTCTTCCACGAAAGAAGCACGCCGACCGTATAACCGCTCAGCGCCCTGGTGACGACGCTCGTCTCCCACTCGGGCATCTCTATGATGACTGCAGCGCCAAGGACGTGGGGACGATCGGAATCCGCAGGTTCCATTCGACCCGGCTGGAGCGTGCCGTACTGGTCGTCCCAAAGCCCGCCTAGGGGTCCGGGATAGCCCTCGGTCGCATACTCGCCCCGCGGATCGTTTGGATACAGCCACGGCTCTTCAAGCAAGGGCGGTTCGAACCTGTCCGTATAGGTGCGGGAGAAGTCATAGGAGGCTATACAGCGCAGGCGTTTTGAAGCCCTCCAGTCGGCTTGGACATGAACGCCGAGGCGCCTGCGTGATGCTCCGGATGTATAGGTTGGAACCCAGTCACCTTTCAGATTCACGTAGTCCAGGGCCGGAAGGTTGGTTTCATACGTGCCGTAGAGGGCCAGGCCAGCATCGATCCGGCCGGAACTGGAGGCGCCCACTCCGATCTCCAATCCGTACTCGCGCTCAGGCTGGAGATCCGGGTTCCCCATGGCTCCTTCGTGCAGGGATCCGTCCAGTGGGGCAGCCCCAAGGTAGTGCTCAGGCGGAATCATTGCCTCCAGCGGCGGCATCCTTGCATCCCCGTAGGCCAAGGCCCAGGTCGAGATTCCCCGTCCCAGGATCCTCCTTCCTCCTGCGTACCACTCGGGCACGAGTTTGGTGGATGCGGACTCGAAGCTCTGTGGATCCACGGTGGCCCCACTCCTTACGATCGACTTCGATCCTGAGTGCATCATAAACAGGCCCGCAGACACACCCCATGCCAGTGGCCCACGGATACCCGAGGCCCTCAGGCGCAACTCTGCCTCGAGCGGCCTCATCGGAGAGCCGCTAAGGCGGCCGCTTTCGTCATAGCCCATCCTCACCGAATGCCAGCCGGTGCTGTCGTTCTCGGAGTTCCATGAGATCGGAGCGAAGTGCTCGAAGCGGCGATAGGAGTGGAGCCTTATGCGCATCCCGGCACCGAGACGGGTTCCCGGATTGCGGTTCGTCCGCAGATCTGCTTCGATGAAAGTACTGGTGAGTGACTCCCTCAAGTAGTAGTCGAAGCGGTGGGGTAGCTTCTCATCTACCCACTCGTTGTTTTCATCCCAGTAGTAGCCATCGTTCCACGCGTTGACCTCGCGCGGCAGCCTGTAGCTTGCCAGGTCGCTCCCGAAGACCCCGTCTGCGAGGCTCTGATAGAACCGGCGCACCCCCGCCCGAATGCCGATCTGCAGCTCCTCGCCGATCGGCTTGTACCCCCCAGCCCAAGCGGAGAAGAGTGCCAGGCGCTGTTTCGGGCCGTGTTCGGGCACTTGCTTGTAGATGTGCAGGTAGTGCTCTCTCTCGAGGCCGCGTGCCAGAAGGCCGATTTCGATGCCTTCTGGGCCCTCTATGCCCGCATGTTCCTTCCAGCCGACCCGGAGGTTGCCAAGAACGTCGAGTCTATAGAGACCGTTGTGCGGGAGGGGCTTATCTCCCCAGGGTCTCGGATCGCCGTCCTTCAGGTTGGCGACCCCGAGGCTGAGTCCGCCTGAGATGCCGAGGCCTAAGAGAAAGCGCTGCGGCATTGCGCCATCGAGGCCGAAGATGCCTCCGGATCGGTCGTCTCCCCAAACCTGAGCTCCCACCCGCGTATCGCTCGTCTGCCGGACGACCACTGAGCACAGCCTGTGCCGCGCTGCGGCCATCCCCGGCCCGGGGCTTATTGACGCCGCAGCCAGTGCCATCGCTCCGTCCGGCTCTGGCGTCATCGCACGTCTCTGGGTCAGCGAGCCCGTTTCTACACCGTCGATCTGTGAGTCCGGTCGCAAGAGCCTGTGTGTGTCGAGCGCGCCCAGGACTGCGGACGGAGACCCTGGCAGCGCCTCCAGGGCCGTCCGATCCAATATCAGTGCGCTTCCACACTCATCGGCGAAGCCCTCTGGGTGCAGCATGCTGCCTTCCATTCGCAGCCTGCTCGTGCGGCCGGGTGCGACGACCACCCAGCAGGCTTCGCCAGCTGGCTTGCCCTCACGCAAGGCAACAGCGGCATAGGTTCCAGGGCTCAGGAAATCCAGGATCTTTCCGCCCGGAGGGACCTCGACATCGATTCTCTGGCCCTCCGGCCCGCGAATCTCCAGCCGGCAGGCGCTCTGGCTCGCTATCCAGATGCTGCCCGTTTCCGCAAGCCGGGTGCCGGCCGATGAGTGGCTCGAGAGTGCGATCAGAAGGGCTGCGACCCATGCAAACCGGTACGTGTTCCTCTGCATGCAATGCCTCCTAGGGGCTCCACTGACTGCGCCCTCGCCCTGGGAGTATAGCCTCAGGTCTATCTGGACGGTACCGCACGGATTCAGGCGTGGCCCTGGGCGAAGAGATGGCCTCTTTGGGCGGCAGAAGCGCTGTTCACTGCTTCGCGCTACGGGCGGGATCCTCTTCTAGCCATATCCGGAGTAGTTGAACCAGGCAGCGGCGGCTGTAGACTGCGATTCGTATCGGGCAGGCGGTGGGAAAGGAGCCTCTATCCATGATGAAACCAGCCTATTGGGGCCGCCTTCTTGTTACTCTCTTCCTCGTCGGTCCAGCTCTGGCGGCACCCCGTGGCTCAGGCGGCATCATCGATCCGGACGCGATCCGGTGCCCTGAGCCGGCCCGCCTGGAGGGTCTCGATTCCCTCTCCGCACTCACGCTTTCACAGGCACTTTCGTATCTGGGCCTAACCCGAGAGGACCTGGGGTTCGAGAAGGCGTATGCCGAAGACGACACCTTCAAGTTGCCACTGATCGGCCGCATCCTGGATGACCCGCTGGCACTGCCGGCTTGGGCCGACAGCGAGCAGGCTGCCCTGGTGCATGTCGCCCTCGAACCGGCTCTTCTTCTGCGGCGGCTCTTCCATGCAGCGGGCGTAGAAGGAACAAAGCCTCAAGCCTGCAGCCTGATGGCGAGGGGTTCATTCGACCTGAGGCACTGGGACTTCGAGAGCGATTTCATCGAGCGGGTTGGGCGCGCCCGTTCGACGCTTGAGGAAGCCTTCCCAGCAATCCCCGAGTCGCTGAGAACGGACCTGTGCATGGTAGCCCCAGCGATATGGGGTGATGCCGAGGATCCCGCCGATAAGGCCGACAGAGGGGCTCTGTTCTTCGAGATGGGTGCTGCGGCCGACACCTCGAGGGAAGTGGACGAGGACGACCTGCTCGATGCGGCAGCACTCGTGGACCGGCGGGCACTGGCCGATGCTGCCTTCGAGTTTGCATGCGCGGTTTCAGGTCTTACACGTGCTGCCGCAGCCGGCTGGAGAGGGGGACCGGATTCACTTCCGGCCGTCTATGGTCTGCCGGATGGGATGAAAGCCCTCAGGACGCCTTACGGGCTCCTTCTCTTCGGTACTCCGGCTGACGACTTCTATCCGCCCGATCTTCTGGCGAGGGCGGCGTTCTTGATCGACCCTGGGGGCGACGACGTCTATCGAGGCCGCCTGGCCTCTGGATCGGGCTGTATGGGCAGGCCGCTTTCTGCAGTGATCGATCTGGGTGGTAACGACTTCTACGATGCCTCGGGCCGCTCGTTCTGCCTCGGCGCAGGACTCTTCGGCATCGGCATGCTCGTCGACCTCGGCTGCGGCGACGACTGCTACGAGGCTGCTGACGGCTCCTGCGGCGCCGGGTTCTTCGGCACTGGTCTTCTCTTCGATGCA
>CAYMBA010000024.1:0-24028 GCA_964388535.1 uncultured bacterium | reverse complement strand
CATGGCCGGCGTGGTTGGCCAGGTGCGGGCCCCAGTTGAGATACGCCTTCACCGCCTCGGTGGTCTCGTTACCGAGGGATTCATACTGTCTCTCTATGGGTTCGTAATCCTGGAAGTAGCGCGAGCCGATCATGTCCTTGCCGATCCCTGAGTCCGTATAGGGATCGGTCCAGAGGATCTCGGCGAAGAAGAAGGCCTCCATCACATGGCCGGCTTGGGGAGTCTTCTCGTAGCTCAGGAACTTCTGCACAATCCCCTGTGCCTGTTCCAGGTCGTCCGTCGGAGCGCGCCCCACTACCACATCGGGATAGAGATCGACGTTGTCTTCGACCTCACCGTACCTGCCATCGCCGTCCTCGTCCCAGGTGCCGTCGAGGTCGGCGTAGTACCAGTCGCTGTATAAGTCGTTCTCATCGGAGAAGTAGCCGGCCTGGCAATCGAAGGCCCAGCACGGCCTGCAGGGAACGATGTGCTGGTCACCACCTATGAGAACGTAGGCCGTCCCCCATTGCTCGACGGCATCGGCTATGAAGTTGCGCACCTTCTCACCGTCGTCGACGCCCGGATAGTTCGACGTGATCCACTCGAGTGTGACCACCGTGGCCGGCACGCCCTTCTGTGTCTTCCACTCCGCGTATGTCTCATAGGCACTGCGCTGCTCTTCCACCGTCACTATCACATAGGCGTAGTGATCGCGCTCGAGCGCGATGCCGCGGCCCGGAACGAAGCACGCATCATCACCACCAGGAGTTCCCAGGCTCGGGGCCTCAAGCCACGGGCTGCCGGCACCCAGACCCGCCGGGGCCTCGCCGCTCATGGCGCTGCCCGAAGTCGGCGCTTCGAGGCGCCCGATCAGCCTGCCGAACTCCCGCATCGCCTCGGGCGAGCGCGCGCGGGTGTTCGGGCCGCCGGCATCGGGGGCCTCTTCGAGAAGGAAGCGGATCTCGAGCCTGGTGTGGACGATGAGTTCCTCGGTCGAAGGGTCGTACTGCACCGGATGGAGCTCGCATGAAGCGACCCGATAGGGCCCCATGTGCCCCGTGCCGGTAAATACTGCTATCTCTCCCGGGTAGGGCTCCGCCGAACCGTAGATTGCAGGATCCGGCCCGATGCGCTCAGGTGCCGCTACCTCGCGCCCCGGCATCCCGAGGATCGCAGGCCGCTGCGCGGGCCGCACGAGGCCGACTGGGATTCTCTGGGTCTCGAGAACAGAGACCTCGAGGCCCGTTGCCACGAAGCCCTCGGGCAGCACAGCGAATCGCGAGATCGCCGGAAGATCGGGCGCACCCGGTGGGGCCACCTGGTAGCCGCCCGGCAGGCGGACGGCTGCGCCCTCCTCGGTTTGAAGCACTGAGACGGCCGAAGGATCCACCCGGACCTCGATCTCTACGCTCGCAGGGGCCGCCTGCGAGGGGCCGCCAAGGAAAGAAAGAGCGCATACGAGCACTGCTGCTGCCGGGACTCCAAAGACCTTGCTGCTACCCATGCTTGCACCTCCGGTGTATGTTCCAGCGACGGGAGAGATGCCGCCACTGCGAGGCCTGAGGGCCCTGCGGCTGAGGCGTCTCTCTTATCGTGGGGATATCAGGGCTAGTATAGCACCAGGGGTAGCGGGAAACGGAGACCATCCGCCATGAGTGACTTCCCGGCCCGCCGGAGCCGCAGTGGAGATCTGGCTTTCGTTGCGGAAGCGAACCTCGCGCGGCTCACCCGATGGCTGCGGGCAGCGGGGCTGGATGTCGAGGCGGCACCGGCGGGCATGGATGGGCGGAGGCTGTCCGAGTGGGCCGCTTCGCGGCAGCGGATCGTGCTTACCAGAGACCGCTCCTTTCCCGAGCGGCCCGCCCGCTATGCCGTCATCGTCTCAAGCGATCTCGACAACCAGATGGCGGAGGTGGCCGGGCGCTTCCGGATCGAGCCCTTCCCGCCCGCGCCGCTTTCCCGCTGCATGGAGTGCAACACGCCGCTCGAGCAGGCAGGTGCCCAGTACGAGAAAGACCTGCCGCCGCTCGTTGCAGAAAGGCGCCCTGCGCTCATGCGCTGCCCCTCCTGCGGGCGCATCTACTGGGAAGGCACCCACACCCGCTCGATCCTCGAGCGACTGCGCTCGGTGCGGAGCTCCAAAGCCGAGCCACCCGTGCCGGCTTCACTCGACTGCCGGCATGTCGTAGAGCTGCGCGGCTTTCTCGAAGCCCTCGGCTTCTCCTGGCGGGGCTTCAGGAAGAAGCGCAGGTGGGTACGCCGCAGGCTCTACGGGCGACTGGCCGAGCTGGGCCTGCCCGATCTCTCCACATACGGCCGCTACCTGGAAGACCACCCAGAGGAAGAAAGGACCCTGCACAGACTGCTCGGGGTGACCGTGAGCCGCTTTTTCAGGGACAGGGAGGACTGGTTCGCTCTCACCGATCATGTGCTGGCCGGATGGGCACGCAAGGTGAGGGAGCATCCGGTGCGGGCCTGGAGTCTGGGGTGTGCATCGGGAGAGGAACCGTATACCCTCGCCATGCTGTGGGACTCACTGGAAGAACGGAAGAGCCGGATCACGATACTTGCGACCGAGATAAGGCCGGAACTGATCGAGCGGGCCAGAGCGGGCCTCTACCCGCACAGCGCCATCCACCATGTGCCAGAGGCCTTCCGGCACTACTTCTCCCCCTCGGAAGAGGCCATCGCCATAGATCCGCGGATCAAGGAGCAGGTGCGCTTCCTCGAGCACGACTACCTGATCGATGCCTGGCCCCGCAACATGCACCTGCTCGTTGCGCGCAATGTGATATTCACATACAGGGGCGCGCAGGAGGCTGAGCAATGGACCGCGCGTATCGAAGAAAGCCTTGCCCCGGGGGGCGTGCTCTTCCTTGGAAGCCACGACACGATCCCTCGGGTGCTGGACGAGCGCCTGGAGCGAATCGGCCGCAGGCTATGGCGAAAGCGCTCCTGATGCTGGCGCTCGTAGCGGCACTTCCTGTGGCAGCCGGTGTGCTCCCACCCGGCTCAAACCGCGTCCGGGGCCACCCGGCAGACCTGGGAGTGCGGATCAATCCTACCCCGCCCGGCTCAGCACGGGCGATCGCCTTCCCCGAGACCCTGGAGGTCAGCCTTGAAGAGGCCCTGCGGCGGGCACTCACCGGCTCGCCCTCGCTGCGCATAGCCACGCTCGAGCAGCGGCAGGCTCAGGCGCGCAAGCGTGCCGCCGACCGCGCGCGCCTGCCGAGCCTGAGCGGCTCGGCCTCGTACCAGGAGGCCAGCACGGCGCCGGAGATGAGCCTCGAAGAGATGATAGGACCCGGCGTACCCCTGCCGCCCGGGATGGGAGATGCCTCTATCCGGATGGGCGATCGCGACGTCCACGACGCTCATGTGGAACTACGGGCACCGCTGTGGACGGGGGGTAAGATCTCGAGTGCCCGCCGGGCAGCCGGGGCGGCGATGAAGGCTGCAGCAGCCGCCCGGAGCCGGGAGGCTGCGAATCTCGCCCTCGAGGTCGTCAAGGCATACTTCCGCCTGGTCAAGGCCTTCGATGCGATATCCGTATCGGAGGCGTCGCTGGCCTACATCGAGAGGCTGCGCGAGGACGTCGTGGCCATGATGCGCGAAGGGCTCTCGACCCGCGAGGAGTCGCTCGCCGTGGAGGCCCGCCTTGCGGCCGCGCGGGTGGATCTTCTCTCCTCGCGCTTCAGGGCCGCCCAGGCTGCGGTAGCGCTCTCGAGCCTCATGGGCATCGAACCGGGCGCAATGCTCGAGCCGGCCTCCCCGCCCGAGGTGCTGGAGGATCTCCTGGGACCCGAAGCACTGAGCCTCTACGTGCGCGGCCGGAAGGCGGAGCCCCCTGAGACCATAGAGCGCCACCCGGCGCTCGCCGCTGCCCGCTCGGCCGTGCAGGCTGCAAGGCACAGGCTCGAGGGGGCGGTGGCCGAGCGGTTCCCGAGCCTGGCTTTGAACGCCAGGGGTGGCTACGGGCGCCCCGGACTCGATCCCATGCACAACGAGTGGCAGGGCTACTGGACAGCGGCCGTGGGGCTCTCCTGGAAGCTGTGGGACTGGGGTGCGAGGGACGCCCGGATCGAGGAAGCCCGCGCCGCGCTGGATGAGGCGAAGGAACGCCTGCGGGCCGCACGGCTGGCGGTACTGGCCGGCTGGCAGCGCAGCAGGCTTGAACTGATGGAGGCGAGGGAGAGAGCCGAGATGGCCGAGGCCGCCTGGGAGGCTTCCGCGGCCCACCTAGAGGCCGTCCGGGGTCGCTTCGGCCAGGGACTCTCGACCACGAGGGAAGTGCTCGAGGCGGAGGCGGACGAGGCCCGCGCGCACCTGCGGGTGCTGGCGGCGCGGGCAGACGTGCAGTCGGCCATAGCGGCCTACGAAGAGGCCAGCGGGCTTCTGGCAGAACGCGTGGAGCGCCTCCTCGCCCAGGCCGGAGGAGGATCCGGAGGAGAATGAAGATGAAACGCACGAGTGGGATCTCGATCGCCGCCTGCGCCCTGGCCGCCCTTGCGGCCGGTTGCGGCAGCGAGGTGCCCGAGGGGTTTCTCGGCTCCGGCACGCTGGAGGCCGAGGAGGTCGTCGTCTCGGCCGAGGCATCGGGGCGGATCCTACGGCTCTATGCAGAGGAAGGAGACCTCGTCGCTGCAGGCGACACGCTGGCCCTGATAGACGATTCGAAGGCGCGGCTCAGGGAAGCCGAGGCCACCAGTGCTGTGGCTGCGGCCGAGGCGCAGGCACACCAGGCGGAAGCCACCCTGGAGGCCCTCGAGATTGAGCGCGCCAATACGCTGCGCAAGCTGGAGCGGATGAAGAGCCTCGGCCGCACACGCACGGTGAGCCAGCAGACTGTGGACGACATCGAGGCGGCCGCCGCGGCCCTGGGGCGGAAGATCGAGGCCGCCCGCGCCGCACTGGAGGCGGCCCGGGCCCAGAAGCAGCGCGCCCAGGCCGCCCTCGATCTCGTGCGGGCCACGCTGAGCGACGCTTGCGTCCTGGCACCCAGGAAGGGAACGGTGCTCGAGACCTATGTCGAAGAGGGCGAGCTGGCATCACCCGGCAGGCCGCTTCTGCGACTGGCCGATCTCTCGAGTATGCGCCTGCGCATCTACGTCGCCGAACCCGACCTGGCCTCGATCCGCATAGGCGGGCGCCTGGACGTCGTCCCAGACGGGCTCGAAGAGCGCGGCCCGATCGCAGGCGTGGTGCGGTGGATCTCGAGTGAGGCCGAGTTCACGCCGGGCAACGTCCAGACGCGCGATGCAAGGGCCGACCTTGTCTTCGCGGTGGAGGTCGAGGTGCCCAATCCGGACGGCGCACTCAAGCGGGGGCTTCCGGCGGAGGCGTATCTCCCGGCTGAGCCCTGAGGCAGGCCGAGCGATGGAGAAGCCGGTGATCGAAGCCCGGGGCGTGGTCAAGCGCTTCGGATCGGTGACGGCCCTCGGGGGGCTCGACCTCGAGGTGCCGGCAGGCGGCATCTTCGGCCTGATCGGGCCCGATGGGGCCGGCAAGACGACCTTCATGCGCTTACTCTGCGGGCTCATGGCGGCCGACTCAGGCCGGCTGCGCGTACTGGGCCTCGACCCGGCCGCGCAACCCCAGGTGCTGAGGCCGCAGATGGGATACATGCCGCAGAGATTCTCGCTCTATCCGGATCTCACGGTCGAAGAGAACATCGTCTTCTACGCCAGGCTCTTCGGGGTCCCGGGCACGGAAAGGAAGAGCAAGATGGAGCGGCTTCTCGCCTTCGCCCGCTTGAGCGAGTTCTCCAGCCGGAGGGCCGGCGCACTCTCAGGCGGCATGAAGCAGAAGCTCGCCTTGGCCTGCAGCCTGATCCACGACCCGCTCCTGCTCGTCCTCGATGAGCCCACCCGCGGCGTCGATCCGGTATCGAGGGTCGAGTTCTGGCGCATCCTCCGCGAGGTCGCATCCGGCGGGACCACTGTGCTCGTCTCCACAGCCTACATGGACGAGGCGGCCCGCTGCGAGCGGGTCTGCCTCCTCGCCCGGGGCCGCTCCCTGGCCGCCGGCCGCCCTGAGGAGCTGATCGAAGCAACGCCCTACAGGGTGCTCGAGGCCCACGTCGGGAACCCTGTCGAAGCAGCACCGGTGATCGAGGCACTGCCGCTCGTGCGCTGGGCATTCGCCCTCGGCGATCGGGTGCGGATCGCCGTGGGCAAGGACGTGGCGGTCGAGGACGCGCAGGCGGCCATCGAAGCCGCAGTTGCGGGAAGCAGGGTGAGTGTCTCTGAGCCGGATATGGAAGATGTCTTCGCCTCCCTCTCTAGCGAAGCCGGTGAGGCGGGTAATGGAGAAGGCGATGGCCGTGCCTGAGGCGGAAGCAGTCATCGAGGCGCGCGCCTTGACGCGCAGGTTCGGCTCGTTCGTAGCCGTCGACGCCGTGGACCTCGATGTCGCAGGGGGCGAGATCTTCGGGCTCCTCGGCGCCAACGGGGCCGGTAAGACGACGACCATACGGATGCTCACCGGGCTGCTGCGCCCGAGCAGCGGGAGCGGCCGGGTGGCAGGCTTCGATGTCGCCCGAAGCCCGCTCGCCCTGCGCGAGCGGATCGGCTACATGTCGCAGCGGTTCTCACTGTACGAAGACCTGACGGTGACGGAGAACCTCGAGTTCTTCGCAGCCGCCTACGGCCTCTCGGGGCAGGAGGCCGAGCGGGCCATAGAGCGCGTCATGGAGTCCACCGGCATCGGGCCGCTGGCAGGCCGGCTGGCCGGCTCGCTCCCGCTCGGCTGGAAGCAGCGCCTTGCCCTCGGCTCGGCCATGCTCCACGGCCCGGACGTACTCTTCCTCGATGAACCCACCGCAGGCGTGGATCCCTCCTCGAGGAGGCGTTTCTGGCACCTCATCTACGAGGCGGCCGGTGCGGGCACCACGGTGCTCGTCACGACCCACTACATGGATGAGGCCGAGTATTGCCACAGGCTCGCCATCATGCGCTCAGGCAGGATAGCCGCAACGGGCACGCCGGCGGGGCTCAGGGAGCGCTTCGAGGCAGACACGATGGAGGAGGTGTTCCTGAAGATCGCAGAGGGCGAGGAGGTGGACTCATGAACCCGGCGGCACGCACCCGGCTTGCTGCATCGCGCAGGAGCGCCTTCTTCGCGATCCTGGCCAAGGAGGCGATCCACATCCGGCGCGATCCGCAGACTCTGGTGCTGGCCTTCCTGATGCCGCTTCTGATGCTCCTCATCTACGGCCATGCGATCCGCCTGGAACCGGAGCACCTGCCGCTCGCCGTCCGCGACGCCGATCACTCGGGCACCGGCAGGCGGCTGCTCGAGCGGCTGGAAGCCAATCCGACCTTCGAGATAGCAGCCCGGATCCCCGTCGTTGCAAGGGCGATAGAGCCGCTGGAGCGGGGAACGGCGAAGGCGACGATCGTGCTCGAGCGCGGGTTCGGCAGGGGCCGGGGCGGACTGGGGCTGCTCATAGACGGCAGCGAACCCACGGCGGGTGCCCTCGGAGACGTCTACCTGGGCAAGCTGATGGCCCGGGCGACGAGAGGGCTCATACCCGGGTCACCCGGTGCGGCCGGAGGCTCCGGCGTGAGTCCCATTCAGGCGGCCGCGGGGCCAGGTGCGGGTACCATGCCGGCCGCTGCTTCGCCTGCGGAGCCGGCAGCGCGGGTGCGCACGCGCATCTGGTACAACCCGGATCTCGAGAGCAGCGACTTCGTCGTACCGGGCCTCGTAGGCATCGTCATGATGATGCTCTGCGCACTTCTCACCTCTATCACCATCTCGCGCGAGCGCGAGACGGGGACCTTCGAGCAGGTCTTCGTCTCGCCTGTAACGAGGCTCGAGATCGTAGCGGGCAAGGTGCTGGCATACGTGGTATTGGGTTTCACCGTGGCTGCGGCCGTGATCGGCTTCGGCTGGCTGGCCTTCGGCGTCCCGATCCGCGGCCCGCTCGTACAGCTCGGCCTGGTCACACTCGTCTATGCGGCCACCGCACTCGGCATCGGGGTCTTCATCTCCACACTGGTGGCGACCCAGAGGGCGGCCATGATCGGGGCGCTCTTCGCGACGGTTCTTCCATCGGTCATCCTCTCGGGCTTCATCTTCCCGGTCGAGAGTATGCCGCTGCCGCTTCAGGTGCTCTGCTGGTTCGTACCCGCACGCCATTACGTCGTCGTCATCCGCGGCATGCTGCTGCGCGGTGTGGGACTGGAGTACCTGTGGCCGCATGCGATCTACCTGCTGGTGCTCGGAGTCGCTTTCACGGCGCTGAGTGCGGCGCGCTTCAGGACGCGCCTGGAATAGAGGCGAAGCAAAGGGCGGAGGCCGGAGAAGGTGCGGGCCGGCGTTTCGGGCCCGCAAGCGGAAGCCAGGAGTAAGGGAATAGCAGTGGGCAGAGGGCGTAAGGGTGCGGAGCGCATAAGGGCGCTGGCGCGGAAGGAACTCATCCAGCTTAGGCGCGACCGGATGCTGGCGCGCATGCTCGTGCTGGGCCCGATCCTCCAGGTCCTCATCCTCGGCTTCGCCATCTCGCGCGACCCGAAGCACCTCGACCTCGTGGTGCGCGATCTGGACCGCAGCCGCCTCAGCCGCCGGGTCATCGAAGCACTGGCCGTGACGGAGACCTTCGACCTGAGCCTGCACGGCACAGGGCCGTGGAAGCCCGAGGCGCTGCTTGGAAGCGGGCAGGCGAAGCTGCTGCTTACCATCCCGCGGCACTTCGAGCGCTCACTGATCCGGGGCCGCGGGCCCTCGCTGCAGCTTCTCGTTGCGGGTGAAGACCCGGCCGTTGCGGGGATCGGATCGGCCTACGCCTCCCAGGCCGCCCTTCAGGCTGCAGCTCGGTTCCTCGCAGAGGAGGGTGCGCGGCAAGAGGCAGGGGGCGATGTCCCCTTCGGTTCCCGGGTCGCCTTCAACCCGGATCTGCTCAGCCGCTACTACACGGTCCCCGGCATAGCGGGGCTTCTCCTGATCGTCATCACCATGTCGGTCACGGCAATGGGCATCGTGCGCGAGCGCGAGGCCGGCACGCTGGAGCACCTGATCGTCGCTCCCTTCCGCTCGCACGAGCTCATGCTCGGTAAAGTGATCCCCTTCGCGGTCCTGGGCCTCCTCGAGTTCGCCGCCACACTCTTCGTCGCCTGGATCGTCTACCGCTTCCCCGTCCGCGGAGACCTGCTCGCGCTCCTTGCAGGCTCGGTCGCCTTCGTGCTCACGATGCTCGGGCTCGGGCTCTTCGTCTCCTCGATCGCCCGCACGCAGCAGCAGGCGCTCTTCATGACCTGGTTCGCGACGGTCTTCTTCATCCTGATGTCGGGCTTCTTCTTTCCTGTCGAGAACATGCCGCCCCTGCTCCAGGAGATAAGCCGCCTCGATCCGGTGCGGTATCTGATGACGATGATCCGCGGGGTGACACTGAAGGGAAACGGCTTCCGGGAGCTGCAGGAGGAGATAGGAGCACTGGTGGCCTTTGCGGCCGTTGCCCTTGCGGCGGGCTCCTGGCGGTTCAGGAAGGCCTTGGGTTGAAGACCGTGCCGGCGATTGAAGCGGCGCCGCCGGGGGCGCGCGGGAGCCCCCCTCAGCAGCCCTCGGCCGGTGCCGCCAGCACCTCGTTCGGATCGAGAGCGAAGGAATCGCACAGCACCCCGCCGCGCTCTATGCCGAAAAGCCTCCATACGGCCACAGAGACCGTATCGGGCAGATAGCGGCCCCACATCTTGACCGGCAACTCGGTTACCTCCACCTGCGGCGAGATGGCGAGCATGAGCAGGTACTCGACGATGTAGGAGGCGTTCGTCGCGATCCGCCCCGAATAGGGGGCGCTGTGGCGTTGCTCGAGGATCCGCTCCTCGTGGATCGAGCGGCCGAACTCCGACTCCACGAGCTCGTCGTAGGTCGTCAGTATCACCTCGGCGCGGAAGCTGCGGGCGCCGCTTTCGACGTAGAAGGGGAAGTCGCGGGCCAGGACCTCCTCGCTAAGGCCGCGGCGGGCCGCGAACGCCCAGCTGCGCCCCCGCATCCTGTCTGCGATCTCGCCCACCGGCGGCAGGTCCAGGTCCACGATCAGGTTGATGTCGTTGTAGAGGCCGTGGTGCTCCTCGCGCTCCAGGACCCTCGCCCCGGGGTACGTGCGGATGGCCTCTTCGATGCGCGCCAGGCGCTCGGGCTCGCCTACGAACTTGAAGCCGATTACATCGTCGATGCGAAGGTCCTCAGGCTCGAAGCGCAGCTCCTGGTCCCTGAAGGCCTGAGAAACGATCCGCTCCGCCGTCGCGAACTCCTCCGCCATCGTCTCAGGCGGTGTCACGAGATCCTCGAGCGGCACCTGCATCGCTCGTGCGCGAATCTCTGCAAGCGAGCGGGCGTGGCGCTGGATCGCACCGGCCAGGCGATCGGCGATCCTGCGCGATGCCTTCTCCGCAACGCGCCGGATGCGCTTTATGCGGCTCATCCCGAGCAGTGTGCCGTCGCGCCCGCTTGCAAGGATCAGATCCACTGGCGTGCGCGGGAAGTACTCCTCGGGCAGCTCCCGGAACTGCCGGAAGAGGGCCTGCTCGCGCTCCGTGGGGTTCTTGCAGCCCTCTATGATGGCCCGCCTGAGGTCGTCCTTGAGGAAGATCCTCTGCAGCGTAGAGGGCTCACCCCAGGTGCGCTCGATTATGTCGGTGAGGAACCGGCGGCTGGTCGGGCCTGATATGAGGCTCTCGTAGATGAAGACCTCCGTGATGAACTTCCCATCGCCCCGCTCCACGCGATCGGCGAACCAGCGCGAGGCCACATCGAAGAGCCGGTCCCTGTGTATGAGGCTCGTAAGGTACATCCCACACCCCCCGGAGCGATACCACTACACCCGCCGGCGCCTCAGGATCCGTTCCCTGAGGAACCATCCCAGCCGCACCGAAACATAGTAGGCCGCCGGCACGCAAAGGAGAACGAGTATCACACTGCTTGCCAGTCCGCCGACGGAAGAGAGCGCCAGGTTCTGCCAGATGTCCTTACCCTCCAGGTGCCCGCGCCTGAAAAGAAGCGGCGCCAGCCCCGCCATCGTCGTTCCGCTGGTGAGCAGGATCGAGCGCAGGCGAACGCGCGTGCCGCGGGCCACGGCCTGCACGAGCGCCGCCACGCGCTCTGAGCGGGGCAGGCGATCGAGCATGAGGCAGCCCTGCCACGGCTTCACACCACCTTCGCCCCGGGCCTCGAGCACGGCCCTGCCCTCGCGCCTGAAGCGCGAGACGAGCAGGATGGCGTTGTTCACTACTATGCCGAAGAGAAGCACCAGGCCTGCGTGTGCCGAGGAATCGAAGCTCGAGTCAGTGAGCCAGAAGGCGAGGAACACGCCCACCAGGGCCATGGGAACGGAGAGGAGCACCAGGAACGGCAGAGAGAGGCTCTCGAAGAGCCCCGCCAGGACCATGTATATGAACCCCACGGCCAGGAGGGCGGCCAGGAGCATCTCGCGCGACTCCCCGCGCGTCATGAGCCTCCGCTCATACTCTTCGGCTGTAAAGCCGTAGGGCATCGGCACCTTCTCGAGCACCTTCGAGATGAACGAAAGGCGCATCCTCTCGGTGCCCACGAACTCCCAGGTCACGAACTTGCTGTATCGCTGATTGCGGCGCGTGATGGTGCCTTCTATCGGGAGCCTCTCCAGCTCGAGCACATCACCCAGCCGCACCCACTTGCCCTCGGGCGTGCGTATGCTCTTGCCCGCAATGTCCTCGAACTCGATGTCCTCGGCGTCCGAGAAACTGAAGACCACGCGCACGACCTCACCTTCGATGAACATGCTCCGCGGCCAGTCGATGTCCAGAAGCCGGCTGAGGTGCCGGACGACATCCCCGACGCTCAAGCCATACTCGCCGAGCCTGTCGCGCCTTATACGGATCACCGTCTCTTCCTGCGGCGCATAGGCATAGCGCAGGTCGTTGAGCACCATGACCTGCTGCGCCCGGCGGCTGCGGCGGGCGATGGAGGCCATCTGCTCGGCCAGCCTGTCGAGCACGACCGAGTTGTACCCGCTTATCTCGATGATCGAGTTGAGCCCGAAGCCGTGCATGAGGCCCTTGAAGTACGACTCCTCGGCGAAGCCGATCACATAGACGCCTATGCCAGCCATCTTCTCGGCAAGGTTTATCAGGCGGGCCCTGTACAAGAAGGGGTACTCGGAGACGATCATCTCGTCGTCGAAGTCGACGGTGATCCTGCCCCAGTTGCGCATGACGGTCGATTGTACGCGTATGCCCTCGGGCACAGGGAGCAGCTCGCGCTCGAAGCGCTTGAGCGTCTCGTAGGTCATGACGATGTCGGTGCCTTCGGGCATCCGAAGCCACATGGTCAGCTTCTCGCGCTCGGGCATCTTCCAGAAGCCGCCCTTGTTCACCTTCTTGGCATAGACATACCCTCCCCCGGCCAGCGAAGCTGCAGCCAGGAGTACGACGAGCCACCAGTGCCTGAGCGTCCAGCGGACGAAGGCCTCGAACCGCTCGCCGGCCCGAGCCCGCCGGTGCGGCCCCTCCTGCTTCGCCCCGCCGGGGGTAGCAAGGTGCTTCCTGCGGACCCAGAGGGTATCGAGGGCGACCGGCATCCAGAGAAGCGCCACCACGATGGAGGCTCCCATCGCTGCAGCCACAGCGACTGCGAGCGGCACGTAGTAGAGCGCGAGGCGGCCTGAGAGGAAGAGGAAGGAGAGGAAGGCGACTATCGTAGTCAGTGTCGTAGCCGCAATGGGGAAGGCGACCTCGGAGGCCCCCTCGGCCACGAGCCTGATCCGCCGGCTTGCGCGTCGCGCGGCGCCCGCGGCCGGCTCGGCGGGATCGGGGCCTGCCGGTATCGGTGCAGGCGCACCCGCCGGGCCGCCCGCCTCGCCCAGCCTCCTGTGGACGCTGTCCAGCACGAGAATGCTGTTGTCCAGGATCATGCCGAAGCAGAGCGCGAGGCCGCTTATGGTGATGAAGTTGACCGAAACACCTGTGAAGTAGAAGAGGCTCATGCTCAGGAGGACGGCCAGGAGAATCGAGCCTATTACGGTTGCCGAGAGCCGCAGGCTCCCGATGGAAACCAGCAGCAGGAGGAAGAGAAGCAGCAGGATGGCGACCGAGCGCTCGACCAGATCGATGATCCTCTCTTCCAGCTTGCGTCCCAGGTCGTCTTCCACTTCGCACTCGAGCGGGAAGGGCGCCTGGGCCTCTATCGCGGGAAGCCGCTGCCTGAGCCTCCGGGCCACCGATATTGCATTGGCCCCCCTTCGCTTGTCCACCACCACCCGCACCTGGTTCTTGCCGTTGACGCGCACGAGCCAGGTGGGATCCTCGTGGTCCCAGCGCACCTCGGCCAGATCAACCAGCCGGATGAGCCGGCCCTGGCGGCGGGCCACAGGCACCCGCTCGAGGGCCGAGACCGTGACGGAATCGCGTATGGTGACGAACGCCTCCAGCGGCCCAACGCGCGCGCAGCCGCCGGCTTCGATGTCGTCCAGCGCCTGAATGCGGGAGAAGACCTCGGTGTCGCGGATCCCGAATGCCCGCAGCCTCTCGCGGTCGAGTACGACCTTGAGGATCCGCCGCGCGCCGCCCTGGATCTCCGCATGCGCGACACCGTCTACGGCCAGTACCTTGGGCAGCACCCAGCGCTCGGCCTCCTCCCTCAGGCTGTCGGGCTGAAGCGGCGAGATGAGGGAGAAGGTGAAGAACTCACCGACGGAGAACTCCTCGGGCACGTGCGCCGTGATGTTCGGATGCTCCGCACCGGGCGGCAGGCTCCGGGCGATCGCCCCCACCTGCTCGGCCACCTCCAGGCGCGCGAACTCGGGATCGACGTCGCGCCTGAAAGAGACCGTCACGATGGACTCACCGGGCCTGCTGCGCGAGATCACCTCCTCCACACCATGGACCCGGCGGACGGCCTCCTCGATGGGCACGCTGACCGATCTCTGCACCGCCTCCGGCGAGGCGCCCAGCCAGGTGGTCTGTATGGTCACACTCGGCAGCTCGACCTCGGGCATCGACTCGATGCGGAGCTTGGGAAGGGCGTAGAGGCCGAGGACGACGAAGGCCGCGAATGCGACCCACGTTGCGACGGGTCGCCTGAGCGGCCGTTCGAGGATCATCGCCCGCCCTCCCGCGCGCCCGATCGCCCGTGGGCGGCCTCATAGAGGATGGGTGTGAGGAACAGCGTCAGCACGGTCGAGATCGCAAGCCCACCGATGATGGTGAGCGCAAGCGCCCGCTGCAGCTGCTCGCCGCTTCCGAGGCCGACGGCCATCGGAATCATGCCGACTATCGTCGTCACAGAGGTCATGACGACGGGCCTGAAGCGCACTCTGCTTGCCTCGAGCACCGCACCGCGAAGGGGCATGCCCGCAGCAGCGAAGCGGCGCATGGCGTCCGTCTTGACGATGGCGTCGTTGACCCCGATGCCCGCAAGGGCGATGAGCCCTATCAGCGAGAGTACGTTGACCGACTGCCCGAAGAGCGCAAGAGCCACGGCCGCGCCGGCTACGGCGGCAGGCAGCACGGCGGCTATGAGCAGTGGGTCGAGGAACGACTCGAACATGGCGGCAAGGATCATATAGACGATGAGAGCAGCGAGCAGGAAGGCGTAGCCCAGCTCCTTGAAGCTTCGCTGGACCTCGCGGCGCTCGCTTCCCTCCACGACGCGCACCTCAGGCGGCAGCCCGAGGGCCGCTATCCGCGCGCGGGCATCCTTCATGACCCGATCGAGTCGCCGTCCCTCCACCCCCGCGCTCAGCCGGATCATCCGCTGCTGGTTGAGCCTCACCAGCTCGCGCACGGGCACCTCGGTCTCTGCGTGGACGAAGCGCGAGAGGGCCACCATCTTGCCCCCGCGCACCTCGATCGGCTCATCGAGCACGGCGTCCAGGTCCTTCCGCCACGACTCGGGCAGCCTGACGGCTATGTCCACGCGCCTCTCCGACTCGTTGAAGGTGCTGGCCGTGACCCCCCGGATCCGGTCCCTCAGGATCCGCACCAGCACCTCGGGGTCGAGCCCGCTGCGGACGGCCTCCTCCCGGTCGACGCGCAGAACGATGTTCGGTGTCCCGAGCACGCGGTCCATCCGCAGATCGACCAGCCCGGGAAGCCCGGAGAGGGCCTCGAAGACCCGGCGTGCTGCATCGAGGGCCAGTTCCGGCCGCTCGGCCGTGACGCCTATCGAGAACGGCGCCTCACCGGCACCCAGGATCTCCCTCAGCCCTATGCCCTCGTCCCTGAACGACCACTCCAGAGCCGGCAGCGCCGCCATGTACTCGGCGGCCTCGTGCTTCAGCCTCTCCACCTCGCGCAGCCCGGCATAGCGCGGGTGAAGGATGAACCGGATCCGTGCCGTATGCGGTGCGGTGTACTCCTTCACCGCCGCCAGCGTGCGCTCGGTCGTACCCACCTGCAGGAACGTCGAGGCCACCTCGGGGCGGGCCTCGAGCCACGAGGCTATCCTCACCGCCACCTCGCGCGTCTGCTCGAGCGGCGTGCCCGCCGGCAGCTCGACGAAGAGCGAGAGGTCCCCGGTGCGCCGGGCCGGCAGGAAGGAGCGCTCCAGCGAGAAGCCCGCCAGCAGCCCGGCGGCTATGATTGCACCTATCGCGCAGAGGGCGGCGGCCTTGTGAGCCAGGGCCCACTCGAGTGCAGCGTGGTAGGTGCGATAGAGGCGCTCGTGCGCAGCGAGGGTCACCCTGGAGAGGCCTTGCGGCGGCCCGGAGGGTGCAGCCAGGAGACGCGCCGAAAGCGCGGGCTGGAGCAGGAGCGCCGTGGCCACAGAGACGAGCAGCGAGAAGGTGACTGTGAGCGCCTGGTCGCGGAAGAACTCACCCGCCACACCGGGCACGTAGACGACGGGGAAGAAGACGGCGACTGTCGTGAGTGTCGAGGCCAGGACCGCCCCGCCGACTTCCTTCGCACCCGAGACGGCCGCCTCTAAGACACCGGCCTTACGCTCCTCGAGCCACCGCGCCGTGCTCTCGAGCACGATGATCGCGTTGTCGACCAGCATACCGGCTGCAAGCGAGAGCCCGCCCAGGGACATCAGATTGAGATTGACCCGCCCCAGGTACAGGAAGCCGAAGGTGGCGGCGATGGAGACCGGTATCGAGACCCCCACCACCAGCGGGCTTCGAACGCCTCTCAGGAAGAGGAAGAGTACGAGAAACGCAAGTCCGGCGCCCACGACGAGGCTCTGGAGCAGCCCCTCGAAGCTTGCGCTTATGAACTCCGCATCCCTGTAGATGAAGGTGTAGGAGAAATCCGGGTACTGCCTGCGCAGCATCCCCAGCACGCGGTCCACCTCGCGGGCCACGTTGACGGTGTTTGCTCCCACTTCCTTGTATAAGAGGAGCGAAGCCACATCGCGGCCGCGGAAGACCGTCATGCCCTCGGGTTCCTTCGTGCCGTCTATGACATCCGCCACATCGCCGACCCGGATCGTGCCCGTCGGAGTGCTGCGGATCGCCGTCTGGGCAATCTCATCCACGCTCGCAAACTCACCTACGATCCGCAGCGAGAGGTGCAGGGGGCCCTGCCGTACCTTCCCGCCGGGGAAGGAGACGTTCGATGAGGCCACGGCCCGGGCTATCTCGTCTATCGAGAGCCCGTAGAGCCTCATGCGCTCCGGATCGGGCTCGATCCTGATCTCCCTTTCCAGGCCGCCCACCACCTCCGCCTGGGCCAGGCCGTGGATCTGCTCGAGGGCCGGCTTGAGCACCTGCTCGGCGAACTCGGTGATCTCGCGCAGGGGCTTCTCGCCCTCGAGAACGAGGATGCTTATGGGCCGCGCCCCCGGATCCCAGCGGAGGATCAGGGGCCGCTCGGCCTCCTCCGGGAAGTCGCTGCGGAAGACCACGCGGTCGAGTGCCTCGCGCAGGTGCAGGGCGGCGAAGTTCATCTCTTCGCCCCAGTCGTACTCGACCGTGATCGTCGAGAGCCCCTCGCGCGTGTGGGATTCCACACGCCTCACACCGGGCAGCGAACTGACCGCGGCCTCGAGCGGTACCGTGACCAGGCGCTCGACGTCGGCGGCCTCTACGTTCTCGAGCACGGTCACCACGGTCAGGCGCGGGTAGTTGATCTCGGGCAGCAGGTCCACCGGAATCCGGCGCACCGAGACGACGCCTATCAGCACGAGGCCGAGGAAGGCCATCGCCGTTGCGATGGGACGGTTGACGGCGGAACGGATCATTCGCCTTTGGGCCCCCCGGAGCGATCGAGGACTATGCGCTCGAAGTGCTCGTGCCAGGGATCCTCGGGCTGGACCTTTCGGCGCACCTTTATGGCGGCGTCGTGCGCGAGGGTGAGGTGGTCGGAGACGACGACGAGGTCCCCGGCTTCGAGGCTCTGGCCTGGTGCGACGTCGGTGATCTCGATGAAGGTCTGGTTGGATGCGCCGGTACCGACGTAGACCCACTCGGCCTTCCCCTCGGAGACCTTGAAGACGAGCGGCCGGCCCTCGCGCTCGAGCACGGCCTCACGCGGCACGAGCAGCCGCCCGGGCAGCACCTCTGTGGCTATCTCCGCGCGCACGAACATGCCCGGGCGGATCCTCGGGTTCTCGTTGCGGAAGCGCAGGAGGATGCGGCACGTGCGGCTTTCCATGTCCACATCGGGGCTCACCACACTGACACGCACCGGCAGCGTGACCGAGGCGGCCGGGATCGTGAGCAGGGCCGGGTAGCCCACGGCCAGTGAGCCCAGGTCCGACTCGAGCACGTTTATGACGGCCTCGAGTTGACCGGTGTCTATGAGCGTGCAGATCGTGCCGCCGGCATAGACCTTCTCGCCTTCGACACATTCAATGCCTGAGACGACACCATCGAAGGGAGCGCGGATCTCGGTGCGCTCGAGGTTGAGAAGCGCCCGCTCCTCGGCCGCGCGGGCCTCGGTGAAGCCCGTCTGGGCCTCGAGCACCTCCTTGCGCAAGAGCCCCTTGCGCAGCGCCTCGAGTTCCACGGCCAGGCGCTCCGACTCGAGAGCCGCCTCATCGATCTCACCACGCTCGAAGCGCCGCTCGAGCTCCTCCAGCCGGCGCCTGAGCGCCCGGACCTGCTCCCCGCCTGCAGCCTCATCGGCGGCCTCGAGCCTGACCGAGAGCTCCGCAAGGGCCCTCAGGTGCCTGGCCCGGGCCTCCTCGAGTGCGGCCTTATACTCGCGCTGATCGAGCCTGAGGATGAGATCGCCGCGCCTGACGCGCCGGCCTTCATCGACTGCGAGTGAATCGACGATGCCCGTAAGTTCCGTGCGGATCTCGATGCGCCGGCGCGACCGCAGCACCCCCTCGGCCACGACCGAATGGATCAGCTCCCCGCGGCGGGCCTCGGCCACATCGACGGCTATGGGCTTCTTGGCTTCTGCTGCTATCAGCGAGTCCGACCCGGCATTCGCCTGGCCGTTTCCTTCAGCGCCCGATCCCCCGCGGCAACCTGCAGCCACGAGCCACGGGAGCGCGAGCCAGACGGCAAGCGGAAGCATCGAGCACACGCGCGACTTCACGAGCCACCTCCTCGGTCACAGCGGAGACCGGAGCGCCCACTCCGCTCACGGCTCACCCATCTGGTAACATCTCACCTCGACGGTCTCCTCCCCGCCGCTTTCGTCGTCTTCGAGCCCGGGCATGGCGTTCGTCACAACAAGGATGCGGTCGCGCAACACCCAGACGGCATCGCGATACAGGTCCACCTCGAGCGGCAGCTGGACGCGGCGGATGAACCGGTACTTCCTGTCGAAGACATCGTAGACCCGTGCGACTCCCTCAGGCGGCCGCCACCTCCCGCGTCCCGTAAGCACCCAGATCTCGCCGTCCGGCCGCACGACCACGTTCTCAACGACACGGTGGTACTGCTCGATCTCGCTCGTGAACTTGATGCGCCGCCTGCCCCGCACTCGCGCTGCGAAGAGCTCCTCTATGTGCTCTATCTCCCGGCGGCTGCGCTCGAGCGGTTCATACGCGCGCCCGAAGATCGCCGTCTCCACACCGTCCGGGCCGTATGCATGGATCTCGTAGCGGTCGAAGTCCATGCACAGATACACCGTGCCGTCCTGGGCGACCGCCCAGCGGCGCATGAAGGGCCCGTCGTCGCGCTCGACCCACCGGAAGCCGTCACGGGCGAGGTTGCGCTCCCTCTGCAGGTGTGCCAGCACGGCCGACTGCCGGCCCTCAGGTGTGTAGACCGCGAGCGCCTCGGTCTGGAACATGACACCCTTGGAGAAGCCCTGGCGCATGACACCGAAGACGAACCCTGCGGGTGAGTACTGCATCGCCCGCAGCATCACCCGGGTTCCGATTGCGCCTTCTATCTGCAGTTCGACCGGGAAACCGCCTGCTGGCACACCGTCGGGGCGGAAGAGGACGATGCGGGCCGGAACGACCTGGGCCACAGCGAGCAGGCTGCCCGCCCAGGCCACGGAGAGTGCCTCGGTGAACTCGCCCGGGCCCTCGCCGCGCCTTCCGATGGAGCGAAGGAAGGCGCCCTCGGGCGAGAGGACGACGATCTCGTTGCGCTGTGTATCGAGCAGGTAGATGTTGCCCGAGGGATCCTCGGTCACAGAGACGACCCGCCCGAGGAGCAGCGACTGATCCTCCTCGTCGAAGAAGTCCTCCTCGTCCGCCGCTCCTCCCGCCGTCCATGCCATCTCGAGCGGCAGGGTGACCGTTCCGCCCGGGGGCTCGGCCGGGCCGATCAGCCGCGGCGGCTCGGAAGCGGCCGGGGCCCCAAAGAGAAGTATGCCGAGAAGCCAGAGTGAAAGCCACGCGGCCACCGAGCTCGGGCCGGACCGCGGAATCGTGCGAGTGGATGCGAACATCGTGTCTCCTGCGTCAGACGCCAGTACTCGCCGAGGTTGCAAGCGAGTATGGAACAACGCGGGCCCGAATGGAAGCCTTCGAGTCCGACAGGAGTAAGCGAACGGATGACAATCGCCCGAGAACCCATGTAGACTGCGGCTTTCGAGAAGCCAGGCTCTGGCCTTTCGCCTGGCTGGTTTCTCTTTGGACCGCAGTTCAGCAAGCGATGAGGAGGCTTCGTGCGAGCACACGGGCACAGGAGGAACCGGGTTTGGCTCGACTTACTTTGGGGCGGAGCCTCGTGTGCTTTGGCCGCGGTCTTGGCCCACGCAGCGCTTGCGGCTGCACCACTTCAGGCCATGGCCCCGCATCCGGGGGCGGGAGTGCGAATGGAAGTGACAGGCTTCTATGAGTCTCTGTGCAGAGAGGCAACGATCGGACCATTGCAGGCCGTCGCCCGCTACGTCCGCGACAGCACGGCTGTGGGGGCGCGCTTCGAACATGTGCCCACCGGCACTACGATAGATGTCCTCCACTTCGACGCCGTCCCCCAGGCACTGATCTGGTTCCGGACGATACCCCCTTCCGATGCCGGCGAGCCCCACGCAACAGAGCATCTGGTTCTGGGGAAGGGCAGGAAGGCGAAGGCTTCAGCCCTCGCCCAGGAGATGAACCTGGGCTCGCATTCGGCCTTCACCGCCCGCGATAGGACGGTTTATCACATAAACGCCGCGGGTGACCCACATTCCTTCGCCGGGCTGCTGTTCAAGTTCCTCGACAGCTTGATCAAGCCCGACTTCACAGACGAAGAAATCCGCCGGGAGGTCTGGCATCTCGGTGCAAAGGCCGTCCCCGGCACCGACACGCTGGCTCTCGAGGAAAAGGGTACTGTGTACCTCGAGATGCTGAGTTCCTTCGAGAAGCCGGGCACGCTGCTCTGGAGCCACTCCCGCAGGCTGGCCTACGGGCCCTCGCATCCCATGGCACGCGAGTCCGGGGGCCGACCCGAAGCGCTGCGTCAGCTGCGGCCAGAAGCGCTCAGGACCTTCCACAGCCGCTACTACAGGCCTGGACCAGGAATGGGCATCGTCCTTGCACTGCCGTGGAGCGCAGATCCCGAGGCGATGCTGCGGCAAACAGGTGCCATGCTGGATAAGCTGGCTGCGCCGGATGACACCCTGGAGCGCCTCGAGTGGCTCGGTCCCCACGGAACACTCAGGCTCCCTGACCCAACCCCGCCAGAGCACCGCAATCCCGTGTTGCTTCCCTACCCCGCCGAGAGCGCACAGCAGAGCAGCCCGGCTGTTCTCGTGTGGCCAGCCCTGGGCTCTGAGGTACCACCTAGGCTCCTGTTCCGTGCCTCTTTGCTCTGGCAGGTGCTCGCAGGGGATGAGTCCTCGTATCTCTACGAAGACCTAGTAGATCGTCGTAAGCGAAAGACGCGCCTTCCTATCGTCTCGGTCCACGGGTCCATGATGGAGACTGAAGGTTACCCCTCGGCCTTGTGGCTTCAGGCATCCGGTCCAGAGCTCGCTCGAGCGGAAGCGTTAGAAGAGGTGCGCTGGATCGTAGCGGAGCGGCTACGGTGGCTCGCATCGCTCGAGCCGGGCAGCGAGGATCTCTCGGAGTTCAACAGGCGGATGGGAATTGCCCTAAGAGCACTCGAGCGATCGCTGAGGGAGATCACAGAGACCCCTCCGGGCTTTGGGTTCCGCGGCACGGGCGACTTCTGGTTCACGCACTGCCTGCTCCTCGAGCGCATGGGCGGCTTCGATAGGGATTTGCTCCTTGGTACAGAGGTCCAAGCGCTCGAGCGGGAAATGGAAACGGGCAACCCGTGGAAGGAAGTCATAGAGGAGTGCCGGCTGAACGAACCTCCCTTCGCTCTGGCCGCGCGCCCCGACCCTGATGAGGCGAAGCGGATCCAACGCAACAGGCAGCAGCGCTTGGAGCAAGAGGCCCACAGGCTCGCAGAGGGCATGGGAACAGAGGACCTGCAGGAAGCCCTCAGGCGACTCCAGGCAGAAGATCAGCGCATCGAAGCCGCACTCGATTCAGCCAACCCTCTAGTGTCCCAGCCATCCTTCATGGCCGACCCACCGATGGTGCCTGACGACTTCATCCAGACCTCGGTGGAAACGCTGGAGATTGGCGGCAAGCCCGTGCCACTCTGCATCAGCCGCTTCGAAGGAATAACCACGGCCGAAGTAGGGGTCTTCTACGACCTGCGAGGCCTCCCTCGAGAGTCACTTTTCCTCTTGCCACTGCTTCAGTCCTCCTTTGCCGAGCTGGGCGCCCCGGATCCGGAAGGCGGCTGGATTGCTTACGACGAGGTCGAGCGGGCGCTCAAGATGGAGATCCGAAGCTGCTGGGCGGCGTTCTCGACCTCGCCTCCGGAGCAGCGCCCCGGAAGGGTCGAGCTGGGCCTTCTTGCTTCTGGCCTGGGGCCGGATGAGACCCAGAGGGCGCTAGATTGGCTTGTGCGTTTGATCGAGGCTTCCCTTCGCTTTCCAGAGAGTGTGATTCCCCGCCTGCGCCAGATAGCGGAGCGCGAGGAGGCACGCCTGTCGCGGCTGCCTTTGGGAGCGGAGGAGTTCTGGGCTCGCAACCCTGCGATGTCTTACCGCTATGGCTTCGATGCCGAGTACCTGGCGGCAACCAGCATCTTCACTCAGCAGCACTGGATGGAGCGCCTGGCCTGGCAATTGAAGGAGCCGCCAGGGCTTAGTGATGCCAAAGGCATCGAGCAGAGGCTGTGGCGAGTGACCTCCGTGCAACCCCACAATGCCGCGGCCATCCGAGAAGCCTTCTTGGGAATCAAGGAACACGCATCACAGGAAGACGGACTGAGCCCAGAGGCACAGAAGCTGCTGGAGGGACTCGCTGAGAGGCTTCTTTCCGAGACTGCCTCTATGGAACCGGCGTCTGTGCCAGAGCGGATAGACGCCCTGGTAGAAGAGGCCCTCGATGACCTCCAGCGCAGCCCCACTGAAACAGCGGCTGAGATGCAACGCCTGTTCGCGCAGATCATCTCGAGAGGCCCCTCACGGGTGCTCGTCACCGCAAATCGTACCGATGCCGACGGCCTGGCGAAGGCAGCTGCAGCCTGTGCGGGGGCGATAGGAAGCCTGGTAGAAGCATCCGAGGACCTTGCCCCAGCACCAGGGACCGCAGAGCTCTCACCGCGGGACCGCAACCTGATTGCCAGCAATGCTTCGGCACGCGGAGCAGACCTCTCGCCCAACTCGCCCCCTAGCGTAGCAGCCTTACTTATGGAATCGAGCTCGAACGCAGTCATCGTCTCGAACAGGCACTTGGCGTCCTATGAAGAGGCCGACCAGGAGCGCCTGATAGATGCCCTCGCCGCGCGGCTCTATGCAGGCGGCGGTCCGCATGGGCTCTTCATGCGCACATGGGCCGCAGGGCTAGCCTATTCGAACGGTGTAGGCTATGGACCGCGCAACGGCCTTGCGCGCTACTATGCCGAGCGCTGCTCGGATGCCACGGCTACGTTGCGTTTCGTTGCCGGAATCCTCTCCCAAGCAGCACAGGAGGCACGCCCCGAGTGGCTCGACTATGCCCTGGCCGGTCTCTTCGACGACTACCGCGGCGCGGGCCCCCCACTGGCAAGAGGCAGGATAGCGGCAGCGGAGCTGGCCGACGGACTGACGCCCGAGATCATGGAAGCGTTCCACCGCAAGGCCGTCGAGCTGGTGCGCAGCGGGATACCCCACAACGGCTATGTCGCCGGCTCAGAGGAGGCCCGTCGCGCGTTGCTGGAGCGCGTGATCGAGCGGCTCGGCCCGGTGCTGGCCCCGATCCTCCCCGGCCTCCGCGGAACGGAGGGCGAGTCGGCCAGGGACCGGATCGTTTTCCTGATAGGCCCGAGAAGGCAGGTCGATGCCTTCGAGGCGTACATGAAAGCAGCTGAGCCGGGCACGAGTATCCTGCGCCTCTACCCGGCGGACTACTGGCTACCCTGAGGCACACCCGCATCGGATCCGCTGCTCGACCCTACTTGCTGGTCTGTGCTAGCCTCGGAGGTTCGGGCAATAGCATGCAAAGGGTTGCCGCAGCGCCGGGCATGCCGAGCCTCAGGGGCTATGAGCCCGGCGCAGGGCTGCTCCAGGGCACTTCAGGGAGGCACGACGATGGAACTCTCCGAGAAGGCACGCAATCTCGCGGAGCGTACAATCCAGAACAACCTCTGGCGGCAGAGGCGGTGCTTCAATCTCATACCGTCGGAGAACACACCGAGCCTGCTTGTCAAGATGCTCGAGATCTGCGC
>CAYMBA010000023.1:0-24413 GCA_964388535.1 uncultured bacterium | reverse complement strand
TGTTGCAATCACCTTTGCACCGCGGTCGTGCCCGTCCAAGCCGGGCTTGGCTACCAGTACGCGGATCTTCTCTTCCATCGCTACCCCCAAAGGAGCCTAGAGGAACTGGGGTGCTCCCGGGCTCCGCGCTATGAGCCGGGTGTCTCGACCTCCCCCAGCACCGACTCGACCCACGCGTACGGCGAGATCTCCCGCCGCGCGATGGAATCGAGCGCCTCCTCAAGCTTCTCATCGAGCCTGCTGCGGCTCCAGGCATCTTCCAGGACCGCACGCTCCAGCAAGGCCTTCATGCGCCGCCTCAGCTTCGAGCGCCTCACTCTGCCCAGCGCTTCTTCGTCACCTCCGAGCCACTCCAGGTGCTGCTCTATCCTTTGGAGCAGTGCGTCCACACCTTCCCCGCGCACGGCGACCGTGGGGCATACCGGTGGCCTCCACCCGTCCCTGCTCCAGCCGGTTACCTCCATGGTCACTTCGATGTCACGGATCAGCCGGTCCCCACCCTCTCGGTCGTACTTGTTGACGACGAAGACATCGGCTATCTCCATGATTCCTGCCTTCATCACCTGAACCGAGTCACCAGACTCGGGCACGAGGACAAGCACGTTCGTGTCAGCCAGCTCGACCACCTCGAGCTCACTCTGGCCCACGCCGACCGTCTCTACGATGACCCACTCGAAGCCCGCTGCCTCGAGAACTTCGGTGGCCTCCCACGTGCTGGCGGCAATGCCACCGAGGCTCCCTCTCGAGGCCATGCTGCGCACGAAGAGCCCCTCGTCGCCGCAGGCACGCGGCATCCGAATCCGATCGCCCAGAATCGCCCCGCCAGTAAAGGGACTGGTCGGATCGATGGCGAGCACACCTACGCGCTCACCCCGTTCCCTGAGGCAACCGGCGAGGGCGTTGACGAGAGTACTCTTGCCCGAACCAGGCGGGCCAGTGACACCTATCCTGCGAGCTCTCCCCGTGCGGGGGAATATGATATCCAGAAGGCGCCTGCCCGTGTGCGTTCCGTCCTCGACGTGCGAGATCGCCCGTGCTATGGCCCGGCGTTCACCGCGCAGAAGGCGATCGGCGAGGTCACGGGCGAGGCCGTCGCTAGAGCCACCCTGACCACTCATCCCATCCACCATGTTGGTGAGTGATGCACAACGCGTCCGGCTCCGTGACAGCAGCGTTGCCACGTTTGACGCCAGATAAGATAACCAAAGAGGCTAGCACCGGTGTACTGGAGTGTCAACGCAGCGGCCTAGCACTAGGGGATGATGGCGGAACCGGGAACGGAAAGGAAGCCAGGCAGATGACGAATCCGAAGCCCCCAAGAACCCCGCTCAAGGGCAACGACGTCGAAGCGGACCCGCGCTGGGGCCGCGCTAAGTTTCCCTTCGGCAAGAAGGCGGCCGGCAGCCGTACGGATCAAAGCAGCCTTTCTGGGGCCCACAGTTACCTCCGGGTACCTATGCCCTGCCCCTGTCCGCAAACGCACCTCGACAAAGACCAGGGTCCCCCCGCGCCGGACAGCCAGGTCCACCTCTAGGTGCCCACAGCGCACGTTCCGCGCAACGACCTCGTAGCCTTCCATCCGCAGAAAGGCTGCGGCGGCATCTTCTGCCAAGCGCCCAAGGCGCATGCGCCGCGTTTCAGTCATCCCGTGGCCCCCATGCACTGAAGACTTTGGCAGCACGACCATACTCTGCTGCAGCACAGAAGCGAGCCGCATGCCAGAGGGAGCATGAGCAAGAATCGACACGAAGGGCTGCGCCGACGGAGCTAGGCCCACCGGGCGCTTTCAGGGACCTCAGCCTGCAACGGGCCTAGGGCGGGCACCCGAGACCGTGGCCAGACGCCGAACGGGCGTGAAACTTAGTCTGTGGACGGGAAGCGGACCATGGCGGGCAATGGCTTCCAAGTGGGCGCGGGTCGGATAGCCCTTGTGCACCTCGAAGCCGTACTCTGGGAAGCGTTGCCCCAGAGCAATCATCATCTCGTCCCTGCACACCTTGGCCACTATGCTCGCAGCGGCCACACTCAGGCAGCGCTGGTCTCCCTTGATCAGGGGCCGCTGCGGGATCTCCAGTCCGGGGATCTCGAAACCATCTACCAAGAGGGCCTCCGGAGGAGACGGAAGATGGGCAATAGCCCGGCGCATGGCTTCGAAGGAGGCCTCGCGAATGTTGATCCGGTCTATCGTTCCAGGCCCTACTGCGCCGATCCCGATAGCCGCGCCGGCCTCGCGGAGGAGTTCAAGAAGATGACTGCGTCGCTGGGGCGTCAGCCGCTTTGAGTCGTCCAGCCCCGGCGGCACCCGCACGGGGAGGACGACAGCCGCAGCGACCACAGGGCCTGCTATGCAACCCCTGCCCGCCTCATCCACCCCTGCGATTACCGAATAGCCCTTCCGCCTCAGTGCAGCTTCGAAGCGCCTATGGGGCCGAGCGCTGCGGCGAGAGCCCACCATTTGCCGCTGCCTCCCTGGGCACGGGGCGGGACTTCTAAGCCTCTCCCGAGTCCGAGCTCTCGTCCGTAGCAGGTTCGCCAGCCGACTCAGGCTGCTGCTTCCGTGCCTCTTCCTCGCGGGCTTCGATCTTCTTCTGCTGGTCCCTACCCAACTCCTTTATGCGCGCGCTCTTGCCCTTGCGCCCGCGCAGGTAGGTCAGCTTCGCCCGCCGCACGCGGCCTCGCCTCACCACCTCGATCTTCTCGATGTTGGGTGAATGAAGCGGGAAGATCCTCTCGACCGCAACCCCTTCGGAGATCTTCCGAACTGTGAAGGTCTCCCGGGCACCTGTGCCACCCCGGGCGAGTACGACACCCTGGAAAGCCTGGGTACGAACCTTCTGGCCCTCCACAACCCTCACGGAAACACGCACCGTATCGCCTGGGCCGAATTGTGGGATGTCCTTCTTCAGATAAGGCGCCTCGATGTTCCTGAAGACGTCCATTCTCTCCTCACTCCTCTCGTAGTCACGCGTCCGAATGCCCGCGCTCCCGGTCGGCTTTGGGCCTCCACCCATGCCGCTCCAGGAAACTTAGATCTTCCTCGGAGAGCCTTGCCTTCTCGAGCAAATCGGGTCTGCGCTCAAGCGTCCGGAGAAGCGCGTTCTGGCGCCGCCACCCCCGAATGGCCTCGTGGTTGCCCGACAGAAGGACCTCGGGCACTGAGAGGCCTCGGAAGTTTTCCGGGCGTGTGTAGTAGGCACAGTCCAGTATGCCGCTCGAGAAGCTATCGCCCAGGGCCGAGTCCAAATCCCCCAGGACCCCAGGAATCAGCCTCGAAATCCCCTCTATGATCACCATGGCGGCCAGCTCGCCGCCTGCGATTACAAAGTCGCCGAGCGAAACCTCGATGTCCACAAACTGCCTGATTCTCTCATCCACCCCCTTGTAGCGCGCGCACACGAAAACGTACTCGCCTCCTCGGGCACGGTCCTCCAGAAACGTTTGATCCAGCCTCCGCCCTTGAGGGCTAAGCAGGATCACCTCCCGGGGCATCTTCGGCTCTGGCAGTGCCTCGAGCGCCCTCCAGACGGGACCAACCTTGAGGATCATCCCCGGACCACCCCCATACGGGTAATCGTCAACGGAACGATGCCGATCCTCTGCGTAGTCCCGGAGGTTGACGATCTCGAGGCCTATCAGACCCCTCTCCAGAGCTATCCGAACAACCCCATCGGAACTCATGCCACCCAGCAGGTCCGGGAAGGCAGTGAGCACGCGGAAAATCACCTTCGGCTCCGCGGCCCTCCGATCCTCCGCGAACCCCGGTGGCAACCTCATTCAGTGCCCTCCGCTGACCCGCCTCGACCCTCCTTGCGCGCTTCGGGCAACAGGCCATCCAGATCGGCCAGCCTCATGCTTCCCGCATCTATGTCGATTGACTCGATGGCGTCCTTTGTGGCGGGCACAAGCACCTCACCGAAGGGGCCCTGGACGCAGTAGACATCGTTGGCCCCGGTCTCGATTATCGACTCAAGCCGCCCGACGTAAGCGCCATCAGCCCCATAGACCGCAAGCCCGATCAGCTGATAGTGGTAATACTCATCCTCCCCCAGCTTCGGCAGTTCCGATGCCCGCACCTCGACCGAGCAACCCCTCCAGCGGCCGATGGCTTCAGGGGTTTCTATTCCCTCGAAGCCAACGATCAACTTCCCGGCGGCTACCCTCGAGCCCTTCACAACGGCCCGCAATCTGCCTGCCCTGGTGACGACAGAGACTACAGCCCCTGGCCTGAATCGGGCCCTGCCATCCCCGTAGCAATGCACAACGGCTTCACCCTGCAGTGCATATGGTCTTCCGATCCGACCGACCGCTACCCACGTCTCCTCTGACGAAGACAAGGCACTCACCCCCTGCTTCGAACGAGAGTAGGGAACACCTGGTCGGTTAGAATGAGGCCCGGGGCAGCCGCATGGACTCACAGCCGCCGTGTCCAACGGCACCTAGCGCACTCGCGTTTCCTACTCCAGAATCTCCAGAACTGCCCGCTTGTTCTGCTTCGTCGCCGCCGCAGACACAAGGGTCCTTATCGCCCGGATGGTGCGGCCGTGCTTGCCAATCACCTTTCCCAGGTCTCCGTCCCCAACCCGAAGCTCGTAGACGGTGGTCTTCTCACCTATCACCTCGCGGACATCAACCTCCTCCGGCCGGTCCACAAGCGCCTTCACGATGTACTCGATCAGCTCCTTCATGGCTCGCCTCTTCCCTCCCGCTCCCGGTGCCCCGAACCCGGAGCCTTCAATCCCTCGGTTCGCACACCGGGGTTACCGGACTCAGCCTTGCTTGCGCCTCAAGGGTCGCCCGCACCGGGCAAGCGCCTCCCGCGCCAGCCGGCACAGTCCCCCGTGGGCTCTGCACACCGCTTGTCCCACTCGCCTCGCGGCAAACACGCTGAGGCGGACACTCCCCGCCACAGCATCGGAACCACCACCAAACCCGGGTCAGAAGGTTATCACCAAACACCGCCCGGGCGAAGCTATTGCGCCTCACCGCCCGAAGCTCCCGGAGCCGGCTCTTCAGCCGATCCCTGCTGAGCGGGGGTCGAGGGAGTCTGGGCGGACGTTGCCCCTTGGTCACCAGAGACCTTGGCCATTCCGACGGAGCCACCCGCAGCCTTAGCGCGCTTCATCAAGCTTCTCACCGCCTCGGAGGGCTTCGCCCCGCGGCTCATCCACTTCTCGATCTTCTCCCAGTCGAAAGAGATGACCTCTTTCTCGGGAACCGGATCGTAGTAGCCAACCTTCTCCAGGAACCGCCCGTCGCGCGCCTTGCGCGAGTCGGCAACGACGATTCTCCAGAACGGCCTGTTTCTCGCCCCGGCCCTTTGCATTCTGATTACGACCGCCAAACCACACCTCCATCGAGCACGACCGCCCTGCCCAGGGCTTCCACTCGCTCCTGGCCCACCCCGCGGCCACGCCCACCAAACTCCAACGGACGCCCGCAGTAGGCTCACGCGCAGGGGACACACACCCGTGGGCTCGAGCGCGTGTCAGAATAGCGCAAGCCTGCGTCTCTTGCCCTTGGCTTTGCCAAATAGGCGCCGCATCTGGGCAAACTCGCGCAGCAGCCTGTTGACCTCCTGAACGCTAGTGCCGCTCCCCCTCGCGATGCGGCGCCGCCGAGACCCGTCAATGATCTCCGGCCTGCGGCGCTCCTCCGGCGTCATCGACAGGATGATCGCCTCCGTCCTCCGAAGGGCAGCATCGTCAACGCCAATCTGACCAGCCAGCCTTGCTCCAAGCCCGGGGATGAGCTTCACGAGCTCCTCGACCGGGCCCATCTTCTTCATGTTGCGCAGCTGCGTCAGGAAATCCTCGAGTGTCAGCCGGTTTCGCTCAAGGTTCCTGCGGAGCCGCTCGGCTTCTTCCAGATCGACGGCCTGCTGGGCCTTCTCCACGAGAGCGACCACATCACCCATGCCCAGGATGCGCGACGCCATCCCCGCCGGGTGGAAGGTCTCCAGGTCAGCCAACCGCTCGCCGGTGCCCGCGAAGAGAATCGGCACCCCTGTGGCTGCCCGGACACTGAGGGCTGCCCCCCCTCGGGCATCGCCCTCCATCTTCGTCAGCACAACCGCATCTATGCCCAGGCGCTCGTGGAAACTGTGGCTGACGGACACCGCCTCCTGGCCCGTCAGGCCGTCGACCACCAGTAGCGTCTGGTGAGGCTCGAGCGCCTCCTTTATGCGCTCGGCCTCCTGCATCATCTCCTCGTCGATCTGCAAACGCCCAGCCGTGTCGACGAGGCAGTAGTCAGCGCCAATGGAACGGGCATGCTCCCAGGCCCGTCTAGCAATCGCCGCCGGGTCGTCCAGCCCGCCCGGCTCAAAGAACCGAACGCCAGCAGCTTCAGCAAGAGTGCGCAGCTGATCCGCAGCAGCCGGCCTGTGCACGTCGCACGGCACCAGGAGACACACACGTCCCCTGGCCTTCAACCTGGTCGCCACCTTTGCGACGCACGTGGTCTTACCGGAGCCCTGGAGGCCGACGAAGAGGATCCTCGTCGGGATTTCATTGCTCTCGGCAAGGGAGACCGCCTCCCCGCCTAAGAGTTCTACCAGCGCGTCGTAAACGATCTTGACGACCTGCTCGCCAGGCGTGACGCTGCGCAGCACCTCCTGGCCGACAGCGCGCTCCTCCACGGAGCGAACGAACTGGCGGGCCACCTTGTAGTTGACGTCCGCCTCGAGGAGCGCGCGGCGCACCTGGCGCATGGCCTCGTGGATGTTCTCCGGCGTCAGCTTGCCCCTTCCGCGGAGTCGCGAGAATACGCCTTCCAGCTTGCCTGCCAGTGCCTCGAACATCCGGTGCGCTCCAGCGATCGATTTCGCAAAGCGGGAAGTCTACATGCAACAGGGGGAGGTTTCAAGTTCGAAACAAACCCTGAAGCCTGCCGGCCTGCTCCATCCGCACGCTCGAGGTCCTTCTGCTGCCCCACTCGCTCCCGCGGCGCCGCCCCGCATTGCATTCACGACCGAGCCGCACCCTCTGCAGCCTCTAGGAGAGCCCTCATAGCGGACCTGCGATCTTGTTGCCCAAAGACGGCCGCCCCGGCCACGAGGATCTCGGCACCGGCTTCGACGCAACGTGCCGCCGTCTTGGCTGTGACACCTCCATCGACCTCGATCCTGTACGTGCCGCGAGCCTGTTCGCGGAGAGTCGCCACACGGCCTATCACCTCCACCTGCGCCGGGATCATGGCCTGCCCCCCGAAGCCGGGCTCCACCGTCATGACCAGCACCAGGTCGAGCCAGGGCCCCGCGCGCTCGATCCAGGGCGCAGGATCCGTTCCTGGCTTGAACACTATTCCAAAGCCGGCACCACTGCTGTGAACAACGCCTGCGGCCTCGCCGAGTGCACGCAAGGCCTCCTCAACCGAACCGGCTCTCGCCAGCAGTGCTTCCGCGTGCAGGCTAACCAGATCGGGCCCAGCATCGAGAAAAGCGGGCAGGAACCCGAGGGGATCCTCGATCATCAGGTGGACGTCGAGAAACAGATCCGTTGCCCGTCTCACGGAGGCCACCAGCGGGGGACCGAAGGTGATGTTGGGTACAAAATGACCGTCCATCACATCCAAGTGAAGCATTCGAGCCCCGGCTGCCTCCACAACCTGGATCTCCTCGGCAAGCCTAGCGAAGTTGGCAGAAAGCAGCGAAGGCGCAATCTGAATCCCTTCAGGAATGGGACGGACGGCTTTCTTGCCCTTTTCCACGCTGACACTCCTATCGCGGCCGTTCTTAGCCATAGACTCACCGGGCAAGCCCTGCAATCAGGTCTACCCGTGAGCCCTTCTCCACGGGAAACCCTGGCCTTGGCATCTGCTCGGCCACAATCTCTTTGGCCTGATTGCCCTTCCAGTAGCGGGAGCAGTGCACCTCGAAGCCGTTGCGCTCGAGCAAGCGCCTTGCCTCCTGCAAGGGCCGACCCCTCAGATCCGGCATGAGGAAGCGGACCGGAAGCGGGCCCAGGCTCACAAGCAGGTCCACCTTCGTACCCTCATCTAGGTGCATTCCTGCAGCTGGGCTTGTCGCAACTACAGTTTCTCGGTCCTGGCCCCCACCGCGCACGGTCACGATCTCGCCCAGATCCAGCCGCTCCTTCCTGAGCAGGAACCTTGCGTGCGGCAAGGCCTCACCCGCGAGCTGGGGAACTACCAGCCCCTTGCGCCCCAAACTCACTACGAGGGAAATGCGCCTACCTTTCTTGACCCTGAAACCCGGGGGCGGATCCTGCCTCAACACCAGGCCCCGCGGCACGAAATCGCTGTGTTCGAAAACGAGAGCCCCCGGCACCAAGCTCCGCTCGAGCAGCACTTGCTCCGCGGATTGCTTCGAGCGGCCTACCAGGTCAGGTACGACAACCTCCTGGCCATGGCGGACGAAAAGGGGCATAAGAACGAAGTTGAAGAAAAGGAGCCCGCACAACGCCCCTCCTGCAGCAAACACCAGGTGAAGAAGCCGACCTCCGCGGAAACCCTCCCGGCCGCCCGATGGAGATTCCTCCTTGGGCTCCGGTTTCTCCTCAGCTGCCCCGTCCTCACGGAGTCCCCTCCCGTGCCCATGCGTGCCTTGCACCTCCGCGCGGCGGTCACCACCGGCAACAGGGACGTCCTTCGCGAAAGGATTCCCCTGGTCGCCTGGGCCTATTGCGTCCTTCTCATCAAGCATGCAAACAGACCTTCCATTCCAAGGGTACCTGGAATGACGCGGATCGTTCCCTCTCCAGCGCGCACCTCTTCGGGGACCCACTCCGGCAGCTGCGCTCTCGAGAAGTCGGTATTCCGTGAAAGGAAATCCTCGACGACCTCATCGGTCTCTTCGGGCTCAAGCGTGCAGACGCTGTAGAGCAGGAGGCCACCTGGGGCAACCAGACCCGAAGCTGCCTGAAGGATCTGCCGCTCCAGTGAAGCCGCATCAGGGATCTCTCCTGGCGAACGCAGCCAGCGGGCATCGGGGCGCCTGCGCAGGACCCCAAGGGAAGTGCAGGGTGCATCCACCAGGACGCGCCCAAGGGCTCCCCGCAGGGGCGGGCGGGTGGCATCACCCGAAACGCATTGCACGTTTTCCAAATCCAGCCTACGAGCAGTCTCAACCACCTTGCGGAGCCGTCTGGGCTTAGCGTCCATGGCTACGATGAGGGCATCGGGAGACTCAGATGCCAGCTGGGCGGTCTTCGTACCGGGGGCAGCGCACACATCCGCAACAGGTCCTCTTCCTCCCCCCAGCAGCTTGGCCACCATCATCTGGCTCTCATCCTGGACCGTCACCTTCCCATCGAGGACTAGCGGATGGCGCGCAACCTGTAGGTTCCCGGTGACCCGCAAGGCCTCGGGTAACACCGCTCCTGGATGCACGGTGAGACCCTCAGCCCTCAAGGCCTCCTCCACCTTCGCGCGCTCGGCGCCGGGTGAAAGCCGCAGGTGCAGCTCGGGGTTCCCGTTGTTCCACTCGCAAACACGCCTCACGGTCTCCGCATCCCACCGCCGCAACCAGCGTTCGATCAGCCAGACCGGATGTGAAAGCTCCGCCGCAAGACGCTCCACGGGGCGCCTGTCCTTCCAGTCCCAGGGGCCGGGTCGCCTGGCCAACAGCCCCCGCAAGACGCTGTTGACCAGCCGGGCCTTCCCCGGGCCAGAGTTCTTCCATGCAGTATCCACCGCCGTGTGAACTGCTGCGTGGGGAGGGATCTGGTCCATGTGGAACAGTTGCACATAGGCAATCCGGAGCACATTGAGAGTGACCGGATCCAGGGAGCGAAGCCCCTTTGTAAGTCGGGCATCCAGAACGGCGTCTGCTCTCCCGCGCCAGCGGTGAACGGTGCGCACAAGCATCGTGACAAGCCTGCGGTCCCTGGAATCCAGGCGGGTCCGAGCCAGCAGCGGGCCGAGGATGCTATCTGCCGAGACACGTTCGATGTCGCTCCGGACGAGCACTCGCAGAGCCAGGCTCCTAGCATCGCTGCCTCTGACACTAGCGCGCACTTGCCACCTCAGAGAGAGCCTGCAGAAGGGGAAGAAGGAGAACTCGGCTCCCCCGTCAAGAAGTCGCCGGGGCGCAGGCGCCTACCACGCGCAAAGGCTCCCCCACTTTGCGCCCTCGAGCCAGCCGGCTGCACTTCCAACACCCGCACGCTGCCAGGGAGTGAGGCCACAACGAAGGTGTCTCTTTCTATGGCCAGCACCTCCCCCGGGCGCCCACACCGCAAGGAGGCCGTTTCCGGTTCAACCGCCAGAACCTTGACCCTCAGGGAACCGTGGAAGGTAAAGGTACCCGGCCAGGGCTGGAAGGCCCGGACCATCCGCCAAAGGTGCTCGGCGGGAAGCCTCCAGTCGATGAGCCCGTGATGCTTCTCCAGCCTTGGCGCATAGGTAGCCAGGTTCTCGTCTTGCTCTACTGCTGACGCCGATCCACTTTCAAGCGCCGAAACCGCCTCCACGAGCACTTCAGCGCCGATTCCGGCGAGCCTGGCCATGAGGCTGCCGCCGGTGTCATCTGGACGCACAGGCTCGCATCGCTGCGCGATGATCGGACCCGAGTCGACGCCCTCGGTCATCCTATAGACGGTGACCCCCGTGAGAGCATCACCCTCTAGAATGGCCCTCTGCACGGGGGAAAGGCCCCGATGCCTGGGCAACAGGGAAGGATGCAGGTTTATGCAGCCAAGCCGGGGGAGAAAGAGTAGGCGCCTCCGGAAGATCTTGCCATAGGCCGCGGTTACTATGAGGTCGGGACGGAGAGATTGGATGTGGGCGAGCTCGGATCGGGTCTGTAGGATTTCGGGTTGCCTGACATCAAGTCCCAGGCGCCTCGCCTCGGTAGCAACCGGCGGCTCGGCCTTGGCAAGCCCACGCCCCTTCCTCCGCGCAGGCTGTGTATAGACACATACCGGAACCCTGCCGGCCTCGGTCAGTCTTCGCAGTGCCGGCACCGCGAACTCCGGTGTGCCCATGAAGATCAGCCTCACGAACAGCCTCTCCCAACCGAGGGCCGCCGCCCCGGGCCACAGCGCCGTCAGGCGGGCCTGCCACGGCCGAACAGACTCAGCGATTCTTCTTCAGGATCTGCTGGACGTGGCCACGGGACGCCTCGACCTTCGTGCCATCTGAAATCTTAAGCACCAGCACCTCGAGGCCCTCAGACTCCTTTGTGTCCATCACGTCACCTATGATCCCACCCACAAGCAGCACCCGGTCGCCCTTGCGGATCGAGGCAAGCATCTCCTGGTGCTCCTTCTGCCGCTTCTGCTGGGGCCGGATCATGAGCACGTACATGATGACCAGAACAATGAGTAGCGGCAGCAGCATGAGCAAGCCGCCCCCACCGCCGGCCTGTCCCCCTTGTGCAGAGCCCCCAGTCATCAAGGGTGCAGCCAACTCGAACATCCTCTTCCCCCTCAGTCCTCTTCCGGGCCGCCGTAGAGGGCCCGGACGCGATCGACGAAATCCGGCAGCGAGCCGTTCCGGATCGCCTCCCTCAAGTCCTCCATGAACCTCTCGTAGAAGTACAGCACATGAAGCGTGGCCAGTCTCCCGGCCAGGTACTCGCCCACCTGGAAGAGGTGACGGAGATAGGCTCGCGAATAGCGCCGGCAGACCGGGCAATCGCACGCCGGGTCGATGGGGCCGTCATCCTCGGAGAAGCGGGCGCTCTTGAGAACCAAACGGCCCTCGCTCGTATAGACCGTCGACTTCCTAGCGTTCCTGGTAGGAAGCACGCAGTCGAACAGATCCACCCCCCGTTGCACAGCCTCGGCGATCTCAAGCGGCGTGCCAACGCCCATGAGGTACCGAGGCTTCCTCTCAGGGAGCACGTCCGCAGTAGCCTCTATCGCATGGCGCCGCATCTGGGGTGGCTCGCCCACCGAAAGGCCGCCGAGAGCATAGCCGTCGAAATCAAGGGCCACAAGCCGGCGTGCCGAAAGACGTCGCAGGTCCTCGTGGACCCCTCCCTGGACGATCCCGAAGACCGCTCCTTCCGGGTAGCCCCTGGCGGCCAGCTCGGCTCGTGCGGAAACCGAGGCCTCCGCCCACTGCAGTGTCGTTTCCAGGTCTGCTTCCACCTGCTCGCGCGGAGCAGGATAGGGCGTGCACACATCCAGGACCATCCGGATGTCGCTATCAAGCCGCGCCTGTATAAGCAGCGCCTCGTGCGGGCCCAGGAAGTGATAGGAGCCATCGATGTGCGACTGAAACCGTATGCCCTCAGGAAGGATCTTGCGCATGCGGGCCAGGCTGTAGACCTGAAAGCCACCACTGTCGGTCAGGATACCCCCCTTCCAGGACATGAATGAGTGCAGCCCACCCAGACGCGCGATCAGCTCAGAGCCCGGGCGAAGCTCAAGGTGATACGTGTTGGCCAGGATGAGCGGGATGCCGAGCGACTCGAGGTCCTCAGCACCCAGCGTGCGTACCGCCCCGAAGGTGCCGACCGGCATGAAGGCTGGCGTAGGCACCTCGATCTGGCCCCTGATCCGCAGGATCCCCAGGCGCGGACCAGTGCTCGTGCCTTCCAGCAGTTCGAAACTCACCCTCTCGGCTCTGGCCAAACGAAACCCTCCAAAGGCAGCCACTCGGCGCAGTCTGCCTACAGGATCAACATCGCGTCACCATAGCTGTAAAACCTGTACCGAAGGCGCACCGCCTCGGCATAGGCTTCCATGATCCTCCGGCGGCCCGCGAAAGCCGCTACCAGCATGATCAGGCTGCTGCGGGGAAGATGGAAGTTCGTAATGAGCCCATCGACCACCTTGGGTCGGTAGGGAGGCCGGATGAAGAGGTCGGTGACGCCTTCCCGGGGCTCCACGAGCCCCCCAGGAATGCCACAGGTCTCTAGCACACGGGCGACCGTCGTGCCCACAGCCACGACCCGGCCGCCGCACTCGCGCGTGCGGCCTACGGCCCCAGCAGCCTCTCGGTCCAGTTCGAAGCGTTCCCAATGAAGCCGCCCCCGCGCCAGATCCTCCGATGCCAGGGGCCGGAAGGTCCCCACACCTACGTGAAGTGTCACGTACGCAATCTCCACCTTCCCGGCCCGGAGCCGTTGGATGAGGTCCTCGGTGAAATGGAGTCCGGCCGTCGGAGCTGCAACCGCACCGCTGCGCCGCGCGAAGACCGTCTGATACCACTGCTTGTCCTCGGGCCGCTCGGGCCGCTTGATGTACGGCGGCAAAGGGACATGCCCATGGCGATCGAGAAACTCCTCGACTGGCCCTTGCCCTTCCAGCCGGACGCGCCAGGTTCTCTCCGGCATGGGTGCCACTAGTCGCGCAAGCCAGCCGCCCTCGAGCCGGATCTCGAGTCCCGGGCGAGCACGCCCGGGGACTCGAATCAGGGCCTCCCAAACGCCCGGCTCTGCGAAGGGCTCAAGAAGGAATACTTCGGAGGAACCACCCCCTGGCACCTTGTGGCCCTTCAACCTCACGGGCAGCACCTTCGTATCGTTGAACACAAGAAGATCCCCGGGCTTGAGGAACTCGGGGAGGTCGCTGAAGCGCGCATGCTGTAGCCCTTCGGAGCTGCGGTCGAGCACCATCAGACGACAGGAATCCCTTGGCTCCGCTGGGTGCTGAGCTATGAGGTCTTCGGGGAGCAAGTAGTCGTATTCGGCAAGGGGATCGTCGCTATGATTTGCGCCCCCGTAGGCGGGAGAGTTCCAGGACCTCGTTGGCTCGCGGCTCATCGCGCGACTCCGCGCTTTCGGGGTCACAGCAGCCCCGGCTGTCTCCCTGGGGACGGATCCAGCCCAAGGGCCTGGTAAGCGAGCGCAGTGGCCTCGCGCCCGCGGCGGGTCCGTTCGATGAATCCCTCCCGGATCAGATAGGGTTCGAGCAGGTCCTCGAGTGTGTCCTCCTCCTCACCGAGCACGGCCGAGAGCGTTCCCAGCCCTACAGGGCCTCCGTTGAACTTAAGAACTATCGCCTCGAGTAGCCTCCGGTCCATCTCGTGCAGTCCCCTATCGTCGATGCGGAGTAACTCGAGCGCCTTGCGAGCAAGCTCGGGCGTCACCACGTCTACCTCGGCTACCTGAGCGTAGTCGCGGACGCGCCTCAGCAGGCGGTTGGCGATCCTTGGAGTGCCTCGGCTGCGCCTGGCTATCTCCACCTCGGCTCCCTCCTCCAACTCGATGCCGAGGATCCCGGCCGACCTGCGAACTATCTTCGCGAGGTCTTCAGGCGGATAGAAATCGAGGTGACCGACGAAACCAAACCGACTGCGCATCGGACCGGTCAGCAGTCCTATGCGCGTTGTGGCACCTATGAGTGTGAAGCGGGGCAGGTGCAGCCTGACCGAGCGCGCCGCTGGTCCCCGGTCGAGCATGATATCGAGGCGAAAGTCCTCCATCGCGCTGTACAAATACTCTTCCACCGTCTTGGGTGTTCTGTGAATCTCATCAATGAAAAGGATTCCACCCGCCGGCAGGCTCGTGAGCAGCCCTACCAGGTCACCCGCTCTCTCCAACGCCGGGCCAGCCGTGAGCACTATCTCACAGCCCATTTCCTCGGCCAGAAGCACCGCCAGCGTTGTCTTTCCCAGCCCGGGAGGACCATAGAAGAGGAGGTGCTCCAGAGGCTCACCCCGCTTCCGAGCAGCCCCGACCAGGATAGAGAGGTTCTGCTTCAGCCGCTCCTGTCCGACGAACTCGGAAAGGCTGCGCGGCCGCAAGCCCACTTCCATCGGGCTCTCGCCCTGCTGGGGCTTGGGATCCAGGGCCTCGCCCCCAACGTCTCGACGCTCTGTCTGCAAGGCTACCCTCCTACGCCTCCTGTTCCGACCGGCAGGCTAGCACATGGAAGTGCTTGTCACAACGAGCGCCCACGCGGGATGCCGCCGTCAAGGCATTCCGGCAGGTTGCCGATACTTCAGGCTGACGGCGCCCAGGGACCACTACCGCGGTGCCTGGGCGCAAGCGCCCGGTGGAACAGCGGCAGCCGCCTGAAGCGGAAGCCGCGCCAGCAGAGGCACTTCGCGCTGCCCTCCAGTGCACGGGGGCAGGTTGCCCCGGCCGAACCAAGCGGGCAGCTCGAGGGGGAGGGTCACGCCGCTATGCCAGGCAGCATCGATATCTCCGAATTCGTATCAACCCGCCAGAAGCCCGAGCTCTACGAAGAGCTCAACTGGACTGGCACTTTCCAGGACTACATCGACATCGTTCTCAGCAATCCGAAAGTCACCCGCAGCGCCTTCCAGCGCCTCCACGATATGATCCTCTCCTACGGCACTGAGAAGTACGTCGAGTTCAAGAAGGAGATAACGCGCTACCGCTTTTTCCAGGACCCCGACTTCGCCGGCCGTGACGCCATCTTCGGCCTCGAAGTGCCACTCATGAAGCTGGTCAACATCTTCAAGGCCGCAGCACACCGCTATGGACCAGAGCGTCGCGTACTGCTGCTTCACGGTCCGGTAGGAAGTGCAAAGAGCACGATCGTCCGACTCCTGAAGCGGGGTCTGGAGGAGTACTCCAAGACACCCGAGGGGATGCTTTTCACTTTCTCCTGGTGCATGAATCTCGAGGAAGAGCCGCAGCGCTGGGAAGACTGCCCAATGCACGAGGAACCCCTCCATCTGGTGCCTCCAGAGATGCGCGAAGACCTCATCAGAAGCATCAACGAGGCCACCGATACCGACTACGAGGTCTTCATCGAAGGTGACCTGTGTCCCTTCTGCCGGCGAAACTACGAAGAGCTCAACCACCGTTACCGCGGCGACTGGAACAAGATCATCAGGCATGTCAGGGTACACAGGCTCATCCTCTCCGAGCAGGACCGCGTCGGCATCGGAACCTTCCAGCCGAAGGATGAAAAGAACCAGGACTCCACCGAACTGACGGGCGACATAAACTATCGGAAGATCGCTGAGTATGGCTCCGACTCCGATCCGCGCGCATTCAACTTCGATGGTGAGTTCAACATCGCCAATCGCGGGCTGATCGAGTTCATCGAGATACTGAAGCTGGACGTCGCCTTCCTCTACGACCTCCTCGGTGCGACGCAGGAACATAAGATCAAACCCAAGAAGTTCTGCCAGACCGATATCGATGAGGTCATAATCGGCCACACGAACGAGCCGGAGTACCGGAAGCTGCAGAAGAACGAATTCATGGAAGCCCTGCGCGACCGTACGGTGAAGATCGACATCCCCTATGTCACCAAGCTGTCGCAGGAACTGAAGATCTACGAGAAGGACTTTGCTCCCGATCGTGTCAGGGGCAAGCACATTGCGCCGCATACGCTGGAGATAGCAGCCATGTGGGCGGTGCTTACGCGCCTGGAGGAACCCAAGGATCCGAACATAAGCCTCATCCAGAAGCTGCGCCTCTACGACGGCAAGAAAGTGGAGGACTACACGAGCGACAAGGTACGCGAGCTCCGTAAGGAAGCCAAGAACGAGGGCATGGAAGGCATCTCACCCCGGTACGTACAGGATAAGATCTCCAACGCCCTCGTTTCGGATCGCGCTGGCAACTGTGTGAATCCTTTCATGGTGATAAACGAGCTCGAGAGCGGCCTGAAACACCATTCCCTCATAACCAGTGAGGAACAGCGAAAGCGCTACACCGAGCTGCTGCAGATAGTCCGGGAAGAATACGGGAAGATGGCGAAGAACGATGTCATGCGTGCGGTCGTCGCAGACGAGGAGGCTATGACCCGGCTGTGTGCCAAGTACATCGACAACGTCAACGCCTATACACGCAAGGAGAAGGTACGCAACCCATACACCCAGCAGGACGAGGAACCCGATGAACGCCTGATGCGCAGCATCGAGGAGAAGATCAATATAGACGAGTCGCGAAAGGACGTCTTCAGGCAGCAGATCATGAACTATATAGCCACTCTCGCGCTGGAAGGTAAGACGTTCAACTACAAAGACGACGCCCAGCTCCATCGGGCACTTGAGCTGAAGCTCTTCGACGACAGGAAGGACTCGATAAGACTGACCAATCTGGTCGAGCATGTGGTCGATAAGGACGCCCAGGAGAAGATAGACATCGTCAAGGCCAACCTCATCAAGAACCACGGCTACTGCGAGGTCTGTGCCAGCGACGTCCTCACCTATGTCGCCGGGATCCTGGCTCGGGAGGAGCCTTCCTCGTAGTCATGGCAACGACGCACCGAGATCCTATCCTGCGATGGGAACAGACTCCATCGATGCTGCGGATCACACGCGACCACTCGCGGTTCCGCGAGATCGTACGCGGCCGCATCCGCAGGGAGTTCCGCAAGTTCATAACGAACCGCGAGATGCTCGGGCGCATCGGTCGGCGCATCGTCACCATCCCCGTGCCTGAGATAACCATTCCCCGCTTCCGCTACGGCGAGAACCAGGGCGGTGTCGGGCAGGGCGAGGGAGGCCCAGGCGACCCCGTTGGAACAGGCCCTGGTCAAGCGGGTGACCAGCCGGCCCCGCATGTGCTCGAAGCCGAGGTCACCCTGGAAGAGCTGGCAGAGATGCTCGGGGAGGAGCTGGAACTGCCCCGGATCAAGCCCAGGGGCCGGGAAGAGATCGAGGAACGGAAGGAACGCTACAGCAGCATACGCCGCACCGGTCCTGAGTCGCTGAGGCATGTCAAGCGCACGTACAAGCGGGCCCTCAAGCGCCTGATCGCATCCGGGCAGTATGACCCCGAACACCCGATCGTGGTGCCCATAAAAGAAGACCGGCTGTATAAGTCCTGGAAAGTGAGCTACAGCCCAAGGACCAACGCGGTCATCTTCTACCTGATGGACGTCTCTGGGAGCATGGGCGACGAACAGAAGGAGATCGTGCGCACCGAGGCCTTCTGGATCGATACCTGGCTGGCGCATAACTACAAGAACATAAGTACACGTTACATCGTACACGACGCCGAAGCCCATGAGGTGGACCGCGAAACCTTCTATCATCTGCGTGAGGCCGGCGGGACGAAGATATCGTCTGCCTACGATCTGCTAGCCCGAATCCTCGAGTCCGATTATCCGCCCATGGAGTGGAATATCTACGCCTTCCATTTTTCCGACGGGGACAACTGGGGCAGCGGGGATACCGAGATGGCCATCGAGATCCTCAAAGAGAAGATCCTACCCGAGGTCAACCTCTTCGGCTACGGCCAGGTGGATTCTCCGTATGGGAGCGGCCAGTTCATAAACGATCTTCGCTCGGCCGTAGGCGAAGAGGAGAACGTGGTCACATCAAGGATCCCGGGAAGAGAGGGTATCTACAACTCGATCAAGGAGTTCCTTGGGAAGGGAAGATGAAGCTTCCAGCGGAACTTAGGAAAGAAGCCGAGAGAATAGCGGAGATCGCCCGCAGCTACGGCCTGGACTTCTTCGAGACGATCTTCGAGATCGTCTCGTGCGACGAGATGAACGAGCTAGCCGCCTACGGGGGCTTCCCCATCAGGTATCCGCACTGGCGCTTCGGTATGAGCTTCGAGAAGCTCAGGAAGCGCCATCGCTATGGCCTAGCCCACATATACGAGATGGTCATCAACAACGATCCTTGCTACGCCTATCTGATGGAAACCAACAAGATGGTCGACCATCAGATGGTCATGGCGCACGTCTACGGCCACGCCGACTTCTTCAAGAACAACGTGTGGTTCTCGAAGACGAACCGGAACATGATCGATCGGATGAGCCAGAACGCTGCAGAGGTGGCGAGGATCATGGAACGTCAGGGCTATGACGTGGTCGAGCAGTTCATAGACGCCGCCCTCTCGCTGGAGAACCTGATAGATCCATACTCGGTCTTCCGCGAGCCCCGGAAGCAGGACGAGGCTGAAGACCCCAGGCGGATCGATCTGAGCAGGCTCAAGTTTCATGCCAAGGAGTACCTGGATCCTTTCATCAACCCCCGCGAGATACTCGAGCGCGAGCTCAAACGGATCCAGGAGGAGCTGGAGCGGCGCCGGAATGTACCAAGAGAGCCGGAGCGCGACGTGCTCAAGTTCCTGATCGAATACGCGCCGCTTAAGTCTTGGCAGAAAACCATCCTCTCGATCATACGGGAAGAGGCCTACTACTTCGCCCCGCAAGGGATGACCAAGATCATGAACGAGGGCTGGGCCTCATACTGGCACACGAAGATCATGACCGAGAAGGTGCTGACCGACTCGGGCCTGACCGCGTACGCCGATCACTGCTCCCGAACGCTGAGCATGCCCCCGGGCAGCTTCAATCCGTACACGATTGGCCTGGCAATCTGGAAGGACATAGAAGAGCGGTGGGACAAGGGACGCTTCGGCCTGGAGTGGGAACGATGCGACGACCTTGAGAAGAGGCAAAAGTGGGATACGGGCGCCGGTCTGGGAAGGGAAAAGATCTTCGAGGTAAGGCGCTTCCACAACGATGTTACCTTCATAGACGCCTTTCTCACCCGAGAACTGTGCAACGAGCAGAAGCTCTTTACCTACAAAAAGGACCCACAGACGGGCGAGGCGAGGATCGAGGCGCGGGATTTCGAGACGGTCAAAGCGAAGCTGCTGTTCATGCTTACGAACATGGGAGAACCAGTCATCGAGGTCGTCGATGGTAACTTCGAGAACAGAAGCGAGCTTCTGCTCCGCCACGTGCACTACGGCGTCGATCTGGATCTCAACTTCGCACGCGAAACCCTTAAGAACCTGGCGAGAATCTGGACACGCCCGGTTCACATAGAAACCCTAGTCGATGGCAAGAAGCGCCTGCTCTCTCACGACGGAGGCACCTTCGCCCAGAAGGAAATCGAGGAATCCAAGGCCACAGCCTAGTCTGGCCACACGATGCCCGGGCAGACCCAAGCCCGATGAGTCTTCTCACCGCCGCTTCCCACGAGCCAGCCCCCAGCGCGATAGGGCCTCGGAAACCAGCCTGGGAACATCCCCACGCTGCTCCTCGGGCAGCATCGCTGCAGCTTCTTGAACCAGCATGAAAGCCTCCGCGCGGGGGATCTCTAGCGCCACAAGCGCCTCGACCGCCTCGGCCCGGGGACCGTCGGCAGGCACGAACCCGTGTGCCTCTTTACTGGCAAACTTGTGGGAGAGTTCGAGAAGGATCCTCTCTGCAGTTTTCTTTCCCACACCCTGCACTGACTGGAGGGCCGAGACATCGCTCGAAGCGACGACCCTCGCAATCTCCCCTGCCGAGAACCGGGAGAGAACCGAGAGGGCCACCTTAGGACCCACGCCGGGGATCCCTAGAAGAACTCGGAAGAGATCCCTCTCGACATCGCTGCTAAAGCCGTAGAGCTCCCAAGCATCCTGTTTGATTACGAGATGGGTCGAGAGCACAAGATGCGGAAAGGCTCCGGATGTGAAGTTTCCCGGGAGGGCCTCTAGCATGCGGCGAGGCACCTTGACGCGCAAGAACACGCCGCCTACGGCAAGCACGACGGCATCCTCATCGATGCGCATGACCCGCCCAGAAAGACCCTCGATCATCTCACCCCCGCAGACCCCGGCTGGACCGCACGGCCGAGATCTTAAGGCCACCACGCCAGAGATGGCAGATCGCGACCGCCAGGGCATCCGCTTCATCGGTAGCCAGTGATGCCGGCACCTGGTCCAGAAGGCGCATAACCATAGCCTTGACCTGTTCCTTGCGCGCTGCGCCATTGCCCGTGACAGAAGCCTTTACGGCTCGGGGCGGGTACTCGAATAGATCCACCGAAGCTGAGAGCACCGCCGTAATAATCGCCCCCCGCGCCTGCCCAAGAACCAATGCTGGACGGGGATGCACGCCGACGAATGCTTCCTCGAGTGCCACGCAATCAGGGGAATGCTCTGCTATGAGGGCAGCAACCCCCTCGTGGAGGAACTGCAGCCTCTGGGGCAGCGCGCTGCCCCGAGGCGGCGCAAGCACACCGCTGGCCACATGAAAGATCCTGCTTCCACTCGACTCGACGATGCCGAAGCCCGTCCGGATGGAACCAGGATCGATGCCAAGGACCCTTCTCATACCTCCCTCGAGCAGAAAGACCCACGCCCTGGCAGCCAAGGCACGGAACCGGCTCTGGAGCAGCGGGTCTGCAGCCAATCAGGCCCACTGCCAGCCGCACGGCCCAAGGTACAAGCCTGCGTGCAGTCCGGCAAGCCCCGAGCTGTGTGTCCGCTTGCACCGCGGCCTAGGCTCGAAACAGATCTGGCCCCGAGGAGGACCCCGGGGCCGGTGGCATGAGATTGTTTCCGACGGAGACCGGGCTCTCACGCGCCCTTGAGCTTCTCCATCGTCTCTTTCGAGATGTCGAAGTTTGCGTACACCTTCTGGACGTCGTCGTGATCCTCGAGCATCTCGAGGAGCTTCATCAGCTTCACCGCCGTCTCTTCATCCAGCATCACCGTGTTCTGCGGGATCTTCGTCACCTCCGCCGACATGATCTCCACACCCGCGTCCTTGAGAGCCTGTACGACCTTCTCCAGGTCCGCCGGAGCTGTATAGACCTCGTGTGCGTCGTCGGAGTCGGAATCGACGTCTTCGGCTCCTGCCTCGACGACGATCTCGAAGAGTCGATCTGCATCAACGGCGTCTTTGGAAACCGTGATCACACCCTTGGGCTCGAATATCCAGGATACACAGCCGTTCTCCCCCAGGTTGCCACCGTACTTGCTGAAGATGTGACGAATCTCGGCTGTGGTGCGGTTCTTGTTGTCGGTGAGCACCTCCACCATGATGGCCACCCCACCATGGCCATAGCCCTCGTAAGAATGCTCCTCGTACGAAGCCCCTGGTAGCTCACCGGTGCCTTTCTTTATCGCCCGCTCGATATTGGCCGACGGCATGTTCGCCGCCTTGGCGGCGGCAATCGCCGTGCGCAGCCTCGGGTTGGCCGAGGGATCGCCTCCGCCGTCGCGCGCAGCGATCGTTATCTCACGGATCAAGCGCGTGAAGAGCTTGCCGCGCTGAGCATCGAGCTTGCTCTTCTTGCGCTTTATCGTGCTCCATTTCGAGTGGCCGCTCATAGACTCCCCCCTCTCGAGAAAAGCACGATCGGCCGGCTGCGCGCTATCGGGTTACCCGAGCCAAACGCCGCCGAGGCCCCAGCCGCCAAGTCCCTACTTGACTTGCTCCATCTCCTGCTTGAGCGCCTCGACAAGCTTGCTCTGAATCTCGGCGGGCACTTCCTCGTAGTGGGACATCTCCATGCGGAAGCGCCCCCGGCCCTGGGTCATCGAGCGCAGCGTGGCCAAATAGCCGAAAAGCTCTGCCTCGGGCGCCTCGGCCATGATCTTCTGCTTCTTGCCCACCCTCTCCATGCCGAGGATCCGCCCACGCCTAGAACTCATGTCACCCATTATATCACCCGTATTCTCTTCGGGCACGATGATCTCGACCTTCATGATGGGCTCGAGCAGCACGGGCTGGCATTTCATGAAGCCTTCCTTGAAGCCGATAGAGGCAGCCGTCTTGAAAGCCTGCTCGGAGGAGTCGACTTCGTGGTAGGAACCGAAGTGCAGCGTCACCTTGACGTCCACGACCGGGTAACCCACGAGCACTCCCTTTGCCATCGTCTCGCGCACGCCCTTCTCCACCGCCGGGATGAACTTCGACGGTACCACGCCCCCAACGATGGCATCCACGAACTCGAATCCACCCCCGCGCGGAAGTGGCTCGATCTTGAAGTGCACATCGCCGTACTGCCCCCGGCCACCGGTCTGCTTCTTGTACTTACCCTGCACATCGTCGATCCGGCCCTTGATCGTCTCGCGGTAGGCGATCCTCGGGCGCTTCGTCTCGACTTCTACTTTGGTGCGGGCCTTCAGCCTCTCGATATTGACATCGATGTGCTGATCGCCCAGCCCACTGACCAGCGTCTGGCGGAGGGCTGAATCGACCCGCACGCGCAAGGTGGGATCGAACTCCTGGAGGCGAGCGAACCCGCTGGCGATCTTCTCCTCCTCGCCCCGGTTCTTAGGCACTACGGCTACTGTGTGAAGCGGCTCGGAGAACTTGATCGGCTCTATCGAAACACGGAAGTCTTTCGACGAAATCGTGTCGTTCGTCGAGGCATTCTTGATCCTAGAGGCTGCTCCGATGTCACCGCAGACCAACGCCTCAACTTCGACGCGCTCCTTACCCCTAAGGGAATACAGAGTACCAACCCTCACCGTCGTCTGCTTCGAAGCGTTGTAGTAGTCGCCCGGGACGAGCTTGCCCGAGTAGATCCGCATCACACTGTACTCACCAAGCTTCTCATCGAAATACGTCTTGAAGATGAAGGCGACCGGCGGCCCATCCGGTTTGACCTCGAGCGGCTCGTATTCATCGCTGCCCTCTCTTTTCACCTTGGGCACCGGTGCGTGCAATGGATCAGGTGCCCACTCGATAAGGAACCTCATGAAACGATCCACGCCCGTCATCGTCTCGGCGGACACGGGCAGGACCGGATACACCTTGCCGGTCTGCACTCCCGAGCGAAGCCCTTGTGCAATCTCGTCAGCCGAGAGTCCCTCGCCCTCGAGATACTTCTCCAGAAGCGAGTCGTCCGTTTCTGCAGCAGCCTCAGCCAGGGAGCCGCGGATCTCTTCCATCTCGGCCGCAACGTCCGAAGGCACCTCTATGGCCTTGGAGCCCCCCTTGCCGTCGGATTCAAAGGCCTTGCCTGCCACTACATCGACGACACCCTTGAAGGCATCCGAGGCGCCGATGGGCAGCATCATGGCCACGGCATGGTCGCTCAGTTCCGAACGGATGGCGCCGAGTACAGACTTGAAGTCTACCTCCGGCTTGTCCATCTGATTGACTAGGAAGATCGCTGGCTTTCCTGCAGCCTGGACCATCTCGAAGAAGCGCTCGGTGTCGGCTTCTACACCCGCGGTCGCGTTGACGACTATCACGGCCAGGTCCGCCACATAGAGAGCAGCCTCAGCATCGCCTGCAAAGTCCGCATATCCCGGCGCGTCCAGAAAGTTTATCTTGTGTCCATCCCATTCGATTGGCGCGAAGCCCATATTTATGGTCGTCTTCCGCTTCATCTCCTCGGGCGAAGAATCGAGCACCGAAGTCCCGGCAGAAGGATCACCTCGCCGATTGGTAACTCCCGTCTTGAACAGGAGAGCCTCGGCCAGATAGGTCTTGCCGCTCCCACTGTGCCCCAGCAGAACGACGTTGCGGATCTTTGCGGTATCGTACGCTTTCACTTCGCACCCCCTATGAGCTTCTCCGAGGAAAAGAAACGAAGCGGAGAAAATGCGGCCCCGGCGCGAGGGCGTATCCCAACAACCTCGATCGAAACCAACAAGCGATGGAGGTTACCAGAATGCGAAACGCCAGGCAACAAGATCCGAGCCTGCGGCTCACTCGTGCGCCTAGTCAATTCGAGGAAAAAAACAAAAAGGCGCCGGATCATCCGATCCGGCGCCTCATCGCTTGGAGATGTCAAAGAGATTCCCGGCGGCGACCTACTCTCCCACGCGGTCCCCCGCGCAGTACCATCGGCGCTGAAGAGCTTAACTTCCGTGTTCGGGATGG
>CAYMBA010000022.1:0-24467 GCA_964388535.1 uncultured bacterium | reverse complement strand
ACCGGAAGCGCGGGTCTTCTGGATCCTCCAGTTCCCGGCGACAGTCCGGGCAGAGTGCCGTATCGGGTGCCAGGCTTCCTCGAGCACCGGTTCCAACACGCGACTCGAGAACCTCGAAATCCCATGAGCCCGACGGTTCCATCTCCTCGAAGCGGACCGACTCGATGCTTGCAATGGCAGGGAGCACTCCTGGCAGGCGAGCAAGAAACTCTTCAACCGCCTCCGTATTGCCTTCGATCTCCACAACCGCCCCCGAGGGATCGTTCCAGACGGCCCCGCCCAGCTCCAGGTCCCTGGCCAGCCTGTACGCGGCAGGCCTGAACCCAACGCCTTGCACGCGTCCGGTAAAAAAGACACGAAGTCGTCTCCGCTTCTCATAGGTCGTCCCGCCAACCTGTTTCCCCTCGGAGCACATAGCTAACGTGAACCCACTCGGGCCTGTGCCCTCTTAGACGCCATGCGCTGCTCGAGGAACGCAGTCCACTCCCCGATCCCCGGCTCTCCAAGGGCGGAAGTGACCATGAACTCCACGTCGGGGTTGAGCGTCTTTGCTTCCTCACGCACCTTGCCAAGATCGAAGTGCACGTGGGCGAGAAGATCTGCCTTTGTTATCACGGCAGCCGCCGCGCGTGAGAAGATGGCCGGGTATTTGAAGGGCTTATCGTCGCCCTCCGTCACGGAAAGAAGTGCAACCTTGAAGTCCTCGCCGAGGTCGTAGGATGTCGGGCAGATCAGGTTGCCAACATTCTCTATGAAGAGAAGATCCACATCCTCGAAGTGCAACTCATCGAGCGCATCGCTCACTAGCCTTGCGTCAAGGTGACAGGCACCCCCCGTTAGGATCTGGTAGGCCGGCATGCCAGCGGCCTTCAAGCGTTCGGCGTCCCGCTCGGTGGCTACATCACCGACCACACACGCCATCCTAAGCCTAGGCGAAAGCGCCTTGGCGGTAGCTTCCAGCAACGTCGTCTTCCCGGATCCTGGAGAGGAGATAAGATTGACGACAAGTGTCTTCGTCCTAGAGAAGCGCTTGCGGATCTCCCGTGCAAGTCTGTCGTTCTCGGCCAGGATCTTGCTCTTCACATCGACCGTCTTGCCCATGATCAACCCCCTTCCTCGATCGTGAGGTCGATGATGTCCAGCTCTCGGCCCCCCTCAATGCTCATCAGCCCGCCGCACTGCGGACAGACACTCAGCCACGCACCTCGCGCCGTGTGGTTCCCTCCGGTGCGGTGACCGCAGTTGGTACACACTTGAACCGCGGGACGCCACTCTATGACCAATTCAGCCGACTCGTCCGGACCACCAGCAACGACACCCCTCCAGGCAAACTCCAGCAGATCGGGCTCGACGGCGGAGAGCTCTCCAATTGCCACTCTCACCCTTGCAAGCCTGCCGCCGCCGTTGGCCTCGACCGACTGCCGGCATACGCGGTATATCTCTTCAGCGATCCCCACTTCGTGCATTGCTGGCCCATCTCCGGATGCAGGAAGCCCTTAGCGCTACACGGCTCAGCGCTCGCTGCCGCTGCGGGTGATCTCCTCCAGAACGAGCTCGATTACCCTCGGTATCGTGCGTTCCACGGTCTCGGTAAGAGACATCCCCATCTGCAAGCTCTCGGGCTCCACACAGATGAAAGTAGTCTCCGGAACCTCACCCAGAAGGGAAGCCAGGCTCAGGACTTCCAGCATCCCGACTTGGTGAGCCGAGTCCAGCTTTCCCAGTCGCGCGGCGGGGGCATCCCTGAGGTCGAAACGGTAGATCGAGCCAGGTTCTCCGCCACCGCGAATAGCATCGATAATGACAAGCCGTTTTGCGCCAAGGACGACATCCACCAGGTGGAATCCGTCAGTGCCACCTTCGACTACTTCTACATCCTCCGGAAGATCCATCTTCTCCATCTGCCTGGCCACATGAACCCCAAAGCCCTCGTCGCTCATGAGAAGGTTGCCAACACCGAGCACTACCTGCCGCCCTTTGTGAATCTCTGTAGAATCTTCCTTACACATCGCTCATCCAGATCCCAGCCGCCTCTTCTGACGCGTACCCTTGTCCAATGCAAAGGCGCTCCCTTTGCCGCCAAGGCCGCAGGAGCGCCAACGAAGTCCAGGGTACACAGGCCGTGCCGCGCGGGCCCCTGGCCGATACCCTTCTGTCCCCCTATCCGAGCATCCGCCCAAGATGTGATCGCTGAACCGTGCTACTCCACGACAAAACGCCTCAGTTCGTTCGTCTGCGGGTCGATGATGTGGATTGCGCACGCCAGACACGGGTCGAACGAGCGAATGATCCTCACCGCGTTGATCGGATTCTTCGGATCCGGGATCGGAGCCCCAATGAGCGCCTCCTCGTACTGCCCGCGCTTGCCCTTGCCATCCCGCGGCGAGGCGTTCCATGTCGACGGCACCACCGCCTGGTAGTTCTCGATCTTGTGGTCCTTGATCCGGATCCAGTGACCCAGAGCGCCACGGGGCGCCTCGAAGAAGCCGGCACCCTTACCGGTTGCTGGAGGATCCCAATGCTCGGTGTCATGAATCTTGAAGCCTGGCTTGGCGATCTCCTTCTCCAGCTGATCTAGCCACTGGTAGCAGGCATCCACCATCCGCAACGTCTCGAGCGCCCGCGCCGCATGGCGTGCCACGACACCGGGCTTTGCGCCCTTGGCAACCAGATCCAGCAGCCGCGGATCCTTGTCAACGAACGCCCGGGCCAGCGGCCCCACCTCCATCGGCTCGCTGTCGTACCGAGGCGCCTTTACGAAGGAATAGGCTTCTCCCCTGTCCAGATCGAACACCTGCTCGCCCTCGAACGGATGCAAGGGCTTCGATTTCTTGTACCACGAGTGATCGACGGCCTCGGTGATCTTCTTAGGATCGAACTTCTCCACCTTGAGGTTCTTGGGATCGAGCTTCCTTATGACACCGCTGTTGAAGACCTTCTTGCCGCCTTCCGGGTCCAACTCGAAACTCCCGTAGGAGAGGTAGTTCCAGTGACCGCCGCCGAGTCCCATCTCCGCCAGCTTCCACAACGGCCCCGTACCGAAGTACAAGACGTCCTTCACGTACACGTCCCGGACGAAGGCGGCCACTTCATCGAGCATCGTCCGGAACTTGGCAACCATGTTAATATCTGGGTACTGTGTACAACCACCGACCACCAAACTCTGGTAGTGCGGTGTGCGACCCCCAAAGATCGCCCCCATGTTCCTTGCTATCGCATGGATCTTCAGGGCGTCGATGTAGTGCTTCACGGCCGTGGTCACCACCTCCGGATCCCTCACGCAGTATTCATCTGGCTCGTAGCGGGGCGTCAGCGGGGAGGTATCGTTCGACTTCACCAGCGAGACTATCTTCTCCTTGACGGCCAGCAGGTCCTTGTCGTTCCCGTTGTACTGTGCAACGGCCATTACGTCCAGGTAGTCGAGGGCGCTCAGCTGGTAGAAGTGCAGGATGTGGTCGTAGATGTGCTGTGCGCCCATGGCGAGGTTGCGGAGCAGCACCCCAGGCCAGGGCACATCGGCCCCGAAGGCCTCATCCAGCGCCCGTACGGAGCAGTACTGGTGCACGCTGTAGCAGACCCCGCAGAAACGACTCGTCACATAGGGTGCGTCCCGCGGGTCACGGCCGGTGAGCATGGCCTCGAAGCCTCGGGCCATCGTGCCGGAGCTCCATGCATCCTTGACCTTGCCGTTCTCCACCTCGATCTCGACCTTGAGGTGGCCTTCGATTCTCGTAATGGGATCTATCGTGATCTTCTTTCCCATTTTCCTTTCCTCCGGTTCCCCACCGTCCCCTGGCGACCCGGGCCGTGCCTGCACACGCAGCAGACCGCCCGCTCGGCCATCTATGAGCTAGCGCCAAGCGCCGCTATTCGTTACTGAACAGTGGCGACATCTCGTCGTAGAAGCCGGGTTCGGCACACCCCATGCAGCCTGCTCCACAGTCGATGCAGAAGTTGATCCCATCGTTCCACTTGCGGATCGCACAGTCCGAGTACGTCTCGGGACCCTTGCACCCCTTCTCGTACAGGCACCAGTCCTTCTGCGCAGGGTCGTTCCAGTCGGTCAGGAACTCGCCGTTCTCGAAGTGGGCCCGCCTGCGGCAGTTCTCATGAATGTTCATACCGAAGTAGGCCTTGGGCCTGCCTTCCTCGTCCAGCTCAGGCACCTGTCCGGTCGCAAGGAAGTAGAGCACGGTACCAACCAGATGCTCCGGATGGACCGGGCACGTCGGCAGGTTGATGATCGGCTTGCCCTTGACGATCTCCCTGACGCCCACCCCCTTGCTGATCGTGGCGGCGGGGATGCCTCCGTAGCTTGCACAGGCTCCGACGCAGATGATGGCCAGCGCATTCTCGGCTGCCTCTTCGAGTATCTCCCTGAAAGGCCGGCCTGCCACCATGCAGAAGCGGTCGTCCGCGGTCGGGACGGAACCTTCGACCACGAGGAGGTAGCCACCCTCTCCCAGGGTCTCGTGATAGGCCTCTTCGGCAACGAAGCCCGAAGCCGCCATCACGGTCTCGTGGTAGCGCAGCGATATCTTGTCCAGGAGGATTCGTGCCGCCGGCGGGTTGAGGCTTCCGGTGAAGGAGATCGTACAACCAGCGCAGTCCTGCCCCTCCAGCCATATGACTGCTGGTTTGCCGCTGGTCCGCTCCAGCGCCCTGGCCACGCCCTCGGCGACCTTCGACTGCTGGAGGCCGAAGGCCGCCGCCACCGCAGCACAGACCTTGAGGAACCCACGGCGACCGATGCCCTTTGACTGGATGATCTGGAGTGCCTGCTCTGACAACGTCTCGAGTTCCATCGTGCCCTCCCTACGATAAGCGTCCCGTTACCCGCCGCTACCCGGAGGTATCGGCAAGGGGGCCATCAGGCAAACAATCGTATCAGGCTACGGTAGTTCTCTATAGCTGTAACTACATCTGTACTTCATTAGAACTGCTTATCTTGCAACTAGTTGGCACTGCGAGGGGTAGCAAGAGACTCCCAGTTTTCCGTCGGCAACCGGCGCCAGTAGGTCCCGATGTGCAGTGCGCCCCACGCCGCACTGTCGTGGGCCGCCGCCCTCCTGCCCATCCACCTCAGGGCACGTTGCGACGGGCAAGCCGGGTGGAAGAGAAAACAGGCCCGAGTTCGGCCGCGATTCCGGCACTACAGCGTGGTGTCGGGAGATTCCACAACAGGTCGTTCTGAAAATTGTACGATCTACCACAGCTGTCTTGTTTCTCCGTAGATCCTCCGCTACACTGGCACCTATGCGGGTCCCTTATGGGTTTCTCACCGGGGGTGGGGACTGACGCGCCGCCTGCGCTCGCAGCCGGCACGCTCCTCACCTGTGCGCCAGGAAAGCGATGGACAGCACCGACTGGAAACTAATCGACGAACTTCAGCGCAATGGTCGGGCGCCCAGCAGCGAAATCGCCCGCAAGGTGGGTCTTGCCCCTTCGACCACACACGAACGCATCCGCCGCCTTGAGGAACGGGGAGTCGTTCTGGGCTATCGGGCAGTGCTGGATCCCAAACGCCTTGGGCTGGAAGTGCAGGCTATGGTCCTCATCACCCTCGACCGTCACCAGGTGGAGTCGATCGACGATTTCGAGGACCGTGTGCGAGCCGTTGCCGAGGTCAGGACGTGCTTCCATGTAGCCGGCCAGTACGACTACATGCTTCATGTGGTCGTGCGCAACATAGATCACCTGCGCGAGCTCGTCCGCTACAAGCTCGCCGGCATTCGGGGTGTGGAGAAGCAGGAGACATTCCTCGTCCTCTCCGTAGTCAAAGAGGACCAGGGTTATCCACTCTTCCCCGGTGAGAACCCCGGACGGAAGAGAACGGAGGGTAGAAGCCATGGCTGACGCCAACATGACCGAGGGGGTTAAGCGTTACGTGGAAGCTGCAAAGGAAGCAGCACGCAAGCATGCCGCGGCCGTTGCCGAGATGAAGAAGTGCCGTTTCGACACGATTGCGGTCCACGGACTGTACACGGTCGAGGAAGCTCTCAACTTCAATCAGGGTTCCATCATCGAGCCGATCTACATGTCCTCGTCCCAGGCCTACCGGGACGCGGACGAGATGGAAGCCGCGCTCTCATACCAGATACCGACTTGGTGCTACTCGAGGATAGCCAATCCCACACTGTACTACCTCGAGAACACCCTCGCGCTGCTCGAAGGCTACGGATTCGACGGCGAGACCTCATGCGTGGTTACATCATCTGGCATGGCCGCGATCATGAGCGCTACGGATCCATTCCTTGCCATCGATCCGAAGGACCCAACCAAGCCCATGAACTTCGTAGCTACCTGCCAGGTATATGGCGGAACGTTCCAGCAGTTCGCGGTGCGCAAGGCCCAGGAGCGGGGAATCGAGTGTCGCTGGATCGTCAAATCCACAGATCTCGACGAATGGCGATCGAAGATCGATGAGAATACGCGTTTTCTCTACGGCGAGCTCCCCTCCAACCCGGGTCAGGCCTTCTTCGACATCGAAGCCGTTGCGGAAATAGCCCACGAGCATGGAATCCCCCTCATCATAGACAACACCGTGGCAACGCCGGCTCTTATGCGTCCGATCCAGCACGGGGCTGATATCGTCGTACAATCGCTTACCAAAACACTCACCTCGTCAGGGTTTGGGATTTCCGGGGCGGTCATAGCAAGAAAGAACATCGTATCCCGCTTTGGAACCGACGAGATGAAGGCAGACTTCGCAACGTACCTGAAGCAGCTGCCCAACAGAGACAACGGTCCCAACCTCTCGCCAATGAATGCCATCCTCACCTTGAACGACGTACGCACGCTGCGAGCCAAGGTGGATCTCTTCAGCCGCAACACGATGCGAGTTGCGGAGTTCCTGGCGTCGCATCCCGACGTGGAACAGGTGGACTACTTGGGTCTTCCGGATCACCCGCTTCACGAGCTTGCCAGCCGGTACATGTTCCTCGTCGATGCCGAGTACGACCCCCAGTACGGTCAGCCGGTCAACCGCTACGGACATCTAATGTCCTTCCGCGTGAAGGGCGGTCCTGAACCCACGCGCAAGATGTTCAATGCTCTGAAGAGAATCTGGCGAGCGACGGATCTCGGTAGGGTAAAGTCGGTGGCTACGATTCCGGCAATCTCGACGCACCAGCAGCAGGGAGAGGAAGCCCGCAAGATGGCGGATATTCCGCCGAACATGGTGCGCCTCTGCGTCGGTGGCGAGCATCCAGACGACATCATTGCGGACCTGGACCAGGCCCTCTCTGCGATCAGCAGCCGCGTCACCGAGACGGTCCCGCCCGAGTTCTCGTTCGGTGGGGCATCGCACGCGAAACCACTGGGCTGATCCGTGCTGCGCGAAAGGTAACCACTCCGAACGGAGGCCCGAGATGACCCGCTACTACAGCACAAACCGCCGGGTCCCGGAAGTGGACCTGGCGGAGGCCCTGCTTGGCGGGCAGGCAGGCGACCGGGGGCTCTTCATGCCAAGGCCGATCCCGAAGATGCCCCGGGAGCTTCTCAGCGGCGCCCGAAACATGACCTATGCCGAGCTAGCTGCAGCCATCCTGGAACCCTATGCCGAGGGTTGCTTCACACGTGACGAACTGCTCGAGATCTGCGTTGACGCATACGATTTCGACGTTCCCCTGGAGCGCATCGACGGCAACCGTCACATTCTGCGGCTCGACCGAGGGCCGACCGCGTCTTTCAAGGACTTCGCGGCCCGCTTCATGGGCCGGGCCCTGGGAAGGCTCGCCAAACAGCGCGGCAGAGACATTCTGATCCTCACGGCCACATCGGGCGACACGGGCTCTGCGATCGCCCATGCCTTTCTTGGTGTCGAGGGAATCCGCGTGGTCGTGCTCTTCCCGATAAACGAGGTCTCGAAGCGCCAGCGAAGGCAGATGACCACACTGGGAGAGAATGTCACAACCGTTGCCCTCGACAGCAAGTTCGACAACTGCCAGGCACTCGTAAAACAGGCATTTGCAGACCCGGAACTTTCACATCTCAACCTGACTTCGGCCAACTCGATAAACATAGGGAGGCTGCTCCCACAGTCCGTCTACTACGTTTACGCTGCTTCCAGACTCGCGGACATAGCCGGCGGCGAGAACGTCGTATTCTCAGTGCCGTGCGGCAACTTCGGAGATCTCATGGGAGGCTTGCTGGCCTTCCACTCCGGACTCCCGGTCGCCCGATTCGTCGTGGCAACGAATGAGAACGACGAGGTACCACGATTCCTCGAGACGGGGCGGTATGAGAAGATAGAACCTTCGAAGAAGTGCATCTCCAACGCGATGAACGTGGGACATCCCTCGAACTTCGCACGGGTCGTCGACCTATACGGCGGCTGGATGGACGAGAAGGGCAATGTCATCGAGATGCCCGACATGGAGCGGATGAGATCCGACCTCTTCGGGGTGAGCATCGACGACGAGCGAACGCGCCGGACGATCGTCGAAGCCTACAGGAGCCATGAGGTGCTTCTGGAGCCACACGGCGCTGTCGGTTGGGCTGGGCTGGAGGAGTTCCTCGACACAGATTCGTCGGCCCGGGATCTAACCTCAATCAGCCTCGAGACTGCACATCCGGCGAAGTTTCCCGAGGAAATCCACTCGCTTCTAGGAATTGAGCCTTCAGTGCCCCCCAGCCTGGAGGGACTCGACCGCAAGAGCGAGCGCTATGACGAGATGGAGACCGACTACAGGGCCTTCAAGGACTACCTGCTGAAGAACTACTCCACCCCAAGGCATATCTGAACAAGCAGCAGGACATGCAAGGAGTACCACGTGGCGCAGAAGGCTGTAATAGTCATAGGCGATGGGATGTCGGACAAGCCGCTCGATCGACTGGATGGCAAGACCCCTCTCATGGTGGCCAGGAAGCCAGCCATGGATCGGATCGCGAGAGAGGGCCGTTGCGGACTCCTCAGAACCGTCCGGGAAGAAGGGCCAGCCGACTCCGCTGTCGCCAACCTCGCCGTCCTCGGCTACGACCCGCTGAAGTACTCCCAAGGCCGGGCCGTGCTCGAAGCGGCCAGCATGGGCATTCACCTTGAGCCGGACGCTGTCGCCTTGAGGTGCAATCTGATAGCTCTAGATCCGTCGGGGGGTAGTGCAAAGATAAAGAACCATTCGGCAGGCCACATTCCCACGGAAGAGGCCAGCCAGATCATCCGCGACCTCGACGAGCAGCTCGGCGGCGGCAGGGGACCCATGCCCGTAAGCTTCCACCCCGGCATCAGCTACAGGCACCTCCTGATCCTGCACGGCGGATGGGCCTCACCTTCCGTGTGGTGTGCACCTCCCCATGATCACGTTGGAAGCCCGGTGGAAGACCTGATGCCGAGGCCACTGGAAGGTCTCGGCTCTGGAGAGAGGGCAAAGGCAGCGGCGACCGCAGCAAGGCTCGCTAACTTGTACAAGGAAGCACTTCCCATCCTCCAGGCACATCCGGTGAACAAGAGGCGCGCGGCGGAAGGCAAGGATGAGGCCTCTGCGATCTGGCCGTGGTCACCGGGCCGCAAGCCCGCGATGCCCACACTGCGCGAGCGCTTCGGCATAAGCGCTGCGGTCATATCAGCGGTCGATCTCATCATGGGCCTCGGCGTGTATGCCGGAATGGACGTGATACGCGTGCCGGGAGCCACAGGGCTGCACGACACCAACTACGAAGGCAAGGCGGATGCCGCCCTCGAAGCATTGCAGAGGCACGATCTCGTATACGTGCATGTGGAAGCCAGCGACGAAGCAAGCCATGCGATGGATCTGGATCTCAAGATCCGGTGCATCGAGTACCTCGATCAGCGCTTGATCCAGCGCATCCTGGACGGCCTCGAGTCAAAGGGCATCGATGCAACCATCGCGGTGTTGCCGGATCATCCCACGCCGGTGGAAACAGGAAAGCACGGGAGAGACCCGGTCCCTGTTGCAATCCTCAAACCGGGCCTCCCCCCAGATGCCGTGGAGCGATATGATGAAGAAAGCGTGAAAGCAGGATCCCTCGGCCTCATGGAGGGCGATGCCTTCATAAGGACCGTTCTCGAGGATCTCACGGCCTAGTCAGCGGCGCCCCTACCTGACGATGATCACCCCCCTCGCCGGCGAGATGCCCCCCAGCCCGCGAAGGCGCAGGTAGTAGATCCCCGACGGGAGCGGAGTCCCCGATACCGTATAGGTGTCCCAGAGCGCCTCGTGGCGCCCTGTGCCGAAGACCCCCAGGTTCGCGAAGCTGACGCGCCGCCCCGCTGCATCGAACGCCTCGAGAACCACTGCGCCGGGTAAGAGCGTCTCGAACCCAAGTCGGACGTAGCCCTCGCCCAGGCCGAAGGCTGCAAAGTACAGATCGACCGCGGCGCCGCCGCCGATTCCACGGGCAGCCGGCTCCGGGACTCCCGCAGGCACATCCTCGCGAAGTGCAACCGTATGTCTGTCCTCGGAGTCGATCATGATGTACCCGGAGTTGGGCTCGAGCACCTCGCACTGCATGTAGTCATTGTTGCCCCAGAGGACGACCGATCCGTCCTCTCTCAGCCCCGCACTGAAACCATTACCTGCGCTCACGGCCACGAACCCTTCGTTGGGCTCAGGGACGTCACACTGCCCGTAACTGTTACTACCCCATGCGACGATCGAGCCGTCCGCTTTGAGGCCGAGGCTGTGTACAGTCCCTGCAGCGATGCCAATGAAGTCGGAATTGGGCCCGGGTACGTTGCACTGGCCATGGTCGTTCCTTCCCCAGGCCCGGACGCTGCCGTCTCCCTTCAAGGCAAGAGCATGTAAAGGCCCTGCGGCAATCGCCGCGTAGCCGATATTGGGCTGTGGCACGTCACACTGTCCGAACATGTTGGAGCCCCACCCCACGACCTCGCCATTGGCCCGAACCGCCAAAGAAAACCTCAGCCCGCCAGCCACGGACACATACTCGCCATCGGGGTCGTAGTCACGCGCCTGGCCAAACTCGTTGGAACCCCAGGCGACGAGCCCTCCCCGTTCGTTCAGCGCAACCACATGATTGGCTCCACACGCCAGATTCTCGAGGCGCACCATACGCCACTGCTCCAGGTAGACCCTTTCCCCCCAACAGCAAGCGGCACCGCTCGTCTGTGCCGATACGGCTCCAGCAAACAAGAGACAAATCCAAGCTGCGAGAAGAACAATGAAAGCGATCCTCATGGCTGCCCACACCTCCATGCCCGATGCAGGAACGCAGGGCGCTCCCGGTCAGAACCCTGGGCAAAGCGTTGGGGAGGCTAAAGCGAAGTCCGTCTGATGGAGGCCAGAGCCATGAGGCTGCGGGCCCGCCTCTGCACCCGAGCCGACACCAGAAACCAGCACCAGGGACGGCCGTTGAGCCAACGTCGGCGCTGTCCACGCCCACTCTCTAGTACAAGAATGATAGCACGTCAGCCAGCATCACGTGAACAAAACAGCCGCGTCTCATGCACTCAGACCAAGGTGCATCTTCTTCTGCTCCGTCTCCACGAAGGCTCTATACGGCTGGCATCGGCCAAGCAGCTCCTCATGCGTACCAACATCAACAAGGCGCCCTCGATCCAGCACGAGTATCACATCCGCAGAAGCAATTGTGTTGAGTCTGTGCGTTACAACGAAGCAAGTCATCTCGCGATGCTGGCGCCGTAGCGAGGACCAGAAAGCAGCTTCGTTGCTGGCATCGAGCGCTGCCGTACAATCGTCCAGCAGAAGCAGTTGTGGGTTTCCAGCCAGTGCGCGTGCGATGGCGATTCTCTGTCTTTGGCCTCCAGAAACCAGCGTGCCCTTCTGCCCGAGCACGGTATCTATTCCCTTCGGCATCCGCTCGAGGTCTGCATCCATCTGGGCCAGCGAAAGACACTGCCTAATCCAGGTTTCCTCATCCTTAACGCGCGTCTTGGCCCCTTCCGGTACGCGCCTCCCAAGAAGAACGTTTTCGCGCACCGGCTCCGAGAACAGGAGGGCTTCCTGTGGGACGTAGCCGATCATCTGGCGGAAGGAGCCCAGATCGATCTCAGACAGTGGCCGCCCGTTTACCATCACATCGCCCCGCACTGGTGTCAGAACCCCGGCGAGCAGCTTGATCAGTGTCGACTTGCCGCTGCCGACACCGCCAACAACAGCCACGAAACTTCCAGCCGGGACTTCAAACTCAACTCCGTCAAGCACCGGCCTTCCGCCTTCGTACGCGAAACCGAGGTCCGATGCACCTATCGAGTCTATTCGCTCTAGGCGCCTGCTGCCGCTCGGGCGCTGCACAGCGGGAAAGGACCGGATCTCCTCCACACGATCGATCGAAACAAACGCCTGCTGCCCAGTAGAGAAGAGGTTGGGTATGTCGATCATTGGCATTGAAAGCATGTCGAGATACACAACGAATGCGAAGAGTGTTCCGATTGAGATCTCCCCGCGGATTGCGAGGATCCCCCCAAAGCCGAGAACGATCATCTGCCCCAGCCTGGTCGCGAAAACATCGGCGTTCTCAAGGAACCCCTCGACCTTCACAAGCCTCATGAAGGCATGCACGCGCTTGCGAAGGAGCCGCGCGAGGTTTTCCTCTTGGCCCTCCTCTGCGGTCAAAGCCTTGATTATGCGGATGCTGGAGAATGCGGCTTCAAGCAAGCTGCTCGTACGCGACACATACATCCGGGCTTCCTCCACGTACGATTTCAGCTTGGTGCGCAGCCTGTAGAAGATCCACATCATTACGGGCAGAGGCGTCAGGCTCAGAAGCGTCAGTCTCCAATCCAGCAGCAACATGGCAACGATGCAGAAGATCAGTTTGGACGCCGACTCTAGGGCTCTAAAGATGCCAGAACATCCGAACCACGCGATCTTGGGCCAGTCGGCAATGTCATCAGTGAGGCGTGTTACAACATCGCCTGTACGAAAGCGCACCGCGAATCTGTGGTCCTTGTGCGTAATCTCACCGAAGACATCCTCGCGAATGTCTCTCTCAAGCAGCAGGTTCATCAACGCGCGGGTAGCCGGATAGAAGCCTGCTATGAACCGCCCCACCCCTATCAGTGCCAAAATGAGCATGATCCGCCCTACGGTGGCAACCTCCGTCTCCCCCGCAAGCAGTTCCGCAGCACGGTCGATCGCCCACCTAAAAGCGAGCGGGTACCCGACGGCTACAGCTGTCGAAACCAGCGTGAAGCCGAACAGGAAGATGAGCATCCGGCGGTGCGGGCGCCAGTACCTCCAGAGCCAGGCAATCCTCCAGCCCGACCTACCAAAACCAAGGCTCCCATTGGAAGCCGCTGTCCCTTGGACACTGGACATGACTCTAGCCCCATGATCTCATGCTGCCACGATCCTACACCTCGGCAGCACGGGCTCCCCATCTCACTGCCCTACCGGAGATCTCAAAGCCGCCCCGTGCAAACTGAAGGTCGAACAGGTTCCTGTATATGCCGCCCAACTCATAGAGCTCTCTGTGGGTACCTTTCTCTACCAGTTTGCCCTCGTGCAGCACTAGAATCCTGTCACACTTGGTGATCGTAGCCAGCCTGTGAGCAATCACCACCGACGTACGGCCACGCATCAGATCTTCAAGAGAACGTTGCAGGCGCTCTTCCGTCACCGGATCCACTGATGACGTCGCCTCATCCAGAACCAGAAGATCCGGCTCTTGTACGATCGCCCTTGCAAAGCAAAGCAACTGCCGCTCACCCATCGACAAGTTGCCTCCACCCTCTGAGATCTCCGCATCCAGACCCCCAGGAAGGCGTTCCACGATGTCCCAGGCTTCAACGACCTTCAGCGCATGCTCGATGGCATCCCTTCTGGTTCCCTTCCTCATTGCGCTGACGTTCTCCGCCACCGTGCCCGGGAAGAGGCTTACGTCCTGAAGCACCAGCCCGATCCTTTGCCTCCAGGCTTTCTGCGTGAAACGCCTGATATCGACACCGTCCAGTGTGATTCTTCCCTGCATCGGCTCGTAGAAGCGCATCAGCAGGCTGGCAATCGTCGTCTTGCCACCACCGGAAAGGCCGACAAGTGCGACTCGCTCCCCCCTCCGCACAGTGAAACTCACATCGTTCACGGCTGTCACGCCCTCTTCATAGGCAAAGGAAACATTCTCGAATCGCAGCTCCTTCCAGTCGGAAGGCACCTCATCGAGAGCTCCGGGCTCGTCTCTCACCTCAGCTTCCGTATCCAGAATCGCAAAGACCCTATCAAGGGCGGCGAACGACTTCTGAACGGCTCCGAGCTGCTCCGAGAATGCAACCAGCGGCCAGAAGAAGCGCCTCGTGTACTCGATGAAGAGAACCATGGTCCCGACCGACAGGCCTTTCGATGTTCCGTGGGCCGACCCGAGGTAGATGATCGCCATTGCGGCCACCACTTCCATGGTCATTATCAGACTGAAAGCAGCGTACTCAACATATGCTACCTTAGCTTCACGCCAGACCTTTGCCTTGTTCAAATCTGCAAGCTTCGCTCTCGCACGGTCTGTATAGCCATAGACCTGAAGCACAGGAATCGCTTGAACGAACTCCGCAAGAAAGCCACTGATTCTTGCATAGATTGCGCGCACTGTTCTGTAGTTCTCGCGAACGTACCGCAGCAGAAAATACGTGCCGACCACAACAGGCGACATGATCGCAAGAACGATCGACGCGACATGGGCATTGGCGGAGAACATCACAAAGAAGGTCGCAACAAGCACCAGAACGTTACGCAGGATCGAAAGAGCCATGAAAGAAAACAGATCCAGCACCCGCTCGACATCGCTCTCGACCCTCGCCATCAGCCTGCCGGGGGGATTCCTATCGAAAAACGAAAGTGACAGACTGAGCACATGGGCAAACACTTTCCGCCTCAGGGCAGCTACCGTCTCGAGTCCCGTCCGCCACATGAGGACTGTCTGGGCATACCCTGCTCCCATGGCCACCACGTACGCACCCGCATAGAGCCCTGCCGTTGAGAGCACTCCTGTCTCGTCCCCGGAGGGTATGACCTCATCCAGCAGGCGCCTTATCAGAAGCGGCCCCACAAGCTCCCCGCCGACGGTAAGAAGCATCAAGAAAGCACCCGGGAGGAAGGCCCAGCGATAGGGCCCTACGATCTCCCAAGTGCGCCTCGCCATGGCGGAAAGGGGCAGTCTGCGCCGCCCCGAGTGTTCGTCTTCTCCGTCGCTGACCATGTACCACATCGCAGACACCCTCTATCGAAAAGCTACCCTGCGACACAACTGAGACAGCCGGATCCGTAGGGGACGGAAGCCCAGGCGCCCGCAGGCCGACGTTGGCAAACCTTCCTGGACGGCCGCGGCAGGAAAGGCCTCGGGCCAGTTCGCTTGAGGGGATTCGACTAGACCAGGCTGGCAGCGTGGCGCAAAGGATTGCCGATCTTCAGCGCGGAAGCCCGGGCCCCGAGCCGCCCGTCCGGGTTTCGATAGAAGTCTACCCGGCCGAGGTAGATGCCCGCCCAGCCCACCTGGAAGACGAGCGTCCGGCGGTCCCCATGCACAACTTCGACTGGCCGTTCCATGAAAGTATGGCTGTGACCACCGATGACGAGGTCCATTCCGCTCACCTCCCGGGCGACCTGTTGCTCCCCAGGCTCCCCGCGGGTCCCGTCATTGCCGAGGTGGGAAAGGCAGATGACGACGTCACACCGCTCATCGCCGCGCAAAAGCGCAACCATGCGCCTGGCTGTGGCAACCGGGTCGTTGTAGACAACGCCCTTGCACAAGGATTCCTGGACAAGTCCTTCGAGGATCACGCCCAGGCCGAAGACACCAACCTTAACACCGCCCAAGCTGCGGGTCAAGTAAGGGCGAACAACGTGCCTAAGCGGGGTCGAACTGAAATCGTAGTTCGAGCTTACAAGCTCGAACGACGCAAATTCGGCCGCTCGCAGAAGCCCGTCTATCCCCGCGTCGAAGTCGTGGTTACCGATCGTCATCGCGTCGTATCCAAGGGCGCTCATTACCTTGAACTCAACCTCTCCATGGAACAGATTGAAATAGGGAGTGCCCTGGAATGCATCGCCCGCGTCGAGCAGAAGCACGTCGCGATGCCGCTCTCTAATCGCTCCAATCAGGCTCGCCCGCCTAGCAGCCCCAGCAAGTCCTGCGAAACGCCCGCTGCCTTCGGGAAACGGGTCTATCCTCGAGTGAACGTCGTTCGTGTGCAGTACCGTGAACAGATGCCGCGCCCCCGGCGGGAGATCTGGCTCGCCCAAGGCGGTTGCAGGCACTGAGGCAGCATCTGCGAGCCAACCTGGAAGCTCGCTCCCGACAGTGAGTCCTCCTCCCAACACTGCGAGAGCTTTCATGAACGAGCGTCTCTTCACTCGCAATCACCTCCGAACCCGCACCCGGCCCATCTGCGGCACGGGGATCCGACCGGGGCGTGCACGCTCGCCGGCCCGTAGAACCCGCCCCATCTCCGAGGCAGCCCCCACCGCGTGAGAGCCGAACTTCCTCAGCGCATCTGCGATAGCGTCTCTGACAAGGACGCTGGTCTCCAAGCGCTCCTTGGGGCGCCAAAGCGTAGGCATACGCCCACCGCCCCCCGCAAGGTAGTCACTGGTGGCTACCCAGTAGTCCCGCTCGGCCACGGGCTTGCCTCCCACGCGCAGACGCAGGGCCCGGCCGTCAGCAACCTCGAATGTCATCCCGCTCACCGGCTCGCCGCCCCTGGAGGCAATCTCGTCCGCCAGCACGTGCATCTGGGAAGCCGACAGCCTTAGCACCACGATCCGGTTGTCGAAGGGCATCACCTCGTACACCAGCCCGAGCGTTATGACCCCCTTCGGCCACGGGATACGCAAGCCGCCATTGTTGAGGACACACACATCCACTTCGAAGCCCACCTCGCGGCTGGCCCTCTCTCGGACGATGTCGGCGATCAAGGCTCCAAGAAGGCCCTCCGGCTTCCCAGTCTCCATCGCTACTGGGCAATAAGCCAAGGGCTCGGACATCCTCTCCTCGAAGACCGCCCTGTACGGAGCGATGAGGGAGTCGACTCGAGGGTCATCTGGCAGCTGCGAGTCGACAAGGAGCCGCTCCCCAACCGCGGAGATGCGGGCATCCGCACTGGGCGCACCCTTCCTCTGGCAGCTACCAACCCCAAGGAAGCCCAGTGCGACCAGGGCCGCTAGAAGAAGCCTTGCGCAAGAGCCTGGTCTAGTGCGGAACATCATGCGCCTCCAGAGGGCGTGGCCCGAGCCCCGTCACCTCGGACCGATGCAATCCTAGCCCGTAAGGATGGCCGGCGTCCAGGGCCGCCCGGTGTGGTTTCTTTCCTGCTCTCCTTGTTTCTGCTAAGAATGAGGGCAGAGCCGGCCGCCTTGACGGCCAAGCGATTGCATTTGCCAGCAGAAAACCGGCAGAGCCGATGGGCCAGAGACACCAAAATGGGCTCTGCCTTCGGGGTTTCATGGTCACCTTCCAAAGCATCAGAAGCGGGAGCGACGGAAACCTCCTCCTACTCGAGATCCAGCATGGTGACGAGAAGCCACCTGAGAAAATCCTCATCGACTTCGGCTTACAGACACAGAGGCAGTGCAGGCAGGTCCTGGAAAGCGAGGTGGGGCTCGACCCCTTGCCTGTTGCCCTTCTAGTAACCCACGCCCACAGCGACCATATCAACTACTCCTCGCTCCGGGTTGTTGGCGATCTTCGGATACCCCTCTACGTACACGGGGAGACTCATCGTGAGATAGAGGAAAGGTATCTCAATCCCTTCCGCGTGCCACCCACGGTGGACGTGTCCTCCTTGGACTTCCGCCTCTTCGACAAGCGCCCGTTCTCGGTGGGCTCGGCGAGGGTACTTCCGATCCGCCTACCCCACGCCCCGGAAACTACCACCCACGGCTTCCTCATCGAGGCCGCAGGGCTGAGGATCCTGCTGGCCGCCGACTTCAACGACCCTGAGGCCGTGTTGCCCCACATCTACGATTGTGACCTCATATACATTGAGGCCAATCACGACCCAGAACTCCTCGAGCGGTTCTTCAATCCGGCTTCCTTCTACCACCTCTCCAATCCTGCGGCTGGCCTACTGCTTCAGCACACCTTGCTACGAAGCAGAAGGCTCCCTCAGGCCGTCGTGCTCGGCCACCTCAGCGCCGAGAGGAACTCACCTTCCCTGGCGCTCAGAACCGTGCTGGACATCTTAGACGAGAGTGGGCTGAGAAACGCGACGACTTTACTGGCTTCTCCCCGACACCAGGCCTCACAGGCGGTCGCCCTCGCAGACCGCACATCGCGCATGAGCAGACGATAGAGGCAGGCGGCGCGGAACTCGTTAGGCTTGCACTGTCAGGCGGCACGGCCTCTCTGCCCTATCGTTGCCTCGTCCTGTTTGAAGTAGAACTGCACGCCACGCAGTGCTGGACGCACGATCAGCCGTCCAACGGGGTACTCTATGATAGCGTCCTCGTTCACCACCCCGACCACGTCCACAGTGGCCTCGAAGTTGGGCTTGAGCGAGGCTTCTAGATCCTGTCTCTGAGCCGAGGCCTCGGCGACGAACTCTTCGATTCTGGGAAGCTGCTCAAGGAGCATCTCAATCTCTTCGCGCTTTGCCGGCGTGAGCAGCTGATAGGCGCGCGACATAGGGCCCAACTTCTGATCCAGCTCCTTTATCCGCTCGATGCGCTTCTGAGCAATCGCTATTTCCTTCTCAAGCTCTTCTATCTTCCTGCGAGCCAGCTCGTCGTTTCCAACATGGAGCTTCACCTTGGTACCTACCTCTATCCCAACTTCCCAGGCTCTTATGCCATCGCGTGCGTAGATTTCCCCACTAACGATCTGGCCGTCGCCGCCATACACCTCGACCCGGCCGCGGCAGAGCAACAGGCTGCTTGACACGCAGTCCCTAACCTTGCACGAACCCCAAACTCGCACTTCTGCATTCTCTATGAAAGCAGTCTCGAGATTGCCGAAGACTTCGACCACAGTCTCCTCAGAGCCTATTATTCCCTGCCCAACGATGAGATCGCCGTGGCATTCGACGTCACTCCCTATCAGGGAACCTCGCACGGTGATGTTCTTCTTACAGACGATGGAGAGGCCCGATTCGACATTGCCAGTAACGAGGATATTGCCCACGAAGTCGATATCGCCGTTCAGTACCGTCAGGTCCCCGTCTATGACCACGTTCTCATCGACGTAGATCCTCCGCTCTTCGATGATGAGCCTGCCGTCGATGTCGGACACTATTTCCCTGTCGTTGCGGTGAAGGTTCCGGTCGGGCCTTTGGGTAGCGTCGATGCCGGGCTCTGCTGGGATGTAGTTGCCCTTCAGGTTCACACCGGGAACGCCGTCGGTCAGCGGATGGTAGATGGCAACCGTCTCGCCGGCCTCTACGTTGATAATGCGCTTCTGGCTCAACTCGATGGGATCTTCGGGGTCTGAATCCACACGCACTAGTCTCTGAAGCGGCGGGAACTCGAGATAGGCATCCTCGCCATGGACGGGGCGCTTGGCCTGCGCCACAACCACTCCTTCCAGGGGCTGGCCGCGCTCGGAGGCCTCGGAAGCGACCCGCTTGATTCGCTCCTCATCTATCTCGGCGACAACACCAATCTCCGCAAGGGCCGCCTTCACATCCTCTGGATCGAACGCCCCCACGCCGGACGGGTAGAAGCTGGCCGTCGCCACCGTGTAGCGTGCGTCCACAGCGACGACGATCCGGCCCGCATCTGTGTGGACCTCGTGCGACTTGGCCGGATCGAAATCGGCCTGCATACACCCCTCCATTGCCCCAGTCGGCCCGGGCACTCTCCAGGCTATTTTTCGACCGCGCGGGCAAGCATCCCAAGCCCTGGAGCGTACCCGCCAGTGGGCTTCTGTTGTCATCTTCCCGCTGCCGTGGTAGGGAATCGCCCTGTGCCGGCAAGCCAACATGGAGGAGACGGGCGTATGGCAAGAGGCACGACGTTGGCGTCCCAGGCCGACAAGTACGTATGCTACGAGAGAGCTGTGCAGACCCCGGAGGTAGATGTGGCGTTCATCCGCCGCACTTTCAAGAGATACCGCGGCCGAGGACCGCAGTCGCTTCGGGAGGACTTCTGCGGCACGGCTGCCCTTTGCGCAGAGTGGGCAAGACGAGTGCCCGGGGGCACAGCCGTTGGAATAGACCTGGACGAGGAACCCCTCAACTGGGGTATTTCCCACCATATTCTCAAGCTGGGCCGGAAGGCGGCCGGCGTGAGTCTTATCCGCGGGGACGCCCGAGAGGAGCGAGGACCCCTGTCCGACGTTGCCGTTGCCTTCAACTTCTCCTATTTCGTCTTCAAGAAGAGGCGCATGCTCTTGGAGTACCTCAAACACGTCAGGAGCCGGCTTGCGCGCGACGGGATCCTATACCTGGACCTTTTCGGAGGGCCAGAGGCCATGGAGCTCCGCGAGGAGCGCACCGAATACGAGACTTTTACCTACGTTTGGGATCAGGCCGCCTTCAACCCAATCACCCACGAGATTCTCTGCAAGATACACTTCGAGTTCCCTGATGGCAGTAGGATGCGGAACGCATTCGTATACGACTGGAGGCTTTGGCAGATACCCGAACTGGAAGATCTCGCCATGGACGCTGGGTTCAGGGACTTCATCGTCTACTGGGAAGGCACTGACAGGCTGACGGGCGAGGGGAACGGGGTATTCAGGCCCTCTCGGAAGGGAGACAACGCACCCGCGTTCATCGTGTATATGTTGTGCCTGAAGTAAGCGTGCTCGCTACCGGGTCGAGAAAGTCATCAGCTCGGGATGGCCCGGATCTTTCAAACAGCTATACGAGCGATAGGGCTACAGGACGAAAGTGAAGTCCTTCACCAGGATCCCAGGCAGATGCATGCTTCCTGTGTGGCGAAGCGTATAGGTGGACGAGCTGATCAGCATCTCCCGCTCCCTGGTTATTGAGATCAGGTTGTCGCCCAGCATCTTGTATATGGACTCGTCGAAGCGCATTACCTCGAGCGGACCGACGATTTTCCCCTCCTCCACCCAGAAGGTTGCAAACCTGGTCATGCCGGTGAGCTTCGCCGTAGTGAGATCGGATACGTTGACGTACCACATGTCGTTCACGTAGACCCCTGTGCCCAACCTCTCAAGGGCCTCGGAGAAGGGCAGGTCCCCCGGCATCATCTCCAGTGAGTCGGCCATCTCCCCGCGGCTACATCCAGTTGTCTCGACGCCGAACTCCTTGGCCGAAGCAGGCGAAACCAAATATCCCTTGTACTCGCCATTCTTGATGAGCTCCACCCTGTCCGGCCTGATGAAGCCTCCATCTCCGAAGTTGGGGGCAAGCCCCTCTGCCACGCTCTCCGCGATCGTAACACTCTCATGCAATCTAGCATCTCCCGAGGTCATCGCAGTCAGAAGCGCAACCTTTCCCTTGTGATTCTTGATCCCGAAACCGTTCCAGGCCAGTATGGAAACCAGCTCGCCCAGGGCCCTTGGGGTTAGGAACACACGGAACTTACCCGGCTTCAGGCTCTTTGCCGGCCGAGCGAGCATCTCTAGCTGGTCCGTGGCATCGGCCATACGCGACCGCAAGATCTCCGTATCCCACTCGAAACCGGCGTATCTGCTCTTCACTGCCTTGTCTTCCCTCAGGTACACGGACCAGTCGAAGTCGAAGCTGTGGGCAGAATACCAGTTCTTCTGCCCGAAACTGTTGGCAAAGCCCCTGTAGATAGGCCCCTGGGCAAAAATCCCAACAAGATCCTTCCCTTCCCCCAGCCGTACAATTGCGTCTACGGCCTCCCTGGCGGGAATGAGCATGGCCTCTCTCTCTCTCTCGGTTGAGTGCACCTCCGTAGAGTAGAGAAGGTAAGGATCCTCCGGGACCATTGAGACGTTCTCCCGCAGGAAACGCATTCTCTCTTCGACGAGCGCCCGGTCCGTTTCGGCCGAGCCACTCAGAGTCAAGGTCGCCGACAGCGACCGGTTCCCATTGATCAGGGTTAGCTCTAGGATCCGCTGCACCACATGCCCCGCCTGACGGACTGCGTCGTGGTTGAACCGCACAAAGTCAGATTCCTCGCCGGCAAACTCAACCAGTAGAACCTCGTCTTGTTTGAGAAGGCCGACAGCAAAGTCAGCGATTTCGTAAAAGTAGTCCTTCATCGTGCTCCTCCGATTCCGCCGCGCCAGCGCGAGGCCATGGGGACTGCCGGACGCAGACCAGCGCTTGCCAGCTATCCCCTGCCGAATACCTCGACATCCGAGAAGAGAGCCACAGGCGTTGCATGCCCCACGAACATTATTTGGTTGGGCTCTCCCTTGCCGCAGTTGGGGCTGCCAAGGACCACCCAGGTCGAGCGGTCCCCGACGCGCTTTAGATTGTTCCAGAAGGTCCTGGATACGCCCCGGTAGCCAGGATTCTTGACGGCCGTTGTCAACTTTCCGTTCTCGATGAGCTGCCCCCACTCGCACCCAAACTGGAACTTGTTGCGTGAGTCGTCGATTGACCAGGACCGATTGCTCCTCATGAGGATGCCCTTCTCCACCGAGGCAACGATTTCGTCGAAAGTAGCGTCGCCGGGCTCGATGTTGATGTTGGCCATCCTATCTATGGGCGGCCGCCGCCATGCGTCGGCCCTTGCATTTGCTACGCCTGGAACTCCAGCGCGTGACTGAGAAATCAGACTGCCGAGGGCGCGTTTGAGAATCCCTCGTTCGATCACGTACAGCTTCTCGGCCTTCACGCCGTCGTCGTCGAAGGCGTAAGCCGCGAACTCACCTGGAACCGAGGGATCGAAGGTCACATTGAGGTGTTCAGATCCGTAGCGGAACGTACCTATGTCCTCAATCTTGACAAAGCTGCGCCCCGCGTAGTTTCTCTCGTCGCCGAGGATTCGATCCAGCTCAAGTGGATGCCCTATCGACTCGTGCAGCTGCAGGTAGAGCTGATCCGGCGCAAGGACTAGGTCCATCTTCCCACTCGGGCAATCGGGAGCACCCAGAAGCTGGAGCGCTTCCTCCGCCAGGACCCTAACCTCGCTCAGGAACCCAGAGTCTTCTACGACCTCGAATCCGCCCTGACGGCAGAAGGCGTTGGCATGCAAGCTCCGCATCTGGGTCTCGGTGCCGTCGCTCGCCACCGCATGCGCGTACGGGCAAATGCCTTCTAGCACCTGAAACGCGCGGCCCCCACCGTTGGTCAGATATAGGACCTCAAGCCTCGAATAGCTGAGGCTGACGCCTGTGTCAGTAATCCGATCGTCTATTTTCATTTCCTTGTGCCTACCGAGAACTGCGTCCATCCGGTCGGCAAGGGGAACCTCAGACCAGGGCTTCTCGACCTTGCTTCTGTACTCACCCACTGGGTGGGGCATCGCGATCTTCGAGAAATCGAAGACCGTCTTGCCCGAAGTGGCCTCTGCCCACTCCACCGCCCTCTTGACGGCTTCGCGCAGTCCCGTAGGCGTAAGGTCGCTGGTGGCGCCGTATCCGATGCCACCCCCGTGCAACACCGTCACCATGACACCGGCATCGTCGAAGATCGTCGGAGGCAATGGAACACCTTGCCGCGCAGCCAGCTGCTCGGTGGTCTTGCGCACGAACCTGAACGAGCAGAAGTCAACTGCCGGCATCAACTCCTTTGCCATCTTCTCGAGTCGTTCGAACATCGGGCCCACCTTTCCATCCTGGCCGCTTCCCAGCCTACTCGCGGCCGTAATCATCCGCCTTCCGTTCTATGTCGTCTTCCCCGAAGTAGGTGCCCGTTTGGATCTCCGCAATCACCAGATCCGCGGCACCAGTGTTCTGCACCCTATGCCAGCTCATCCTGGGAATGTCTAGGGATATGCCCGGCGCCAGGAGGATTCTGCGATCGCCGACCGTAGCAACGCCTTCACCTTCAACCACGAACCAATGCTCGGCCCTCTTGGAGTGTCGTTGGAGGCTCAAACGCTGGCCGGGCTTGACTACGAAGCGCTTCACCTTGTACGTCGCTCCCTCATCGAGAACGACGAAGTAACCCCAGGGGGTTTCCTGCCGCTTCTCACCACCCATGCTGACCTCTCGCCGTCACTGCCGTTGCCAGACAGACATGGCGATCCAGGAATCACATCTGCTCCCGCCGGTAGCGCGGCCGAACCATCATATCACTCCGCACAAGGCGGCTCCAAGCCGGCCCGCTGGCCTCGCCCCGCCTGGCGAAACGCGGCACGATAGGCTAGCATTTTGGGAGGGACCCGGTGCAACTGCCCACAACGCTCGGGGGCCGGCACCCACTGCGGCGCCTTCTACGGCGACGAATTGTCTTCCTCTCATGGAGGGTTCAAGGAATGCAACGAGTAAGAAAGACCGGGGGCTACCCCGCCGTCCTCTTGGTGGCGGGGATCTTGGCACTCTGTCTGCTCGCTGGGACCACAGCCAGCGGGCAGGAGCAGGTCAACGGTGTCATCCTAGAACAGGAGCTCGACGCTCAAGGCCGTGGATATACGGTCCTCCACGTGTGGGGTAGCCACGAGGACCTGGGCTACGCCGTAGGCTCCATGCTAGCAGACTCCACACAGCTCGGC
>CAYMBA010000021.1:0-24978 GCA_964388535.1 uncultured bacterium | reverse complement strand
GAGGCTGCGGGGGGTTCCGACGGTATTAGATCGGCTCCTGCAGCAGGCAATCGCGCAGAGGCTGGTGGCGCTCTTTGAGCCGAACTTTTCAGCACAGAGCTACGGGTTTCGACCCGGGCGGAGCGCCCACGATGCAGTGAGACAGGCCCAAGCGTATGCGCAGGAAGGCTACGGCTGGGTGGTGGACATCGACCTGGAAAGCTACTTTGACCGGGTGAACCACGATATGCTCATGGCGCGAGTGGCGCGGGTGGTGAAGGACAAGCGGGTGTTGAAGCTGATCCGGAGGTATCTACAATCCGGGGTGATGGTGAACGGCGTGGTGGTGAGGACGGAGGAGGGAACTCCGCAAGGCGGGCCGCTGTCTCCTCTGCTCTCGAACATCCTGCTGGATGACCCGGATAAGGAACTGGAGAAGCGGGGGCACCAGTTTGTGCGCTACGCCGACGACTGCAATATCTATGTTCGCAGCCGCCGAGCGGGCGAGCGGGTGATGGAGAGCGTGGCCGGGTTTCTGGAGAAGAAGCTGAAGCTGAAAATCAACCGGAAGAAGAGCAAGGTGGACCGAGCCCAGCAGGTGAAGTTTCTGGGGTTCAGCTTTTACAACCGCAAGGGCAAGGTGCTGATCCGTGTGGCGAGAGAGAGTCTGGCTCGTCTGCGGGAGAAGCTACGCTGGCTGACCCGAAGGATACGCACGGGCAAGCTGGAAGAGATCATCCGAGAACTTAATCAGCTGATTGTGGGCTGGATCGGATACTTCCGACTGGCGGATACACCGAGTGTCTTCAACGAGCTGGACCAATGGTTGAGACGAAGGCTGAGGCAACTGGCCTGGAAACGATGGAAGCGGGGGAGAACCCGCTATCGGGAACTCGTCTCGCTGGGTGTGTCGCGCGAGCGCGCCGCCCTGGGAGCCCGAGGGAAGAGCCCCTGGCGCATGGCGAAATCGCCCGTGGTGCATGAAGCGTTGTGCAATTCCTATTGGCGATCCCTAGGTCTCGTTGGTTTCAATGAGCGATACTGTTCACTGCGTTATGTTTGACGAACCGCCGGATGCGGACCCGCATGTCCGGTGGTGTGGGAGGGGGGAGCCGTGAGGCTTCCCCCTATCCCGATTGTGTGTGGCATTAGATCACTTGTTCTGGTATGATTTATGGCAAGGGCGAGGATTCGAATGGTGGCATAAATGGACATTGCTCTCTGGGACGATAATCCGTCAGACGTTGATCTCCTGGGCTTCGACGCCGTCGTAGAGCCGGTGCTTGCTGCTATACAGGCCGGGGACCTGGATCCGCTTACCATTGGAATCCACGGGCCTTGGGGTGGGGGGAAATCCACGATCCTCGGTCTTCTTGAGTCAGAGCTCAATAACGACAAGAGATATATTGTTGTGCGGACGGATCCCTGGGAGTACGGCGATCAAGCGGACGTCAAGGGCACATTGATAGCCGAGATCTTGGAAGCGCTTGAGGCGCGTTTTGAATCGAAGGCCGGATTCAGTGAAAAAGTCAAGGATCTGATGGAACGCATCAGCTGGTCACGAGTGGGAGTTGCTCTGGCCAAGGGTGCCATCACCATGCAGTGGGACCCTAAGGAGCTTGTTGAGGCTTTCACGCCTCAAAAGAAGACAGCTCCTCGATCCATGGCTGGCTTCCGAGGCGCATTTGCGGAGTTGTTGCAGGACTTGCCTGAGGTGCAGAGGGTGGTGGTTCTGGTAGATGACTTGGATCGCTGTCTGCCAGGAGCTGTAATGGCTAGTCTCGAGGCGATCAAGCTGTTCCTGTCGGTCCGCAAGATGGTGTTTGTGATCGCCGCCGATCGGGATATGGTCCGGGACGCGATTGCAGCCAGCCTCGATGCATCAAAGAGAAGCGAGCGCTTTGCTGGCCGTTATCTAGACAAGATCGTGCAACTTCCCGTATCATTGCCGCGTCTCGCCCCCCATGAGGCAGAGGCTTACATTACCTTGCTGCTGGCGCGGAGACAGTGTGCGACGGAGGAATTCCGTGCGCTCGTCGAGCATTGTCGGGAGCGTAGGCGCCTTCAGAAGACCCCATTGGTGGGGCAGACGGACAGCCTTCCCTATCAGCCGGATGAGGCCCTTCTCCTATTGGCTGGGCAACTGGCACACGGTCTCGGATCGGATCGAGTGACGAATCCGCGTGAGATTAAGCGTTTTCTGAATGCGTTCGGAGTACGGCAACGCATCGCAGAGGCTCGCGGCCTATCCGTTAGGCCGGAAGTCATCGCGAAACTCTTGTTGCTTGAGGACCGGTATCGAGACGCTTTCGATACCCTTGCAGGTGTGCCAGAGGTCGAGCGGAACTCTCTGCTCGCGCGGTGGGAGGAATGGGCGCGCAGCGATCGGGGACAGCCACCCGAGGGTATCGGTGAAGACACGAGATCGTGGGCAGCGGCTGAACCGTCGCTTGTCGGAGAGGCAATCGGTCCCTACATTACACTTGCCGCATCCCTAGCGGCCGCGCCCTTTGGTGGTGCTATAGGCGATGAGCTTGCAGAACTGATCACCAGGATGACTGGGCCATCAGAGGCTGACCGCAGCTTGGCTATCGAGTCATTGGTCAAGCGGTCGGAAAGCGATCAGCGTATGGTGCTCCAGGAATTGTTCAGGCAAACTCGCCGAACAGAGGACGTAACTGAGATCGTTGGGGCGGCTATTGGGTTGGCAAAGGCGAATCCTCAGTTGGCAGGAGAGGTAGCCGAGGGAGTAGCTGAGCATTGCTGGGGCAGACTGGATCCTGGTTCTGCGGTGGACCTAGTAGGGTCAAAGCTGGAACCTCTGGTCGCCCTTGCGCGTCGACTTAGCACTGACCCAGATGTGGAATCTGATGTTCGTGAGGCAGCGGCCAGCGCCCTCCAGGAGCCAGTGCTGTAATGGGGACATCGGGCGCGTACGGCGGTAGCAATCGGCAAGAGTGGAAGCGGGCTAGAGAGCTTTTGGAGCATCTACCAGGGGAAATTGTCGATTCTAGAGGCGGCGAGGAGACGGCTCACGACCTGGACCAACTCGATGAAGGTCCTTTGGCTGATCTTTGGGGTGCTATTGCTGATGCTCTGAACACAGAGGATCCGCTCATTGACAGCGAACAACCCGTTGAAGAGCTGTTTTCCTTTCCAGAGCTTCTGCCCCGACCTCGCTTCCCGAGAACTCTGGCATCTGAGGCTGCGGGGCGAGGTGGACAGGCAAGGTCGCTGCGGGGGGCCAGTGGAGCCGCAGGACGGAAAGGGTCTCGGTCATCGCGGTCTGTACTCCGAGGAGCTGCTCGCGGTGGAGCGGCGATCGGGGGCGCTTATGCCATCCGAAGAGGAGACGCTACGGCCCTCCACGAACTTGGCCTTGATCTTGAGGAGCTGCGTAGACTCAGCCCAAGGATGCAATGCGCGAGGATCCTGGACGCGGTGCTAGGGGAGGGCGGACATCCTGATGAGTATGCACTTCGAGAAGCAGCTGCGGAACAGCTGAAGGCTATTCTGCTCAGCGAAAATCCTCCGAGCGAGGTCGACACGCTCAGGGGGTTTATCGCGGCGTTCGTATTTAGACTTGCGCTGGTCGAACTACGCCGGGAGCTTACCTCAGGGCGGCTAAGCGCGGCGCAGGCCGCCTGGAAGGAGTCCCGGATCCGGCGCTGGGCTGAGCGGAGAGTCCGGATGATTAGGTTTTCAGTGGAGCGCCGGCTTCCAATACGGCAGTTCAGGATCGTTGCTGCAAAGCTTGCGCGTGAGGCGCTCCGTCTTCTGAGGGCCGGGACAAGTGATTGAGTACGAGCTGCTGCCCGAGGGTGCAACCCCGAAGGTGCAGGGGGCATATCAATTGGTCTGGCCGTCTTCCGGTGGAGACTCGGGATCAGTTCGGGCCAGTTTGGATCCATGGCTCAGCAAGGTTGGAAATCCAAGCCATGCGGCTGTTGATCTGACGCGGATAGCTGCTGGCGCCTTCGTGGCGGACCGGCTTCAACCTCGCCGGCAGGGGTTCTCGCGAACGATACGGCTTTATGTGCAACTTGTGGAACCTTCGCGTTGGGAGGGGCTCGCCAATGAAGTGGCCGACCTCCTTCACTGGCTCACGGGCGATGCCTGGTACTTGGAGCTATCGGCAGATGACCTAGAGCCACCCAGTCGGCATGATTTGGCCGCAGAGCCGATTGACGAGGTAGCCCTTCTGAGCGGCGGTCTAGATTCGTTGTGCGGTGCTGTATTGGGATCCCAGTCTACAAAAGAAAGACTATTTCTTAGTCATTGGGATAACACCATAGTCAAGGGCGCCCAAGACCGTGTGTACCGGTGGCTTGGGAAGTCACTGGAGAACACATGGCACCACCTACAGGTCTGGTTTTCCCACTCGGAAGTGAAGCGAGAGGCATCTAGTCGGAGTCGGGCATTTCTATTCATGGCATTGGCGGTCGCAGCAGCAGATGCCCGTGGAGCGGTAATTGTGGAGGTTCCCGAGAACGGATTCACAAGCTTGAATCCTCCGCTTGGCCCCGATCGCGGTGGCGCACTCTCCACTCGATCGACTCATCCGTGGACAATCGAGCAAATGAACTGGCTTCTGGACAAGCTCGGGCTCACGCCGCGAGTTAGGAATGCTTACATGTGGATGACGAAGGGGGAGCTCGTGGCAGCGGCGGGACGCGTTGGGCTTCCATCGTTCGCAAGCGTAGCAGCAGAGACATTGTCGTGTGGAAAGCTTGATGGCCGAATCTACCGAGGAGGAAACCCGAACCATCACTGCGGCCTCTGCGTTCCTTGCCTTGTTCGTAGGGGCGCATTCGTCGCGGCGGGAATCCACGACGCCACGCCCTATCTCTGTGAGTATCTGACGGGCAAACCGTTGCAGAAGCTTTTGGCGAGGCGACAAGACGATGTGTCTGCAGTCCAACTTGCGCTGGAATACGGCATCGATGATGTCCGCATCTTGGCGCTAGGACCCTTCCCCCAGCCCTTCGATCTAGACGCAGCGACTGATCTTTGCGCTCGAGGGTTGGGGGAATTACGGCCTGTTCTTGATCTCTGATGGCTCTGCAATTTCCATCGCTTGACTGCCATGCTCATATATCCCCGGAGGTGACCGCGGAGGAGCTACGTCTATTGGGTGACACAATTGTGTTCGCAGTAACCCGTAGCTTGGACGAGGCCGAGAGCGTGATCGATCGTAACGATTGCAACTTGGTTTGGGGATGTGGGCTCCACCCTGGAGTGCAAAGTGCCCTTGGTAGCTACGACGCCCGCCAATTCAGACGGCTTGCACCCCGCTTCGCCCTCATAGGAGAAATCGGGATGGACCGCAGGAGCGGCCAACTCGACAAGCAGGCGGATGTTCTGCGGTCGATCCTCTCTATTGTGCAGGACGAGTCAGTCCTCTTATCGCTGCATAGTGCGGGGTGTGTCCAGGAAGCGCTGGAGATCATTGCGGATCGACCGCATCCTGGGGTGATCCTTCATTGGTTCTTGGGAGATAAGACAGAAGTGGATAGTGCCGTATCCCTCGGATGCTATTTTTCGGTGAATGCCGCTATGCCCGACGAGACACTCCGTAATATTCCTCTGGAGAGAATGCTTCCAGAGACGGACTTCCCCGTAACAAAGCGCAGAGGCGGTGGGAATTATCCTGGGGACACGGGCGGCGTAGAGCGCCGGATCGCGCATATCAAAGGGTGTACTCTAGATGAGTTGAGACGCAGGTGGTATCGCAATCTGCGAGCGGTCACAATGGCATCGGGTGCTTTGGACCGGATTCCTGAGGTACTGGCCGACTACGCACTCATGGCATGATCTGCTCAAGCGCAAGCGTGCAAGTCAAGTGAGAGGGGCCCTTGCCTGGTCAAGTCTTGTGGCCGGTCTAGAATACGACGTGATTCAGGTACCAGCTTCCTGTGACCCTTGCATCTCATCCTCCCACTTCATGATCTGTGCCACATTTGGCTCAGGCGCGTAAACGTCCTTCGTCGTCTGTGCCCTTGCGTGCCCTAGTATGGACTGTACCTGGTCGATCGAAGCCCCGAGCCGTATCAGCTGCTGAGCATGCCAGTGCCGGAAGGCATGGGCTGACACAAACTCTCTCTTGGGGTTGTATCCCGCCTTTCTAGCAACCTGCAGGACGATCTTCCGGACCAAGCCAGGGCTGATCTGCGCGCCGTATCCCCTCCTGCGACGACGGTAGGACTCCTCAGAAAGGGCTCGCTTTCGAGGCGGTGCTCCCGTCCGGCCGTGTTGGATGAACACCCACGGAGAGGCGTCGCCCCTTTCCTTGAGATATGCATCTATAGCTGCCAGAGCCGCCTGGCCGAATACAACGTGGGCAGGTAGCCCGGTCTTGCGCATTGGGATAGCCAGGTAGCCATTGCTGCGCAGAGCGAGTTCAACCTGTGTGAGGGTGAGCTCGCAGACATCGCCAGCGCGGAGGGCGGTGGCCCGAAGTGTGTGAATAATCGCGCGAGCGCGCAGGGTTTCGAGGCGCATTTTCCGGCGATGCTGTGGATTGGGGATATCCTGTTCAGTGGGGAGGGGTAAGGCGGCTACTGCTTCGAGCATCCGGTCACCGAAGTCTGCCGGCACCTCAGGACTCCGCGTCCTCGTTTGTTCACGTCGGTCGCGGGAGCGCTGGATTTGGAGGGCTTGACGAGCTCGGGTTTCCTCCTCAGGTGAGAAAGACAGCCACTCCCGGAACCACCAGAAGCGCAGGAGGCGAGAGAGCGCCTGCAGGTACAGGGTGACCGTGGCCGGGCTGTACCTACGTGCGACGGGCTTTTCCTCGTCGCTATGCCGTCCTGGCCCGGTGTGTTCGGTGCTCTGGAGCCATGCCTTGAAATCGGCTGTCACACTCGATGAAAGGTCTGCGATAGGTGAGCTGAGGTCTAATGTCTCGTGTTCCTTCACAAACCGCAGGAACGCCCGGGCGCCGGACCGATAGGCGAGGCGCGTGCGGTCGCCTCTTTCGCCGAAATCAAAGTCGACGAAGAAGGCCTGGACAGCTTCCTCGATGGTGGGGAGGGTTCTTTCTGGGACGGCATACTCGAAGTTCATGCTGAAACATTATAATAATCATTATAATGTTTGGCAAGCCGCAAGAAAAGGGGTCGGAGTGCCCCGGACCTACCCTCGTGAAGGATCTCAGACACGGCCAATCGGCTCGTTCGCTATTCGAACGTCGCCAGTATCGCCTGGCCGCTCGATGCGTGATGGAGACTGCGCAGCAGTCCATGGATTATGGTGTGCCAAGGAAAACGGTATGTGCCGCATATGCCGCTGCGGGCGGATTGTCGTGGGGGTATCGTCTGCAACCGGGTCTCCTGCCTCCTCTGATGATATATCCGGCGCATAGTGGGAGACTCTTGCTTTCTCTTCTTGAATTGAACACCGGCCCGGATCAACGCGACGAGATGGGGCGCATTGAGCCGGCAGCAAAGTCTCTGGACCGCGAGCGCTCGGAAAGTCCCCCACCCCGAATGCGTGTAGCCTGTCCCCTCACTTGTGAAAGGTAATGCATTTGGACAGTGGTATGATATTGTGGCTATGCGCAATCGGTTTGGTTAGAGTCATCCCATATGAACTAGCCAAGGAGGAGGCCTCATTCTGTTCGGAGAATATGCGCGCACGGGGGCGTTTTCCTTAGTGGGTATTGAAGGAACAGACAACGCCAACCTCGGTCTGGACCAGGACCGAGAGAAGAGCTGGCCCCGGCGAATCACTAGTCCTCATCGCCAGGGGAATAGTCTCGCTATGACCCTACCCCTACCCCTCTGGTCGCTGGTCCCCCAAGTCGCGAAGAAGGATGCGTAACCCAGACTTACTGTGGACCCCGAACTTCCTCAGAATGTTGCGCATGTGGACCTTCACCGTTTCGGGGGAGATTACCAGGAGATTGGCGATTTCGCGATTGGTGAGACCGGCCACCGCCAGCCAGGCCACCTCTTGCTCGCGCGGAGTCAAGTGAGCCTCTAGCACCTCCCTCGCCCAGGCCTGATAGGAATGCTCCTCCAGGCCGCGCGCCACCAATTCCGCGACCAGCGCCTCCGGGGGCTGACCCCAGGCCGCGGCGACGCGGCGTATCTGCGCCGAGAATTCAGCGTCAAACTCTAGAACCAAGTTGCCGTTATTCTCGGGTACCCCGTGACGGAACCACTTCACGATTGTCTCCTGCTCACAAGATGGATCTCGCCCCCCTAGGTGTTGTCAACTTGACTGTATAGATTGTATAGAACGCGTGTTCTAGTGTCAAGAGGTCCGCATTCCGGGGAACCGAACCCCGCAGGGGCCCAGCCAACTCCTCCCCCTCGGGGGTTACCCCGACATACCCCTCTCCCTCCCCGCCTGGTTACGCCTTAAATCCCCCCACGTTCCCCCAGCGCGGGGTATTGCCTTTCGGCCTGACTGGCGCGGATCATGGTCGCGGGCACTCCCACCTGGGAGAGATGCCGCTCTCCACACCGACGCCCTGAGGAGGTTCCACGATGACCCAAGACACCACACTCATGTCCGCTCCGCCCGTCCCGGCCTTCGACCGCCTGTTGCTGGAATCAACCCGGCGACCGCGTCTCACGCTCCTCTGGGGAACACGGGCGCCGGCGCGCGCGCTGCTGGTCCTCCTGACCATGGCCGCCGCTCAGGGGCACACCCCCCGCCTCTTCGACGGCGGCAACCGCTTCGACGGCTACTTCGTCGCCCGCCTGGCCCGCCGCCTGGGCGCCAACCCCCACGCCCTGCTGGAGCGCATCCGCCTCTCGCGCGCCATCACCTGCTTCCAGCTGGCCGAACTCATCGAGAACGCGCCCGCCGATCCCGAGCCGCTCTTCGTGCTGGATCTGCTGGCCACCTTCTGCGACGAAAGCGTGGCCTTGCGCGAGAGCGAGCGCCTGCTGGCCCGCACCATCGCTCACCTGAAGCGGCTGGCCGCCGCGGGGCCGGTGATCGTCGGCGCACGCGAGCCTGGACCATTAGTCCAGACCCGCTGGCCGTTGCTGGATCGCCTGCAGACGGCCGCCGACACCCGCTGGCTGCTGCGCGCGCCGGAGGGATCAACGCCGGAGCAGCTTCGCCTGTTCTGAGTCCCAGGCACTGTTCACCCGTCCCTGATCACCTATCCCCCCGGAGCACAGCATGGGCCGAACGCTTCCTTCCATCACCCAAGCCTTCCTCCACGAGCAGCAGTCGTTGGCCCGCTTCCGCCGCGCCCTGCGCCGGGAGGATCAGCAGGCACTGGACGAGCTGCTGGCCGCAGCCAAGCGCCACCTGGCGGAGGCCGCCTACGCCTCGCACCTGCTGCCCTTCGAAGTCATGCTGCTGGCCATGCTGGTCGAGGAGCACAAAGAGGTGATGCGCCTGCGCCGGCTGGTCGAGGCGCGGTAGAGCGGTCGCGTGGGACCGCTCCACGTCGCGGAGGACCAGACGATGCCCACCCTCTTCGGCTGGCTCTTCGACCTCTACCCCGCCGGCGCAGGCATGACGCTCTGGCTGCTGGATGAGGCGGGGCGGGCCCACGCGCTGCAGGACCATTTCACGCCGGCCTTCTACGTCCGCGGGCCCGGAGCCGAGCTGCGCGCCCTGTGCCAGATGCTGCGCGCCCACCGCGCGCCGGTCGAGTTACGGCGCACCGAGCGCCGCGGCCTGTTCCTGGACCGGGAGGTGGAGGTGCTCGAAGTCGGCGTGCGCGTCCCGGCCCTGCTGCCGCGCCTGTTCCGCCAAGCCGCCGAGGCCTTCCCGGAGCTGACCTACTACGACGCCGACATCCCCCTCCCCCAGCGCTACGTCCTGGCGCGCAACCTCTTCCCGCTGGCCTACTGCGCCGTGGAGCACCAGGGGGACAGGGTGCGGCAGATCGAGGCCCTGGACTCCCCCTGGGACCTGGACTACCGCCTGCCGCCGCTGCGCGTCATGACCCTGCACCTCTCCGGCGAGCTGCGCGACCCCGGCCGCGGCCACCGCGGCGACCTGGTGGTGAGGGTCGATGGACAGGAATACACCTTCATGCGCGAGCGCAGCCGGCAGCTGCTGCTGGGCCTGCGCCACCTGCTGGAGCGCCACGACCCCGACGTGCTGCTCAGCGCCTACGGCGACAACTACATCCTGCCCCGCCTGCTGGAACTGGCCCGGCGCTACGGCATTTCGCTGCCGCTCAACCGCGACCGGCGCCTGTCGGTGGCGCACAAGCCAGCCCACTCCTACTTCTCCTACGGGCAGGTGGTGTTCCGCGACGAGCAGCACACCCTCTTTGGGCGCTGGCACATCGATCGCCAAAACGCCTTCCTGACCGACGACTACGGCTTGGACGGTACCCTGGAGATCGCCCAGCTCACCGGCCTGCCCGTCCAGACCGTCGCCCGCGTCTCCACCGGCACCGGGATCAGCGCCATGCAGGTGGCCACCGCCCTGCGCCGAGGGATTCTGGTCCCCTGGCAGAAGCGCCAGCCGGAGTCGCTCAAGACGGGGGTCGACCTGCTGGTGGCCGACAAGGGCGGCCTAGTCTATACCCCCATCCCGGGGCTGCACGAGCACGTCGCCGAACTCGATTTCACCGCGATGTACCCCAGCATCATGGTGCGCTTCAACATCTCACCCGAGACCGTGGGGGCGCGCTGCTGCCAGGGTGCCTTCGTGCCCGAGTTGGGGACCTCCGTGTGCCGCCATCGCGATGGCCTGGTGCCGGAGACCCTGGCCCCGCTGCTGGTGATGCGCGCCCGCTACAAGGCGCGTATGCGCGAGCTGCCGCCGGACGACCCACGCCGTGAGCTCTATCGCAGGCGTCAGTCAGCCCACAAGTGGCTGCTCGTGACCTGCTTTGGGTACCTAGGCTATAAGAATGCAAGGTTCGGGCGCATCGAAGCCCACGAGGCGGTGACCGCGTACGGCCGTGAGGTGCTGCTACGGGCCAAGGAGTTGGTCGAAGCGCGCGGCTTTCGCGTCCTGCACCTGTACGTGGACGGCCTGTGGATCCACAAGCCGGGCGCCCGGCGGCGGCCGGATTACGATGCCTTGCTGGAGGAGCTGCGCGCCCAGACCGGGCTCCAGGTCGGGCTGGAGGGCGTGTACCGCTGGCTGGCCTTCCTGCCCTCGCGCGTCGAGCCCCGGGTCGCCGTCGCCAACCGCTACTTCGGCGCCTTCGAAGACGGCTCGCTCAAGGTGCGCGGCATCGAACTGCGTCGCCACGACACCCCTGAGTACATCAAGGAGACCCAGCGCGGGATGCTGGGCATTCTGGCCCAGGGGCGCAACGCGGCCGGCTTCCGCGCCCGCGTGCCCCAGGCCATCGCCTACGCCCGCCAGCGCCTGCAGGCCCTCCAGGCGGGCCGCGTCCCCGCCCGGGAGCTGCTCCTCACCCACCGCCTCACCCGCAAGCCGCAGGAATACGCGGTGCGCACGGCGGCGGCGCGCGTGGCGGGCCAGCTGCTGCGCGCCGGGGTGGAGGCCCGCCAGGGGGAGCGCCTGCGTTTCCTGCTGGTGCCAGGGCCGGAGAAGGCTCGCGCGTGGGAGCTACTGGAAGGCGACGTGACCTACGACCGGCAGGCCTACACGGAACTGCTGCTGCGCGCCGTGGAGAGCGTGCTCATGGTGATAGGCGTGGACCGGGAGACGCTGGAGACCTGGCTGCTGGGAAACGTCGGCTACTGGGGGCCGCCCGGGGCCTTACCGCCGCCCGGGGTCGACGCCGGCCTGCCGCTGCTCGCTGCGGGTCGGGAGAGACCTCACCTTTCCGCCAGCGCCAGCAGGCGGCGCAGCTTGCGCAGCATGTCGATGCTCTGACCGCGGTAGTGGTTGTTGGCGTAGACCAGCACCAGCGGGGCCGTCTCCTCCAGTCGGCGCAGGCGCGGCACCCACTCGCGCAGTTCCGATTCCTTGTATTCGTAATCGTAGCGCTGCCAGGCGTGCTCATGATTCCACCAGCGCTTCGCATTACGTCCATGGACAGCGGCTGGAGGGCCGCACGGAAGGCGGCGAAATCGGGCGCCTCGCGCTCATGGGTGAGCGAGCGATGCGCCTTCACCGAGAACGTGAAATCGTTGGGCGTGCGCGCGGCCCAACTGGCCACCGTGCGCACCGAAACGATGCGATAGTAGGTAACGTTCACCTCCACCGTGTCCACCTGCCGGGCGAGGAAGGGCAGCCACTGAGCGCGCGGGAGGTCGGGGGGGGTAGACCGGACCCACCCAGTCGTCGTAGGAGAAGCCAGAGGGACCTAGCCGGATCATCTACTCATTCCTGTCCTAATCATAATAGCAAGCGCGGGCAACTTGGCGGTTGACTAGCGAGCTAGTTAGGATTCGATCCATGGCCCCCTGGGGCATTTTTCAACCATTGCTAGGACCACGTGCACCCGCCGTAAGTTTGACAGAGTGCATGGTAGCAAGGGTCTGGGAGCAGACTGGAGATCCTCCCTCGGGTCACGTTTGAGAATCGTGTACGCCCGGGATAAGAGAAACCGACCAAATTGCCTGTGCGCAGCAGGCGGGCGCACCACGGATAGGTTGTGGCGTCGGGCTGGCAATCGATGTAAGATTAGAAGACCGGGCTTAGTGAACTCGATAGAAACGCCCGCCACGCAGCAATCTTTCCCCTGCTCGTTGATTGTGGAAATGATAGCTTTGGGGGATAGCACATGAGAATCGCTATAACGGCCGACGTCCATCTCACAACGACAAGCAAACACCCTGAGCGGCATAAGGCCCTGCAGAACATTCTCCAACAAGCTACCGAGGAGACGCTGCGAGCCGTCATTATTGCGGGCGATCTCTTCGATGCTTCGCACCCCGTCTACTCAGAATTTGAGACCCTGTGCCAGGACTCTCGTTTCAAGGACCTGCGGATCTATGTGATCCCAGGCAACCACGACTTGGACGTTTCGCCAGAGGCCGTTGCGGCGGACAACGTGGAGGTCATCGTCGAACCCCGCCTCCTAGAGCTGGACGATAGCGGGCTGAAGTTTCTCTTCGTCCCTTACAATGCACATACCTCCATGGGGGAGCAGATCGCACCCTTCGTAGACGATCTAACCCCAAACCGATGGATCCTTGTTGGCCATGGCGACTGGGCCGAGGGGTTGCACACCCCGAATCCTTACGAGCCCGGGGTGTACATGCCGCTCACCAGAAAAGACATCGAGGCTTACCAGCCCGCGAAGGTCTTCCTGGGGCACGTCCACGTCCCTTCCGATCATGACCGGATCCACTACCCGGGCTCTCCCCATCCTATCGACATCACGGAGACGGGGTACAGACGTTTCCTCCTCTTCGACACCGAGTCCTTCGACGTGGAATCCCGAAAGGTCGAGACAGATGTCATCTACTTCGATGCCCACCTTGTGGTTCTGCCCGTCGAGGACGAGAAAGCCTTCCTGCAGGATCAGGTATCCGGCCTAATCAAACGCTGGGCGATAGATGAGGCCGATCGCGACAAGGTGCAAGTCCGAGTGACGGTAAGCGGCTATTCATCCGATCGCAAGGCTCTCACGAAGACCTTGAAGAAGGCGTTCTCTCCGCTCCGCTTCTACGACGATAGCCCCCCGGACATCTCCGGCGTTCATGTTGCCAATGACGTCGACCGAAACTACATCGCAGAAAAAACCCGCGCCCAGATCGAAGCGATGGACTGGCCTGACGGGCCGGACGAGCCCGCACGAGACGAGATCCTCCTGGCAGCGCTACACCTCATCTACGGAAGCTAGCAATGGCTGTGCGTATCGAGAAGGTATCCGTGCAGAACCTCGGCCCTCTGCCAGATTTCACCATGGAGATGGGCCTCTTCAACCTGGTCTATGGCCAGAACGAAACCGGGAAGACGTACCTGGTAGAGTTCATCCTGCGATCCGTCTTCCGGCACGCATCGCAATGGGCGCTGCGCGCGCCCATCGGACGAGGCTCGGTTGTCGTGTCGGGAGTGACACCGGATCCCATCCAGTTCACCCCGGACGCCAAGCAGAAACTTGAAGACTATTGGGACCAGGATGAGCGCGGCCTGCCGACGAATATGGCCACCCTTCTTGTGGTAAAGGGAGCCGAACTGGCCATGGTAAGAGAGGAGCCGGGAGGGATCAACCGGGCCATCCTCAAATCCTATCTCTCGAGGGATATGCTTCTGGACCAGATTCTCAGCAAGATCCCGGCGACCATAAGGAAGGCACGCGTTGCGGAGCGCACCATCGATGGGGAGAGGCGCGGTGGCATCAAGTCGCGCCTGGAGCGCCAAGGTGACCTGGAACGAATCGATAGGCTCTTCGCGCAAATCGATGAACACTACTCGGGTGGAGACCGCCGTCGTCTTGAATTGAAGAAAGAAGCGCTTGAGCAGGAGGTGAATGAACTCCGTCGAGCCCGGCTCCACCTGGCCTACACTATCCATCAGGAGATTAAAGAGCTGGAGAGGAAGAGGGAAGATCTTCCCGAGGCGGAACTGAGCGCGCTGGAAAATGACTTCAGGGACTATCAGCGTCTTCTCGGCCAATTGGCGCAGAAGGAGCAGCAGCAAGAGGCTCTGGCGCGCAAGAGCCAGGATTACGCCTGGGTACAGGAGGCGATCCGAATATGGGAATCGAGGAAGCTTGAGCGCGCTGCAGGCCCCAAGCCCATCCTGCTCTTCTTCGGCGCCGGAGCGCTTCTCGCGAGCTTTGTCACGGCCCTAATAGCTTTCAAGCTTCCAGCTATCCTTTTCTTTGCGCTTGGGCTCGTGCTCGTGGGACTCTATATTCGCGGCCTACACCGCCAACTGCATGCTAGCGTAGAAACCGACGAACTGAACAGACTGGCCGAGGATTTCGAGCAGCGCTTCGGCGAAAAGCTCTCAAGCCTCGCAGAGCTAAAACGGCGCGAGGCGGCGCTGCAGGCGCCTCACTTCAAGGCCCAGAACCTCGAAGAAGAATGCGATGCGTTGCGAGCAGAGATCGAGGGTCTTGCGACCGCCATCGGAGGACGCCTCCAGGCCATCACGGGAAAAGAACACTCAATACCGGACTGGGAAGAGGTCATATCCAGTCTTCGGAGGGCTGCGGACGAACTCGACAGACAGATCGATCAGAAGGAACTTGAGCTGGCCAAGCTTGGGGTAGACGAAGCCGACTACCTGGCCGCCGAGACGGCCGTCAAGTTCGATGCATCCCGCCTAGAGAGGCTCGAGGCCGAGCTGGACGAGGTTGACCAACAGCTCCAGGAGACGCAAAGGGACCTGGCCAGCCTAAAACAGTCTATCTGCAGCGAAACAGGGGATGAGATTTCCACCCCATGGCCGGACCTTCTGGATAGGCTTCGCCATCGTCGCCAGGAGGTCAGCGACGAATATCGAGACCTGACAGCGCAAATCCTCGCCCAAATCGCGGTGAGCGAGGTGCTCGAAGACATCAGGGCCCATGAAGACGAGAAGATCAGGGATGGGCTGAAGGCAAAGGTCGTGAAGACATCGCTTCACCGGATAACTGGGCAATATGATGGACTCGACTTGGAAGAGGATCAACTCATCGTCTCGAGTCCATATGGGAGCTACCTATTGCAGGATCTGAGCACGGGAACTCAAGAGCAAGTTCTGCTCGCGCTGAGGATGGGGTTCGCGTCCATGCTCACGGGCGGCGAGCCTCTATTCCTGGTTCTGGACGACGCGTTCCAGCACTCGGACTGGCGGCGGCGAGAGCGCCTCGTCGAGGAGGTCGTCAACCTGGCCAAGCAGGACTGGCAGATCATATATCTGACGATGGACGATCACCTTCGCGATCTCTTGCGCGAGGCTGGCGAGCGGGAATTCAAGAGAAGTTTCTCATACAGATCGCTATGACGGGGCTCCTCGCTAGGCCTATTCTGCGCGCCTTTGACATGGCAGGCAAGCCTGACTTACTCTCCCTGAGGGCGAAACCTTGCTGTGCGAGGGCTGTCCAGGGCACGGGTGGGCACGGAATGGGTGCATGGGTCATCCGCTCGGGCCGCTTGCGCATCGATCAGGTAAGAGGTCTATCGTGGAAACGTACGGATATCCGCCGGATCGTTGGCGCTTGGCTCTTGCAGAAGCGCGAGAGGCAATGGTCGCCGCCGCCAGGGAAGAGTCTACGCTCTCGTATTCGGCCCTAGTCAAGGAAATCCGCTCCATCACATTCCAGCCGCATGATTTTCGGCTGTTCCATCTTCTGGGGCGGATCTCCAAGGAGGAGGTCGCGCATGGCCGGGGTATGCTAACCGCCGTAGTTGTCCGGCAGGAGGATGGCCTGCCCGGGCAGGGCTTTTTCCAGTTAGCCAAAGAGCTGGGTTTCGATGCTTCAGACCAAGAGGCTTTCTGGGCTTCTGAACTCGCGCGGGTTTTCAAGGTGTGGCAGACCTAGGGCGGAGTTGCGCATCGTCCCCTCGCCCGAACCAGCCCCGTGCACTCCGCACTCCAGGGCCGAAGCGAGCAGGCCTGCTACATGGTCATTGGCCGAACGCGTTTCTGAATTGCCCGCGACGCTTTCCTGTAACACGTGGGGGACAACGATCCAAGCAATGAGCCGATTGTCCGCTGGGGGCATCCCTTATTGCAAGAATCGGTATCAACCCAGAACCTGATATCCCTCTAGCAGAGGGCGCGTGCGGGTTGCCTCCGAAATCTACAACTGCAGCTGGACCACCTCCACATCCCCTGCATAGTCCAGGAAGCAAAGCACTGCAACCACTTCCCTGCCCAGGATCTCACGCGCCGCCCGCACATAGCGCACCAGCTGGCCCCGATAGCGCGCCGCGGCGTTCTCCAGCGCGCGCTCGTCCCGCAGTTCATCGGCCTTGAAGTCCACCAGCTTCCAGATTCCCTCAGACTGGTAGAGCAGGTCGATCACCCCTGAATCCAAGGCTCCTCTGGCAACGGGTATCGCATAAGGAAGCTCATGATGGCGCACCTGTGCACGATCGATCTCCGCCTTCAGGGGGTGGCCCTTGAAACGCTCCAGCATTCGATGTGCCTCCCGGAGCGCCCTGGCCCGCTGCCAGTCGTCGACGAGCCCCTCGTTCAGGGCGACCGCCTGCAGTAGGGCGTCGAGACCTTCATCGCCAGGAAACAGCCAGCGCTCCAGGGCCTTGTGGACCATCAACCCGATCACAGCCGCCGGCGGATGCAAGTGCGCCCCCGTTGCCCGCCACGCGCGCGCGGGCTCCTGCTCGAGATCGGGGTCGAGCTGTTCCACACCCCTTAGATCAATAGGCCGGTATAGCGGTGTCGCGCGCGAAGCAGGCCATTTCTCCTCGGCTGCGCCTTCCTCCGGTCCTTCAACTTCCACCTCTTCTGGCGCCAGCCATACGCCGACCACCTCCCCACCCTCAAGCGGAAGGCGATGCCACGAACCAGACTCACAGATCAACGCAGGAAGGTCGAGGCCAGCTGCCTCGGCGAGCGCTTTCATCCAGCCCTCCGTGCGAATCCCTCTGGAGCCCTGCGTGCAGTGCCCGCTGATGACCAGCTTCTCCCGAGCCCGCGTCGCGGCGACGTAGAGCAGCCGGTTTTCCTCCGCCTCCGATTGCTGCCCATCCTGCCAGCGCGCGATCCTGTAGACCAGCGGTGTGGCCTCCAACCTGTCGGGCCTGAAGGCCAGTCCCGTCTCGGGGAGCAAGTAAGCCGCACCCCTGCCCCCTCGTACCTGGCGCGAGGCGTCGGCGATGACCACCACGGGGAATTCCAGCCCCTTCGCCTTGTGCACCGTCATGAGGCGGACTACGCCCTCCGCCTCGACCGGCGCCTCCCCCTCCCTAACGCCCACATCGCGAATGGATTGTACGTAATCCAGAAAGGCGCGCACGCCGACCAGCTTGCTCGCGTGGGCGTCGGCCAGCAGCTTGTCCACGTTCTGCCAGTATCTACGGTGGGCACTTGCCAGGCCGGCGCGGTAGTCGGTGCGGTCCAGCACCCGCTTCAGCAGCTCCGCTACCGGTAAGCGGCCCACCAAAGGCGCCAATTGCTCCAGGATCTCACGCGCCCGGATCGCGCTCTGCCGGTCGCGTTCGTCGAGATGATCCAGGTTGCCCGCCAGGGACAGGCGAAAGGCACGCGCTTCGCCCTCGCGCCAACGTAATCGATAGAGGGCGGCGTCCGTCAGCCCGATGGCCGGCGAACGTAGGAACCCTGCCATGGCCAGATCATCCCAGGGGTTCGCCAACGCCTGCAGGATGTTCAGGAGGTCCCGGATCTCAGGACGGTCGTAAAACCCGCGCCCGGCGACGGTCACGTACGGTACGCCGAAGGCCTCCAGCGCATCCTCATAGGCCGCGAAGCCCGTTGAAGCCCGGAAGAGCAGGGCCACATCATCCCAGTCCTGCATCTGCCCGTCCTCGCGCAACTCAAGCAGGCGCCGGACCAACGCCCTGGCCGCGTGAGGTCGCGCCGCTTCTGCATTCTCACCCACCCCGAGGATGAACTCAACGAAGGGCGCTTCCACGCCTGGGCGCGGGCGCTCGCGCTCGGCCACGAGGGGGGTGTAGGGTACCGCGTAGAGTCGCTTTGGGTTCTCCTCGTAGCCCATGATCGCCGGCAGTAGCTGGTCAAGCACCCGCAGCAGGCCAGAATGCGCGCGGTAGGTGATATCCAGTTCGATGGGCTCGCCGCCGCGCGCTTGGATGGCCTCGCCCATCCTGCGGAACACCGTGACGTCCGCTCCCCGAAAGCGATAGATGCTCTGGCGGGCATCGCCCACAACGAACAGGCGGCCCGGGACCCCGCCGCAAAGCGCCTCGACGATTGCCCGCTGGCGCTCGTTGGTGTCCTGGAACTCATCCACCAGCACTGCAGACAGCCCTCCCTGCCACTGCTGCCGGATCTGCCGGTCCTTCAAGAGCTGCAACGCTCCGGCTTCAAGGTCGTCGAAGTCAAGCATGCGGCGTTCATCCAGCGCGTTGCGATAGGCACTAGAGGCCGCTTCGAACAGCAAGCGCAGCCGAGCCAAGTCTTGGGCAAAGCGCGCCTCTGCAACGGGATCTGGCGGCGGATCGCCACGTTTCGCGCCTCCCAGCCAAGGGTTTACGGACTCATCGTAGGCGTTTCGGATAGCACGCAGGAGCTCCTTGGCCCGGCTTGCCCCTTTCCCGGCGCGGAGGTCCATGTCCTCTCGGCGTATCGTATACAGGTGGGAGGCCGCTGCCACCAAGTCGTCTGCCTCCAGGGCCGCTTTGATGTCTTCCCAGCGATCAAGCAGCCCCTCGAGCTGAGCTGCCAACTTGTCCCCGGCATCCCCCTTCAACGCCCCCTCGGCCCGCATCTGCTGCAGCTCCAGGATGGCCTGCGAGACCTCGGGCGCATCGACGAAGGCCCGAAGTGCTCCACGCAGCGCATCCCGACCTGGCGCGTGCCCCTTCCCACCCTCGAGGGCTTCGGTCACGTCCAGGCGTCGCTCCAGCAGGAAGGCAACCAGCCGTTCGACGGCTCGCGGCGAGAAGGAGGCGAAGATGGGCGCCACCTCCGCCTGGCCGGTGGCCCAGGCCAACGCGTCCTGCACGGCCTCATGTCGCAGGAGCGCAGCCATCCCCTCCTCGGCGACTTCGAAATCCGGATCGATGGCCGCCTGAGCCGGATGGGCGCGCAGGAGCTCCGCGCAGAAACTATGGATGGTGCTGATACGAGCGGCATCCATCCTGGCTTCGAGGTCAAGCCAGAAATCTCGCGCCTCCGGGGAAGTCTCAGCAGCACGCGCCCGAGCCTCGACCCGGATCCGGTTGCGCATCTCGCGGGCAGCCTTTTCGGTGAAAGTGATGGCGAGGATCTGCCGCGGGGAATGCCCTTCCTCGAGCAGGGCCAGGTAGCGCGCCACAAGCGTGCGGGTCTTACCGCTGCCAGCCCCCGCCGTAACTACCACGTCGCGCCCTCGCGCCTCCACCGCCTGCTTTCGGCCGCCTCGTAGTTCGATCCGCTCGCTCGTCATGGCGCTCTCAACGCATCCTGGGGCACGCGCCTCCTCGATGCTCCGTCTTTCTGAGAGCAAGGCATGCCCCGTCGACGGGAATTCCCTTGGATGGGATCACGGAAGAAGGTCTATCAGTGGGCAGGCGCATACCTCCAGCACCATGCGGCTGCCGGGCAGTAGCTCGGGCAGCCGCCGCGGGGCGGCTCTGGCGGGAAAGCCCCGGCACGCACGCCGTCCAATATCCTACCCATGTGGCTCAGGGCCAACCGCACCGCCCCCTCCGGTCCCTGGTAGGCCTGCGTCCCCGTCTCATGCTTGAAGTTGCTGAGCCTTAGGCCGCCGACGCGCCCGGACAGGATGGCCCAGTACAACCCCTCCGCCAGCTCCCCCATCCCTAGCGCGTCGCGTGCGGCCAGGGCGTAAAGCGGGAGCTGCAAGCGGCGGCCTTCTACCAAGTCTTGCGGGCCTAGGTTGCTGGACCCGGTCTTGTAATCCAGGACTCGCAACCGGCCCGCCTCGTTCGCATCCACGCGGTCGATCACACCGTGGACGCGGACCTGCTGGCCGTCGACCTCCAGCACCAGGGGCGCGGCGCCCTCAAGACCGAAAACCTGCTCAAACGCAATGGGGGTCCAACCCTCTTCAAGCTCCGCAAGGCCTCGCACCGTGTAGGCCAACCGCTCCAGGAGGTGCTCCTGCTCAATCTCCCACAGGGGGGAGGGCCGAAAGCCATAGCGCTCTGGGGCGGCCTGAAACTCGGCGGCCGCGACCTCATCAAGCACCGCGAGGACCGAGGCCGGATCCCCCGGATCGTCCGCCTGCTGGTAGGCCTTCTCAAGGATCGCATGCAGGAGCAACCCCAGTTGCTTAGCATCCAGGCCCAATTCCGGCGGCTCCACGGCTTCCAGTTCCAGCGCATGGGCGACGTAGAAGCGATGGGGGCAGGTCCCATACGCTTCCAACCGGCTGGGGCTCCACAAGTGGTCCGGGCCGAAGCGCGCCGCCAGCAGTGCTTGAACGGGGGAGGTGTCGCCTTCATAGGGGCCATGAGCCGCATCATTCAGGCGAGCCTGCAACACCTCGCGCGCTTGCCTGAGGCGCTCGAAGCGCGGCAGGAGATCCCCATACGCCTTGGCCAGACTCCCCCGTCGAGCGGCGAGGAATAACACTTCTTCCGGCGATGCGGCATCCGCCAGCGGGCGCGCTTCATCGGGCCGAATGTATGCGGGCTCGTCTGTAAAGAGCACTCGCGCCGCCCTCCAGAACGGAGAGGGTTCCCAGCGCTCGCCATCCTCGGCCATTGTGGGGCGCGTGAGTAGCAGGAACCGGTCGGCGCGAGTGACCACCTGGTAGAACAAGCCGGTCTGCTCCCGCTCCAGGCGCGGCTCGAGCCCTAGCGCCGCGCGCACCTCTTCATTGAGAAAGGGGTCTTCCCGTTCCACCTCGGGGAACAGTCCCTCCGAGAGGCCCAGCACCGCCAGGGCCTTGAAGCGCAGCCCTCGGGCCTCCAGGACGCGAAGCACCAAGATCGCTGGGCGGCTCCACCCCAGGCGTTCCTGGAAATATGTGCCCTCCAGTGTGCTACGCAGTTCGCGGACAAACGCCTCATAGCTCTCCGGGTCTTGGCTCGCGACCACATCCCTCAAGACGAGGGCCCGCAGCGCGTCTCGTAAGCCGAGCGCCGAGGCCTCATCGCGGGGCGTTTCCTGCAATTCAAAGAAGCGTAGCTCATCGAGCAGGTCTTCCAGCCAGCGGACCCAATCCCGAGTCGGCCGGTCCGCGGGAGGAGTCATGCGTTCCGCGAAGGCGTGCAGGCGCGCCCAAAGGGATTCAGCGTTGGTGCCCTTGGGCAGGTCCGGCCGAGCCAGACTTTCCCCGTCTTCTGTGCGCGGAGGCTGCTCGATCTGGGCCAGTCGTCTCAATGCCTCTCCCCACTGCTCCAAGCCACCGACCACCTGCCCATATTGACTGACGGACTCAAGCAGCTCGGCCTCGCGCGGGCCGAGGCCGAAGGGAGCGAGGTCCACATACGGGGAGCGCAGCGCTTCCAGCGTCAGGCGGCGGGGCCAATCCCGCAGGGACAAGTGCAGCAGGCCGAGCAGCGCTGCGATCCCCGGCGCTGAGGTCAATGGCTCGCCATGTGTGAAGCGAAGGGGCAATCCGAATTCCGCACCCACTTCCCGCAGGTGTGGGCGGTACCGCTCGGGATCAGGGGTGACGAGCGCGCACTCATCCGGTCGTATGCCGTCGCGAACGATACGGGCCTTGATCCAGCGCAGGGCTTCGCGAACCTCGTCGGCCGGCGAACTTGACTCGATGAACGCCACATGGCCTTGCCCCGACACGGGTTCCGCCGCCGGCTCTAGGAGTCCTCCCTCAAGATGGGCCAAGGGAACTGCGAGATACAAGGTGTCTGACGCGACCTGGAGTTGGGCCTCCGGGATCGCGGCGTTGAGCGCGGCAAGCGAGCGAGCAAAGCGTCGGTGTGGCGCTCGCTCCATCTGCGGAGTTCCAGGCAGCGTGATGACCATCTCGGGCACGATGCCGCCGAGCAAGCCCAGTGCGGTGAGTTGGGCGTCGTTGAAGGAGTCGAAGCCGTCCACGATTAGGAGTTGTATGTCCGCCGCGATGGACGGATCGCGCTCGAGGGCATCGACGGCCAGCCAGTTCACCCCTTCAGGGTCAGCCCACCCAACTTCGTGGAGCTTGGCCTGATAGGATGCGTACAGGCCCGCCAATTCGAGCAGCGCTGGGTCATGCTTGCCGGCTTTCTCCTCAAAGACTTCGGGGAAGACGCGGGCGCGCTTGAGCTCAGCAAAACGGTCACGCAGCGCGCGGATGAAGCCGGGGGTTTCTGCAATCGGTGCGTAGTGCCTCAACTCTCCTCGGTCTTTGGCTTCACGGACAGTCGTTTTAATCAATCCGTAGATTATTGGGTCAGAGGCAACTGGGACAGGTCGTGCAGCGCGAATGAGAAGGGAATGGTACAGGTCACCGAAGGTGCCGATGTGGATGCCCATTGCCCCTCCGGCCGCGGCCAATCGGCGGCGGAAGGCAGTCGTCTGCAGGCGATCAGGAAGGATGACCCATACTTCTTCTACCAGCGGGTGCTCTCCCAGAACGTGCCGCACCCGGCTCAAACAGATCTGCGTCTTTCCGGTGGCTGAAGGCGATACGAGAATGGTTGTCGTCATCGGGTATGAGAAACCGCTTCGTCCCCAATTCGATAGTGTTGTGTTTTATGTCGCTGCAGGCGCCGATAGAGTTGAGACCTCGGTAGAACTCCTTCGTGACGGAGTCTAAAGGAAACACGAGAGGGAGATTCCGATGTCTCCATCCGATGATACTCTCGCCCAGAAGCTGAGGCAACATCCTATGCGGGTCCAAGACATGCTTGGACAGTATCAAAAGGGTGCTAACGTTGAGCCGGGCTTTGCAAGAGGCCTACGGGGGTTGTGCAACCAAACACTCCGGGGCCACGCGCGTATATGACCGGCCATCTATCCTCTAATGGCGCCCGAATAATGGCATGATCCCGACAGGAGCTATGGCACTGCGTGCATATAGGCCCAGCGATTACCTCGGGTTGATTGACAGCAATCATCACTAACTGTACATTACGAGACGAGACTTGCCTCTGTGCCCCAGGGATTTCCGATGAATGCGCATTTTGATGATGTCCTGACCATCGATGAGCTGTCAGCTTACCTAAAGATCCCCAAATCGACGCTCTACTTGCTTGCCCGGCGAGGCAAGATGCCGTGCCAGAAGATCGGCCGCCATTGGCGTTTCCAAAAGAACGCAATCGATCGCTGGTTGGCAGAGATGCGCGGCAACACACAGAAGAGAAATGGGGAGAATAGCGGATAGGTAAAGCCCTTGTCCAAACAGACCTTTGTGTCTCATAGGATGCTAGACCTGACTGCGCTCTATGAGGGGGAGGACGATAATGGTTTCGATCAATGAAGATGAGGCAGAAATCCTCATCGAGGAACACCTCCGTGAACGCGGGTGGGATCTCACCGACTTCACTGTAACGCGCAAGCGTTGGCGAGACCATCTTGATGGTGGGGAAGCTGACCGCGTCTTTCTACACAATGGGCAAGTCGTAGCCATTCTAGAAGCTAAGAAACCCGGAAAGGACTTATGGGCTGCTCTAGAGCAGGCCAAGGGCTACGCACGCACCTACAAGGAACATACTGGCCATGGCGTCCCCTTGCTTTTCGCCAGTGACGGGAAAGTCTATTTGCGCCAGAACCTCAAGGCGAACACTCTCCCGGAGCGAATCACTAGTTTTCCAACTCCTGCCGAGTTCGGAGAGTTCTTCCGCCCCCAGGTGATGGAGCTGCATGGTACATTGCGGGATTACCAGCGGGTTGCCGTGTCTCAGGTCCTCGGGGCGGTTCAGGCTGGTCGCCGCCGTATGTACCTTCAAATGGCAACCGGCACAGGTAAGACCATTACCGCTGCTGGCGTCATCGCCAAACTCTGGTCCGTGGGACTCATACGGAGAGCGCTGTTCTTAGTGGATCGAGATGCTCTAGCTGCCCAAACTGTCAAGAAGTTTAAGAGCCACCTCGGCGACAATTTCAACATTGAGCGAGCCACCGGCGGCAAGGAAGACAAGCATCGGGATATTCTTATCACAACAATTCAGCATCTCGCCGTCCGTAACAAGTACCTCAACTACTCACCAAACCAATTCGATCTGGTCATTCTTGATGAATGCCACCGTTCTTACTTTGGTGATTGGTATGGGGTTCTGGAGCACTTTGCCAAAGGCGGTGCGATTCTGCTCGGCCTGACTGCTACACCTGCTGACAAAGAAACAGTCAATACTGATCGCTTCTTTACTGACCCGGGCCAATATCGGGGGCCGATCTATCGTTATACGATCCGCCAGGCGGAGACCAATCCTGAAGTGCCCGAATGGGAGCGGCTCGCTCAATGCATCCATTTCAAATTCCATACGAACGTGGACCTCGAGGGAGTCCACGATATGGGCTTTGATTTCGAGCCGGAGCAGTTGGGCCGTGCAGTGGACGTCCCTGAGCGAAACAAATTGATCGCCGAAAAATACTTTGAGGTCATAGGCACGCGAGAGCCTGTGAAGACAATGGTTTTCGCAGCATCCATCG
>CAYMBA010000020.1:0-25435 GCA_964388535.1 uncultured bacterium | reverse complement strand
CTGGGTGATCGCCGTGTGTGCGGCCTTGGCGGTTTCAGCAGCAACAGCTGAGACAGTCGAGTCGGTCGGGATAGCAAGCAGGCAGGCAACGGAGTCTGTGGCGCTTCGCGGCATCGAGGATCTGCGCGTTGCGGCCATTCGCGACGCCTTGGCCCGCGCGGTGGAATGGGTGCTCCGGGCGGAGTCACTGGTGCCTGGCGAGAGGGAAACAGGGTTCTCAAGCGAATCCGCCCTATCGCTTCGCCGTATCTTCGAGGAGGCCTCCAGATTCGTGGAGTCCTACAGGGTGCTTGAAACCGACGAAACCCCTCAGGGAGTGAAGGCTCGGGTCTCGGTTGAGGTGAACAAGGACGCGCTGAGGCAGGCATCTTCGGACGGTGACTTCGGAGGTATTAGGGCGCTCGTAGTGGTAGGAGCAGGGGAGTCACAGCGGGGCGCGGGGGTCGACGATCTGGCCGATGCGCTGAGGACCGAGGTCATAGATGGGCTGACGTCGAGCGGGCTTCGAGTGCTCGAGCCAGCAGGTCCTGTTTCCGTCACCCGCAAGCCCGAAGATCTTGCCGCCGAGGGAAGACGTAGCCGGGCTGATCTAGTTCTGGTCCTCCAGGTCAGGTCTCGGAAGCTCGCGCAGATAGGTAGCTTCCCAAGGATCCGCTTCTCGGTGATTGCGAGACTCGTTACGGGCTACCTGGGCCAGCCTGTTGTGGAGCGCCGCTTCGACGCCGAGCCTCCGCGTAGCTACGACATGGTGGAGATGGCCGAGAACGCAGCGCAATCCCTAGGTGGCCAGATCTGCGACTTCGTCCTCGATGCCATTGAGCGGTTCGGTGGAAGGCTTGTCGTTCGGAGGCTGAAGATGTGCGGGCTCTCTGGGAGGTGGGAGGTGGATCAAGTTCGGCAGCTACTGGAAGCCCAGCCAGACATACAGGATGTGAGGGTACTCCTCATGGAGACTGAGCCTGATGTGTGTGCGTACCTTGAGGTGGAGATGGACGCCTCAGTCAGGGACAGGTTGGGGTTCATGGTGGAGAGGCTGCATGGAACGAGGCTGCGCGTGCTCGGCGAAAGCCCGGCCTGGATAGAGATGGAGGCGTATTGAGTGTGCTGCTTCGTTCTCGGAGCAGCGGTTTTTGGGAGGGCACTTACATATGGCTCGATTCCTGCTGCTTGTGGCTTCGTTGTTTGCTGGCGCAACCGTTCTGCAGGCTGTGGCTGTCGCAGAGACGAGCGGGCCACCGGATCTGCTCACGGAGCATCCCCGCGAGTATATGGAAGCTCTGCAGGTAGCTGTGTCGGAGCATCTTGCCTCGCTCGCCGAAACTCGCGTTCCAAAGGATATTAGCGTCGCTGTAGTCGGGGTCGGGAACGACCCGGACTCGCGGTTCTACGAGCTTCTCAAGGCTGAGTTGTCAAAGAGCGGTTACAAGTTGTACGAGCGCCGAGACGACGAGTGGGAGCGACTTGTACGCGAGATCGAAGTGGAAATGCGTAACAGTGATATTCTGGACCCAACTACGATCCAGAAGTTCGGTCGGTTCTCCGGGGTTTCCGCAGTTGTCTACGGCCGCCTGATGGACGCTGGATGGGAGGAGGGGCGGGCACGGGTTACGTGTGCACTCCACCTCTCGGAGGTTGAAACGGGCCGGCACATCTGGGGCCACGTGGCAACGGCCGAGAGTTCCCTCCCCCCTGCCGCGCTTCTCTTCGTGGCTTCCCACTGGAAGGTGCTGGCAGCCGTTGTCGCGGCGATCCTGGTGGCCATCATTCTGGGTGTCTCTCTAGTAAAAGCAACGACTCCCAAGTAGGTGGACGCGGAGATGCTGGGGAGCCGGGGAAAGCTCTTTGGGCCACTCACAGCGGTGGGAGCCATGGTACTGTTGGCGACATCGGTGTGCGCACCTGATGCCCCAGGACGATCTATGCTTCCCGATGAGGTCCTGGACCGCCGGGCGCTAGATTTGGACAACGCAGCTGAAGGTGAGATGGAGGCAGCGGCCGCCCGAAGGCGACGTATCGAGTCGATCTGGGAGGACCATCTAGACTCTGGTGTTTTTGTCTACGTGGAGTACGCACCTGACTTCCGTTCGAGAGGAGCCGCCGATTTCCGCGAGGGTTGGATCGAAGTGGGTGCGGCGCTCGAGGGTGAATCTATCAGCAGGCCGACAGAGGAAGCACTCACCATGATGGAGGGTCGCCTGGCGAAGATCCTGTCCTGGAGGGAGCCAGGCTTGGGAGACTCTCCTCTCTTGGATGGGCAGATACGGGGCGTGAGCTCACTCCCTGGCGAGCCAGAGGCTCTACGAGCAGAGGCAAGACGTCTCCTCGAGGAGTACGGTGTGGAGGTGACACCTCCGTCAGCATCGCGCCGCACATGGCTGTATAAGTCCAGAATCCCTATGGTGCCGGACCATATGGCCGTGCGGGAAGAGAGGTGCCGCAGCATAGTGTCCAGGACTGCGAGGAGATTTGGTGTCGACGAACGTCTGGTGCTCTCTATCATAGAGGTGGAGTCAGCCTTCAACCCCCGTGCGGTTTCTTCTGCTGGGGCCCTTGGCCTAATGCAAGTAGTTCCATCTACAGCGGGAGCGGACGCCCTCTCCGTTTGCCCTGAGCTGGGTCCTTCCTTAGACCGCGAAGACTACTTTGACGCCGGAACCAACATCAAACTTGGCTGCGCATATCTGCACATCCTCAAGGACCGCTTCTTCGGTTCTGTGAGTGAGGATGCAAGCAGGACGTACATGACCATAGCCGCCTACAACGGTGGCCCGGGCAGTGTGGCCCGGGCCCTTTCCGGCGGACGCTCCATGGAGGCAGCGGTGGCGGCGGCCAACTCTATGGGTCCGGAGGAGGTCTTCCGCACGCTGCTCGACAGGCTGCCCTCCGAGGAGACGCGCACGTACCTCAGGAACGTCGTCAGGGCCATGCAGAGAAGAGGGTGGAAGGCGGGCTAGAGCAGGCCCGCCCCGAGAGGTGGATGAGATGAATGTCCGGGATGCCTTTGAGGTTCTAGCGGAAATGGGGCCGGATGTGGTGGCGGTGCGCCTGAAACGCTTGGACCCGGCCCATGTGGAGAAGCGGGCGGCGCATCTCCCGGAGGGGTGGAGGCTGGCGCCGCATGGTGTGGAAGACCGAAGCGGAGCCGGTGCGCTACTGTACAGGCCGGAGCCCCCGATCTCCGGCCGTGTGCTTTCCGGACCACGGGGGTGGGAAGCAGTGACGGCCGTCGGGGATCCCTCACAGTGGGACCTGGCCGTTCTCTGCCGTGCGCGCCTGCGCATCTCCGACCCCCGCCCGATGGTCGGCTCGGGCGGGGCCGAGGAAGAAGAAACCTGGTCGAAGGAGGCCCTTGGCCCCATTCTCGGAGCGTGCCTGAGCTCGGAGGTCGTGGGCGACTTCGCCCGGGGCAGGTTGCCGGTGGGCGGCGCAGCGGTGCGCGAGGGGGATGCTTTGCCTGCGGTCTATGTCTACGACCTGCTTGCGAGGTGTGAGCCGGCCCTGGCCGGATCGGGGCTGGTCGTGCTTTCCCTTCGCATGGAGTGGACCCAGGCGGCCCGGGCCGAGAGCGAGGTGGTTGGTCCCACGGGCGCATCCGGAGATGATGCCGCGCTGAGCGAGCGCCTGGAGTGGCTTGAGCAGGCGGTGGCCGGGAAGCTTCCTCCCGGGAATGGGGGAGGGGCTTCGGCAGCAGCCAGCATTCTCCGCGTGGGGGGCGGGGATGTGTGGGTCAAGCTGCGGCGGTTGCGAGAACTGCTGGCCGGAAGAGTGGCCGCGCTGGAGCGCCGTTGCAGGGAATGGATGGCCAGGAAGGAGAGCGTGGCGGGTGAACTGCTCCGCCTGGCGAACGAGCTTCACCTCGCCGAGGGCAGGCTGAGGCAGACGCTCCCCGAAGCAAGCCCGGCTTCTGGCAAAGCTCCTTCGAGGAAGGAACGCGACCGCTGGTTCCGGGCGATCGAATCCGACTGGGCCGCCGTTAGCGAGATGGAGGATGTACTAGAACGGCTCATGAGCAGGGATGCCACGGGGTCTGGAACGGTGGAGTCCGTAAAGAGGCATCTGGAGGCGCTCGGATTGATCGCCTCGCGGATTGCGCGGAGCAGGTAGCGTTTGGTTCCTGGGAGAGCCTGGGATGGCTGCGGGATCTGTGGGTGAGGCTTCATTGAACGAGGTGGGAGCCCGATTGGCGGAGGAAGCAAGGCGGGTGGACATAGACTCGCCTTCAGCGCTTCGGGAGGCCGAACGGATCCGCAATGAGTTGTTGAAGGTTGCGTATTCCGAGATGGAGTCCGTCATGTCGAAGGTCTCGGTCTTCGCGTGCAGAAGGGTAAGCACCGGGCCGCGTGGGGCGTACGGCGAGATGGACTTCGAGTCCTTCTACAACAAGATCTTCGACTACGTGTGGCGCCAGAAGTTCGAGGGGCTGAATGTGCTGAGGTTCCTCTCGATGTTTGAAAGGCGTTCCTCCGGAAGCTTCTCCGGATGGTTCCGCAAGTCTGTGAGAAGGGCCTGCCTCGAATGGTTCCGCGCCCCGGTGACGACCTCGGGCAAGAGGGTGGGTGTCTCGAGGGGAGCCGCCGCCAAGGCGGAGTCCGAGAGGCGCGAGATTGCTCCCGCACTCGATGCTTCGCTCGAGAATACTCAGGCTGACATCGAGGAAGCAGGGACGACGGCCCAGGAAGGCGCCTCCTCGCATCCTGCTCGGGCGTTCCTGGAGGCCGTGAGAAACGCACTCGACTCCATGAGGACCCCGTCCCGGATCGCTTTGTACCTCTACTTCTGCTCCGTGATCGACGTTCCCGACGATGTTCTCGCGCTGATCGCCTCCGAGAGAGGGGTCTCCGTGGAGGATGTGAAGGCGCAGGTGGGTAGGATGGTTTCGCGGCTGAGGGCGGAGGCGAGCAAGCTGACGAGCAACGCCGATCTTGCGGAAGTCCTCATGACACAACGCGACATCGTGCAAGAGATGGAGGACCGCCTTGCGGCTCTGTACAGAGAGGCCTCGGCTGTTGGTGTGAGCGCCGAAGAGGTTTCCGGGTGGGAGGAGCATGCGCGCAGATCGAGCCTGTCGGCCATACGTGAGGTGTGTTCGCTCGAGGACGACGGTGTGAGGTCCGGCCTGAGGCGCCGCATGGAAGAGTCGCGGTGGCGGCTTGAGAGGGCGGCCCGACGGATCAAGCAGATCGAGTCCCACCTGGGTGCCGGGCTTCCCAAGCCGTTGTACAAGGAGTTGGCCTCCGTGTTGGGGATGAAGGAATCGGGTGTCACGGCCCGTGTCCTTCGGGGGCTTGAAGTTCTGCGGCGAATCCTCCGCGAGAGGGGGATCGTCGTTGGTGGTGCCATATCGGTCGGGCAGGACGGGAATCCGCTCCTGCAGCAATGAGACAATGAGACAAGGGATATTCCGATGAGACCGAGTGATTCGCCCGGGGGTTTGGGGGAGCGCTTCGGCGAGCTCCTACTGGGAGACATGCTCCTGGTTCGTGGAGGGCGGTCTCCGCGGCCTTGCGAGCACTCCCTGGAACCCGACTTCGAAGCCAGGCTGTGGGAGTACGCCGAGGGGGAGATGGAGCCCGAGGATGCGGAGGAGATCGCACGGCGCCTCGAGACCTGTCCGTGGTGCGCACACGTGTACAGGGAGATTGCTGCAGCCCGATTGCCGCCTGCCGATGCTCCCGGAGCGAGGGTCGAAAGCAGTGGAGAGGGAGTTTCCGTGAGGCAGGTCGTCAAGGATGCGATCGACCTGCTGCTGCGGCTGACATCGGACGGGATCGAGGCCCTCTGTCATACGGGGAGGTTGGCGCCGGTTGCTGTTCCGAGCCGGGGAGGAGGAAGCGAGGCCGGCGTCAGGATAGAGCAGGTGCTCGGCGGAATGCAGATGAAGATCCTCGTTTCGAGGCCGGCAGACTCCGGCGTGTGCCGGCTCGAGGTGGTAGCCCCGCGGGACGAGCGACTGGCTGGAGCCAGGGCCGAGTTGTACAAGCGCAACCGTCGCATCCTGGTCCAGCCCTTCTCCGAGGAAGGGGACTCGCTCATCTGGCGGAGCGAAAGGGTGGGACTTGGATCCTATGAGCTTGTCGTCCTCCGGGGCAGGGAACGGATCGGTTCACTTCGTTTCTCGGTACTGGAGGGTACCTGATACGCAGCGGATACGGGAATTCCAATGTTACTTGGATGGACTTTGAAAGCCGGCGGCACCGGGATGCAGGTGCGGGCTGTCGGGGATGATGGAGAGGTGCTCGCGGAGGCTGAGGTGGAGTCGGGGGTCTCCCGCGTTGCGGAAGCCGCGTCCGGGCTGCGCCTTGCCCTGAGGGATAATGTCCACGGCGTGGGTGCCCGGGGTGGGGAAGTGCTGCGGAAGGCCGAGGTGCTCACGAAGGCACTTGTTCCGGCTGAGGTTTCGGAAGCCCTGGCCGTGAGGCCCGATGAAGTGGTGGTCGTGGAGGCCCCGGAGGAGCTCGGTGTGGTGGTCTGGCCGCTTGTTGGTGCGCAGCGAGCATGGGGTCTGGGGCGCGGACTTCTTGAGCGGCTGGGAGACGGAGCCGTGGGCGCTCGTGGGCGCCGCTCGATGCTGATCCTGGCCGACCCCGGGGGCGACCTCGAGGCGGCGTGGGCAGAGGGCGATGTGCTCTTGGAGTGGGCTCTTGAGAGACTCGAGGACCTTGGCTGGGGTGTGGAGTTCCACTCCGGTGAAGTTTCGAGGACATGGTTGCTCGAGAATGTAGGCCGTTTCGGCATCGTGCACTTCTGCGGCCACGTGGAGGTCGACGGGTCGGGGGAGCACATGGTCCTCTCTGGCCGTCAAAGGGTGTCGCTTGCCGAGGTGGCCAGCGCCTGTGCTGGCAGCGCACCGGGGCTCTTGTTCCTGAGCGCCTGCGGGCCCCCGGTTTCGGAGGCGCGGGCCGCCCGCTCATTTTCCCACCTCGCGCGGGCCGGGCTGAGAGCGATCGTGTGGCCATATGTCAGGGTCCCGGACTCTACCCTCACGATTTCCTTCGCAAAGCGGTTCTACGAGGGCCTCTTCGCGGGGAGGCGCTTTGCCGAAGCGCTCCTGGATGCGAGGAAGCATCTGGCTTCCGCGCAGCCTGAGACATCGTTCTGGGCCGTCTACGGGGCGTTCGGAGATCCCGCCTGGGCCCCTGAATACGGCCCCGGTAGGCCGGAGGAGGCGGCGGCTCCGGTGCATGCGGCTGCCGGTTCGGGTCCCGGCGACGGTCAGGCAGGTGGGAAGGGAGCCGGAGAGATGAGCGAGTTCTTGTACATGGAGTGCAGAGAGCCGGGCTGCTTCAGGAGGTTGCCAGGAGACCGTTGGGACGATCCCTTCAACGCATACTGCGACGAGCACGCGCGGCCGCTGGAGAAGAAGATGACCGAGCTCAGGCGCCTGCTCGCCACAGGCGCGGTCCGGGAGTGGGTTTCGCCCTCTGATCTCGCCCGGGCGTACTCATCGTACCGGAAGCTTGTCGCCGGGAGGCTCGAGGTGCTGGCCCGTGCGGGTGAGGTTGCATTGGCAGCGGGGAGGAGCGCCCCGAGGTTTCGGGTCGATACGCCGTCGATGGAGTGGTCCCCGCTGGCCCGTGCGTTCCCTCTGGAGTCCCGTCTCTCCCTTCTGGGCCACGGAATGGACCCCGATGTATTCCCGGAGGAGGGTGTCCTGAGGTTTGGGCTGACGATCGTCGAGCGGAAGGGGCTGATTCCCACAAAGCACCGCATGGAGGTGGAGGTCCTCCTCTCGTGCGATCTCAACAGCCTCGCCAGGGACGGTTTTCTCTGGCGGCCTTCTTCGGCGTCGGAGGCCAGGCGTTGGCTGCAGATGAGCGGGCTTGCCGAAGAACCAGGGCCGGAGACCGTCCGCGCCTGGGCGATGCCCTTTGGGATAGCCGGCCGCTCCGGCTCCTCCGAGTGCCCGGGCGGCGTGCTTGTGGTCCGCATGGTCGGCGAGCCGGAGGTGTCTGTCTGTGCGCCCGCGGGGGGTCTGAAGAAGACAGCCGCGGAGGCGCTTGCGGGCCTCCTGGATCCTAGAGGGGAAGAGGACCTGGGCGCAAAGATCGAGCAGCTGGTTGCTGCGGAGGGGGACATCGGGCTATCGGAGGCAGCCCGGCGGCTGCGGAGCGTACCGTGGCGTTTGCTCTCGCTTTGCCGCACGGGGCACACGGCCTCAAGGGTGCGGGTCACCGAGATGGAAGACGGTGAGATCTTCCTCAGCCGCAGGGGCTAGCGATCGGCGCGGGTGCTCGCGAGCCTTTCGGTTCCTACTCCCCGCGGGCGCTCTCTCGTGCCCCCCATTCTCCGACCTATCCGTGTGGCCAGACTGCTCATCCCCATGACTGCCATGAAAGGCTCAACTGTTGCCCTAAAGCGCATCGAGACCACGTAGATGCAGGCAACGAGGCCCACGGCCCCGATGGCCGTAAGGAAGAGCGCCCTCGGGAGGCCGTGCGAGCGTGGAAGTGAGATCAAGAAGAAGACGAACAGGATGGAGTAGGAGAGGACGAAGCCCACATAGAGCCACCCCGGATAGGCCGCAAAGAGGTAGGGACGGAAGAAGATGAAGGAGATGAGCTTCCTTCCTACCGCGGCGAGGGTTTGCGCTGGCCTCCTCCTCCAGAACTCGAGCCCCATCCTGTAGAGGCGCCTGTCACGCTCGACCTCTGTCATGCTCCTCCATTTCTCCTTCTCCTCCTCACCCATGCGTGTGAAGAAACGGTTGAGGGGAGGAATCCTGCCTTCCCACTCAGGGTTGCTCCCTATGTAGAAGTTGAAACCTCCGTTCGTCGCAATCGGCACGAAACAGTGGTGGACGCGGAAGTTCCTTATCGTCCACGGTGAGATTGTCGCCGCAGCCACGAGCGATGATAGAACGACGAAGGCGAAAGCGGCTCGGAGGGGCTTAACAGTGAGGATGATGGTTATACACCAGAATGCCCAGAGAACACCGGACGAGGGACGTACAAGCAGCAGAAGCCCGAGCGAAAAGCCGGCCAGTATAGAGGATTTGAGGAGGCGTGGGCGCTGTGGTGTTCCGCCCGTCTCCTTGCGGCTCTCGAAGGTCTTAATGACGATAAACGCGAGGAGCGCGAGCAGGAACGCCTCGAGTGTCTGCGTCTCGGGACGCCACGTATGACCGAGGGCGGGTGGGTAGACACTCCAGAAGGCGGCTGCCAGAAGGCCTGGCGAACGCATCAGCCGGACCGGGAAGCGGCTGGCCGGCGTGATGGATCCGCGGTCGTCCGAGAGCGCGGCTCCGGAAGCCTTCGCGTCGGCCATGCCCAGCCTTCCCACGAGATAGACGATCCCTGTGGAGAGGAGAACGTTGAGCAGCTGGGCCAGGAGAACCGCTGTCCTCTCGCTTCCGCCACTCAGGAACATGAGTCCTGCCGCGATCGCAGCGTAGAGGGGGGGCATGAAGGATCCGACAACAGGCTTATCGAGGAGGTCATACCAGTTGAACGCGAATCCACGACCTTCGTAGATGTTCCTTGCATGGGCCCAATGTTCATTGAGTGAAACGGGGAAGGAGCCGGAATCCAGCGCGAGGACGGCGACGATGCGCATCAGGAAGGCGAAGAGGACGATGAGTAGAAGATCCCTTCCAGGATTCTTGTCACTGTGGACTGCCTTCGTCATCCAGACCCCACTGTCCTCTTTCTCCTCCACCCCCGGTCATGCCCGTTCCCTTTTCCTGGGAAGCGGAAGGCTACCGGCTCAGTCTAGGGACCAGTGGGGGGACGTGCAAGACCGGATGCCCTGGTTGCACTCACGCCCCAGCTGTGGTGGCTTCAGGGCTGCCGCTCCGAAGGCCAGTTAGGGGTGCTCCTGGTTGGCTCGGAATCTTTCGTATGCCTCCACTTGCTTCCTGCTCACGCTCGGAGGTGTGGACCGGATGACCTCCAGGAAGTCGTGTTGGGAGATATCACGCTGGGAGCCAGTTCGAATGGATTCTTCGAATGCTGAGCGGCCGGCAGTCTTACAGATCCTTCGGATGTCAGCTCCGCTATAGCCCTCTGTTATCTCCGCCAGCTCGTCTATGTTTACGTCATCTGCGAGTACAACGTCCTTGAGGTGAATCTCGAAGATGCGCTTCCTTGCATCCATATCGGGCAGTGGGACGTAGACAAGGGTGTCGAATCTGCCGGGGCGGAGGGCAGCAGGGTCCAGTGCCCATGGTTCATTTGTGGCCCCGATGAATAGAATCTGTGACTCGCCCTTGTGAAAGCCGTCGAGCTCCGCTAGGAACTGAGGTATGACCCTGGACATGACCGTGCTAATGTTGCCACGCCTCTTGGGAAGCAGACTCTCGATTTCATCTATGAAGATGATACTTCTTCCCTGTGCGCGGGCGTCCGCGAACAGCGCTTTTACCCGCGCCTCCGCTTCTCCGACCCACTTGCTCATGATGTCCGCAGCAGTGACAGTGTAGAAAGCAGCCTCCACCTCGGTTGCCACTGCCCGCGCCATGAGGGTCTTTCCTGTCCCCGGAGGGCCATACAGCAGGAGGCCTCCGCTTGTGGCGACTCCGTAGCGAGCTGCCTGTTCGGGATACCTAGCTGGATAGATGAACTCGAGCAGGATCTCCCTTTTTGCTTCGTCCAACCCTGCCACGTCTTCGAAGGAAACCCCTGGTGACTCCCGGAGCAGCCAACGCTGGGGCCCGGCCTCGCCCTCGGCTGCTTGCTCCGCCTGGAAAGCCCGGGGTCTACTGGAAGGCCCGGCGCGCTTCTGGAGACGTTCGGCCAGCCGCAGCAGTCGCCATGCTGCTTCGAGTCTGGAGCGCTTGGCCTCGGAGCTGCTGCCTGATGCTGCCTTGAACAAGAAACTGGCTGCCTCCAGGTACTTCTGCCTGGCGTCCTTACGCCTGCCCGCTTCCAACAGGTGGCGGGCTTCGTCTATGCATTCGGAGGCCTTTTCGAGCAGGTGGCTCATCTGGGCTGGAAACCATCAGGCCGGCTCAGGCGGCTCGGCGGCTTTCTGCTCGGATTCCTTCTCCATCGAGAGAATCCTGTTCACCTTCTCGAGTCCCTCGGTGGCTGCGTCCTCTTTGCCCTTGCTGGCCGCCTCTGCGGTTTCTTCGATTGCTGCCAAGATGGCTTCGACGTCGGGATCTTCTTTGGCTGCCGTCAGGCTGTCTCCCTCCTCGAGCGTGTGAAGAAGGGCATCGATCTTGTTGTCGTCGAGTTCGCCGTCTATCGCGTACTCCTCAAGGGTGTGGGCCAGCTCGTCCAGGTTCATTTTCTTTAGTATGTCAAGCGCATTGAACCGTTCCCTGAACCGTTTGTTCTCCTTGATCCGGATGAGTCCGTCGAAGACCCTTATCTGCTTCGAGATCTGGCGCGACAGTGCTTCGTTGTGCCTAGCCGCGGCGTCGATTTCTTTGATCCGCCTGGCGATCACGGTGCGCCGACGTTTCGAATCCGTGGCCAAGGCCTGCTGGAAGAGAGCGGCCTTCTCGCGCTCGGCCTCGTCGATCCGCTCGGCGATCTTCGATTCCTCACGCTTCAGGCGAATCTTCTCCCTCGTGAGTTCGTCCAGATCCAGGTCATCTAAGCTCTTCTTGCGGCTGAAGATCCTGGAGAAGAATGATCCACCGCGCATCTCTGAACCTCCTCGTTGTGTGCCACCGTCGGGAAGACACTCAGGCTACATGCAGCATCTTCAGAGTATACCGCTTCCCGCTTCCGTCGAAAGCTCCAATGAGTCCAGGGGCGCTGTCCTTGCAACTCGGCCGCATCCTACGAACCTTAGCCTGGGCCTGAAGGAACGGTGCGCGAGCGGCACGGCGGTCCGGTTTGGGGACCTGCCGTTGATGACGCCGGCGATGCTGTGCTATCTTGCCGTTTCCCATTGCCGTTCTGCAGTCTTCCTGGGGGGCTTCCTCTGGGTAGTGACCCCGTGCCGGTCCGTGGCTCCAAGGTGAGAGCCGGGGTCTAAGAGGAGACCCGGCTGTGCGGAGGTGCTCCGATGAAGAAACTCGTCGAGTGTGTGCCGAACATCAGCGAGGGCAGGAACCGAGAGATCATCGACCGGATTGTCAGTGCGGCTGCGGAAGTAGATGGTGTGACAGTGCTTGATGTCGACCCAGGTGCCGATACGAACCGAACCGTCATCACTTTTGTCGGCGGGCCCGAGGAAATAGTAGAAGCTGCCTTCAGGCTCATAGCCAAGGCGGCGGAGCTGATCGACATGCGGCAGCACAAGGGGGAGCACCCAAGACAGGGGGCGACCGATGTCTGCCCGTTCGTCCCGGTCAGCGGGGTCAGTATGGAAGACTGTGTGGATCTCGCAAAGCAGCTTGGGAGGAGGGTCGGCGAGGAACTCGGCATCCCCGTCTTTCTGTATGAGTACGCTGCGACGAGGCCGGAGCGGAAGAGCTTGGCCGACATCCGTGCTGGCGAATACGAGGCTTGGCCGGAGAAATTCGGCAAGCCTGAGTGGGAGCCCGACTATGGGCCTGCTAAGTTCCTACCGAAGACCGGAGCTGTCGTTATTGGCGCGAGAGAATTCCTCATTGCGTACAACGTAGACTTGAACACGAGGGACAAGAATCTTGCCCACCAGGTTGCACTGGATATTCGTGAGCGAGGTAGATTTCTAAGGGACGAGAATGGAAAGATTGTACGCGATGAGCATGGCAAGAAGGTGCGCAAGCCGGGGCTGCTAAAGGAATGTCGAGCCGTTGGGTGGTACATAGACGAATACGGTAAGGCGCAAGTCTCGATAAACCTCACTAACTATCACGTTACTCCCATACACGTGGCGTTCGACACTTGCTGCGAAGTTGCCGCGAAGTACGGCTTGCGGGTGACGGGGAGCGAGATCGTCGGTTTGGTCCCACTGGAAGCGATGCTGATGGCTGGGAGGCACTACCTGAAGAAGCAGGGCAAGTGGGCGGGTGTGCCTGAGAAGGAGATCGTGCACATCGCCATCCAATCGCTCGGCCTCAATGATGTAGCTCCGTTCAAGCCGGAGGAGAAGATAATAGAGTACGCTGTAGGGGGAGGTAGGGGACGTCTGGTTGGTATGAGCTGTGGCGACTTCGCCGATGAGCTGTCTACCGACTCTCCTGCTCCCGGAGGCGGCAGTGTAGCAGCGCTGTGCGGCTCCCTGAGCGCAGCCCTTTCCTCGATGGTGGCCAGCCTCACCAAGGACAAGGAGGGCTACGAAGAAGTCCAGGAAGAGCTGGAGGTTGTGGCTGAAAAGGCTCAGACCCTGAAGGACGCCTTTCTCGCTGACGTGGACCGAGACACCGAGGCTTTCAACGCTCTGATGGCTGCCTTCAGAATGAAGAAGAAGACGGATGAGGAGAAGGCAGCCAGGGAGGAGGCAATCCGAAGGGCAACAGAGCAGGCTACCTTGGTTCCCCTTGGCGTGCTCGAGCGCAGTCTTGAAACCTTAGATCTGGCGGCCATCGTGGCGGAGAAGGGGAACCGGAACTCGCTCTCCGACGCCGGCGTGGCTGCACTTGCGGCCGGCACTTGCGCCGAGGGGGCGTACTACAACGTACTTATCAACCTTCAGGGGCTGGAAAAGGACTCGGAATTCTTCAGGGAGACGCAGAAGAAGGCGCAGCAGATGGCTGCACAGGCACGCGAGAAGGCTCGGAAGATTTCGGAGTCGGTCTCCCAGAAGCTGCATACGGAGCTGCGAACGTAGTCCTCCCGAACGATACACTCTCCCGCCTTTGGGTGACGCGGCGACTATCTGGGTCCATAGGTAGCCCCTGGATCTTGGTCAAATCCGTGTCACAGCCGCCTGAGAGCAAGCAGAGTTATGTCGTCTGCCTGTTCGGCGCCTGAGGTGAAGCTGCCTACTCTTTCCATGATCCTCCCGAGCGCCTCTTGCGCCGTAAGTCCTGTGCAGCTCGCCAGGGTCTGCTTTGCTCTGGCCGCCTCGAGTTGGTTTCCCTCTGGGTCCACCGCATCCGTGAGCCCGTCTGTGTAGACCAGGAGCAGGGCACCTGTGGGCAGTTCCACGTGCCTGACCTGGTACGGGAAAGATGGCATCACCCCGAGTACGAGGTCACTCCCCTCCACCTCTTCGACTGACGCATCGGGATGGAGGATCCAAGGGAACTCGTGACCCGCGTTGACATAGTGCAGGAGGCCTTCCTGGCCATCTAGTGCTGCCAGGAACATGGTGACGAACTCCGATGGCTCGGTGGACGAGTGAACGAAGTCATTGAGCCTAGCTGATACCGATTCTAGGAGGGCTTGGTGATCATTGGTTCCGTTAGAACTCGTCTTTATCAAGGTGCGAAGCGATGCCCGCAGGCTGGACATAAGGAGTGCTGCTGGGGCTCCCTTGCCTGAGACGTCGGCCAGTACGACAAGCACAGAGCCCTCAGCCAGTGGGACGAAATCGAAGTAGTCGCCGCCGACGTGCCTGGCTGGGGTAGAAAGACCAGCTAGCTCAAGGCCCTCAATCGTGGGGGGCTTCTTTGGCAGGAGTCGCTGCTGGATGCGGCGGGCTAGTAGCAGCTCGGTTTCCAGGCGCTGCTTCTCCATCTCCGTGGCCCTTGCCCGCTCTAGCCCGGCGGCCATCTCGTTGAATGAGACGGCAAGTTCTGCCATCTCGTCGCGGCCCTCGGGCTTGATCCTGTAAGCCAGATTGCCTCTCTGGATCTGCGCGGCCCCTGCCTTCAACAGAGAAACAGCTCTGGTGATCGATGAGGCCAGTCGCATGGAGGATCCAATGGCTATCAGTTCCAGGACCAGGAGGAGGGCTCCAATTAGGCCCACTACGACTAGAGTTTTCAGCTGCAGACGGTCTTGACCGAAGTAAGACCCGCCAGCCCGGTGGGTTGGGAGCAGGTCCCCAAAATCGCCCTCTGCGGCGATGGGCACATATGATTCTACCCAGAAGCTGCTGTCTGCATTGACGAACCTCGAACGCTTGCTGACGGTCGCGCGACTGTTTCCGATGCGGGTCGGCAAGTGTCCTTCGTCTGGGAACCATTCCATCGCGGGCACCAGCTGTACGAACCCGCGTATCGTTGATGGCAAGGGTGGACCGGAGACGCGCTTGTTCTCAACGACCTCCATCGACCAGTCTGGTTGCTGAAACCGCATGGTGCTCCGCCACGCTTGCAGGGTGGCCCCGATCCAGTCGGCGGGGAGATCTGACGGCGGCTGAGGCCGCGCAGGCGAGGGCGGTGCCACGCTGTCTATGGCAGAGGAGTCAGCGGATTGGGAGCCAATAGCGTTGATGCTGTTGGAGGTTGAATCCCGGTGGGATTCCCCGATCGTGATCGTGACCCCAGCGCGGGCGCGGCCAGGCTGAGCGAAAGAGAACAATCGGAATCGCGAGGCCAGGTACACGTTCGCACCCATGGGGGCCAGTGCTGGATGCTCGTGTGGGCTCAGAGGACGTGCCACTTGGATCCTGATCCCCCGGTTTCGCGTGCCTGCATGCCATGTCCTAACGTGCATGAGTCCAGTCGCTGTGTTGAGCAAGCCATAGTCGGGGGCTGTGACGGGCCGAGAAACCCAGGCCAATAGGGTTGGCTGGGACGCGGAATCAGGGCTGCGGTCTGCGGCGTAGAGAGAGTGCCCCACCTCCGTCTGCGCATTTGAATCCGCCGGTTGTGTGCATGCAGCCCATAGGGCTTCCCGAACACTCGCTCTGCCGGAACTGTCCACCGAGACCAGCGAAGCCTGAAGCCTCGACTCCCCATGCCCTTCCGTGCCCGCAGCCACGATCACCAGAAGGTTGTTCTCCGCGGTGTCCCCCGCGAGCCGCTGGGCCAGCGCGCATGCGCTTTCTCTGAAGGCAAGCGTATCGGCAAGGACCCTGAGAAACGCGACACTGTCGCCAGAGGAGCCAGTTCCGCCCCGTAGGAGTGCGGCCAATGAGTGGGCCTCTGGGTCGTTACGGAGCCTCTCCAATTGAGCTCTGAGTGCCTGTTGCTCGTTCTGCTGCCAGAGGTGCATGAGGATCTTGGCGTCTTCGGTGCGGTAGCGTGTAGCTGTGAGCACCCCGGCGATTCCGAGCAGAACCACTGCCATGCCGGCCGGCGCCAGGGCTGAGATCAAATGCGAAGTGAGCAGCCTGTGACCGATTCTGCGCAGCCCGACGAGCCACTTCATGCCCATGACGCTGGTCATGGCGAGGCCCAGCGGGATCAATCCGAAGCGCGTGGTTCCAGCGAGTCCGAGAGCCTGGGAGGCGATGCCGGTGCTTTCCCAATGAGTGGGGGTGTATGCGCCGATAGCGAAGATCGCACCAGCAGCCAGGGCACAGATGCCGGGGTGTTCTAGATGCTTTTCCTTCCGGGCCCAGCCCGTCCTCAAGCTTACAAGGACGGCGAAGAACCCTACATCCACACCCACCGCGGAGAGCAAGGGGATGCCCCAGACTGCAGCGTGTAGGATCCAGCGTCGGACCCGTCCACCGGCATCCCGTGGGATCGGTTCCCAAACGAGCCACAACGAAAGTGTGAGGCCCAGCGATCCGGCGACTGCCAGAGCACTTCGCAGATCCGGTGCGCCATCTGCCGGGGTGCGCATGCCCAGTCGGAGAAGCAGCAGTCCTAGAGCACTGAAGATGGCCGCAGCGACGAATCGCCGCTCTGGACGCGGTCTTCTGGAGCCTGCCGAGAGTCTTAGAATTGCTGCGAGTGCTGCGACGAGTATCAGCAGTATCAGCTTGGGACCCATGCCTAAAGCTCCCCGATCCTCGCGCATCCCTGCGCCGAAAGCAGGATCCTAGCCTCCGCAAAGCTCAGCAGCAAGAACGCTGGAACAGCCTACACGCCTGCGGGTAGACTGCACGCGGTGAGGGTCGAGGTGCGGTTCCTCAATGGCGTCGGCCCGTAGTGCTGAGGAGGTCGAGTGCAATGAGCAGGTCCACGGAATTGCAGCTGGCCGAGGAGATTCTCGAGCTGAAGAAGAAGCGAGGAGCCGTGATCCTCGCCCACTACTACCAGATTCCCCCGATCCAGGATGTCGCCGACCACGTGGGTGATAGCCTGGCACTAGCTATGAAGGCGACCGGGCTCGATGCGGACGTGATCGTGCTGGCGGGTGTGCAGTTTATGGCCGAGACAGCAAAGGTCCTCAATCCCCGCAAGAGAGTCCTCATTCCTTACGCGGGCGCCGGTTGTACTTTGGCGGATGACTGTCCCGCTGATGAGTTTGAGGCTTTTGTGCGGCAGCATCCCGGCCACGCGGTGGTGACCTATGTGAATAGCTCGTTAGGGGTCAAGGCGCTTTCCGACGTCACTTGTACGTCGGCAAATGCTGTGAAAGTAGTCTCCACCTTTGATGAGAAGACTCCTATCGTTTTCGCCCCGGACAGGAACCTCGGTGCGTACGTAGCAATGAAGTCCGGGAGGGACATAGTTACCTGGAATGCCGTTTGTGAGGTGCACAACGCATATAGCCTAGAGCGTGTGTCGAAGCTGTTGGAAGAGCACCCGGGAGCGAAGCTTGCTGCGCATCCTGAATGCCCGATGGATGTCCTGAAGATAGCCGATTTTGTGGGATCCACCTCTGGTATTCTGAACTACGTCGTTGAGAGCAAGGATAAGGAGTTTGTTGTGGCTACCGAACCCGGGGTTCTCTACCAGATAGAAAGGCGGGCTCCGGGGAAGCGGTTATTCCCGGTACTCACGGAGGAGCCCCCCCGAGGTGAGTGCCGGTTCATGAAGCTTGCGACCCTGGAACACGTGAGGAATTGTCTGAGAGACATGGCTCCCGAGGTGCAGGTGGACGAGGATCTGGCGCGCAGAGCCGCTGCACCGATCCGAAGAATGATGGAGATCGGGCGCTAGGCTGCACCCGAGACCCATCTTGGGTCCGCTGGGTCCGCTTGTGGGAGGACAGGGATGTTCGAGCAGCCGCATCACGAGGCCATCTTCGCGAGAGCGGAGCTAGTCGACGCTGTGATGGGGCCCACGGATCTTGAGGGCCAGTGCGGATTCCTGGAGTACGTGAGCCGGCACCTAGGGCGGGGACGGCTGGAGTCATTTCTGGAGGTTTGTTGTGGCCCTGGCTACTACGTCCACTGTATGGCCGCCCGGGGAGTGCGAGCTTATGGCGTAGAATCCGTCCCGGAGATGGCCGCCTTTGCGCGGGAGAAGGCAAGACGGCTATCACGTGAGGTCCCTGACGGGCCCGCTGCCGGGGGCCCTGGAGAAGGTGCCCCAGCGCCAGCAACCATAGTGGAGGCAGATCTGCGCAACATCGTGCTGCCCGAAGCGGTTGACCTTGCTTTCTGTCCTGGATCCAAGCTCCGCTACCTGCTCAGGGACGAGGATGTCATTGAACACTTCGTTTCAGTGGCAACCAACCTGGGACGCGGAGGCCTGTACGTTCTCGACCTCGACCACCCGGCGCAACTGTTCGATCCCTCTTTGCGCAAGCCGATCCGGATGGAAGGCAAGATAGGTGATGTAGAGGTCTCCATCCAATGGGGTACGGGGCACGAGAAGGTGGATCCTGTCCTGCAGATCGTGGATTTGGACGTCGTAATGGAGATCGAGAAGGACGGGAGAAAAGAGATTATCCGGGATTCGGCACCCGTCCGAGTTTTTACACACAAAGAGATCCAGCTTCTGGTGAAGCTCTCGGGGGTCTTCGAATGGGTGGCGACATTCGGCGACCTGAATATAGGGGCGCCGTTCGAGTCCGCAGCGCCGGATTCAAGGATGGTGCCCGTCCTCAGGTGCAGTGTATGACCCCTGGCCCAGTGCTAGCGAAGTAGTCGCACCTTCGCGGTGTTGCTTCTGTACATATCTTGGAATCCGACAAGGTACACCCCGCTGGCGCTTTCGTTCCCGTCGGAGTTTTTCCATCCCATGTGAAGCAGTGAAGCCCTGGCCCGAGGACACCACTGAAGAGGGCCGCGATTTCTCTTCCTGAGATGTCCCAGACTGCGACCTTGCCCTTGCTGGTTTCCTGGAGCCTGAAGCGGACGGAGACATGGGTGCGGAACGGGTTTGGCCCCACAGCCAGAGAGTGGCCAGGGATGGTTGCCTGGTCGCCGGTGCCGGCCCCTGAAGCAGTATAGTGAACTGTCACTATGTCGTATCAGGCATCCCAGGTGTGGCTTAGTCCTGTTACGTAGGTGTCGTCAACCCCGGCGACCCAGATTGCCCTGGCTTCATCCGTCGTTCCATCTCTGTCCATGCTGATCTCGTAGATCATTTCGCCATTGTCTGAAGAGATCTTCTGCAGGAGGTAGTCATCCGGGTACTGTTGACCCTCGTTCTGTCTGTAGCCGCAGATGTATACGTCCCCCGCCGAATCAAGCCCTATGTCATAGCTTCCATCCGCGGGCCTTGGTAGTTGTACACGTACGTCCACAGACGCTCCCCGGAGGGGGAGTACTTGAGAACAACTAGGTCGGAAACCGACTCTTCGTCCCTGAACGAAGGACCTGTCACATACGCATTGCCTTCTGCATCTACAGCGAGGCCTTCGCCTACGTCGAAGAATCCCTGGTCGAAGGTGTCGGTCCAGAGGACCTGGCCATCGGGCGAGTACTTGAGGACGGCCCAATCGTACAGATCGTGGCCTGCGTGGCCGCCCTGGTATATGTTTCCATCCTCGTCCAGACAGATTCCGAGCCCTCCACAGTTCTCCCCGGGGAATTCGGGTATGCTCTCCCAGATCGGGAAGCCAGTAGCGGGATTTACCTTTGCCAGATAGAAGCTCTGGCCTGTGACACCGCTTACATACAGGAGCCCGTCGTTGCCGAGCACAATGTCGTTCCCGTGGCCCGGTTCAAGCAGTCGGACGTAGGAAAGTGCTCCGTCGAAGGACACTCGCACAACCATGATCTGTGTGGAGAACGGGTTCTCCGGTGGGCAGTACTCACCAACCGCGTATACTGCCTCATTTGGCTCATCCACTACGAGGCGCTTCAAGGCGTCTCCCCATACGTCCTCGCCCTCATCGGGTCCGATGACATGGAACCACTCGGTCTCACCACCCGGAGGGATTTTTAGTATTACAGCTTCGTAGTCGTAGTTGGTCAGCCTTCCGGTCTGGCCGCAGACGTACACGGCGCCTTGACTGTCACTGGCGACGTCGTAGCCCACTTCTCCCATCGCGTAGTTTTCGAATGAGAAGACGTTCCGCCAGTCCTCCTGAACCTGTGCACCTGCTGTCGCGAGTGCGGCAAGCAGAATTGCCACGGGTACAAGAAGCCTCGTTGGGCCTTTCATCGCTGCGTCCTCCTGCCTTTGGTGGCCCGAGAGATGGTAGAACACAGTTGTATTCCATCTTTCTCGTGTGCCCTCCCGCCATACTTACTGTCTTTGCAGCATTGTTTCATCGAGGCAGAAATAAGGGTGGGGCAGAAGGCATGCCTCAGGGTATTCGGTGGCACGGTTGTTGCTAGTCATCGTACTGCACAGGATCGTCGGTATTCCGACACGCGCATGGGGGCTCCGAGCACGCAGGGGCGGCGTGTTGTGCGGGACTATGCGGAGTGCCGTTGCCAATGGTGCTGGCGTCGGCCTCGCCGTCCCGCGTCGGAGCGCCAGGCAAGAGTGGGGCCGCTCTCTCGAGCGGCCCCAGAGATCTGCTCTTTGACTAGTCAGCGGGCCTAGCGGACGATCACGAATGGCACGCTCGTGCCCCCCGCTGGGCCGGAAAGTCTCAAGTAGTAGGTCCCCGATGAAAGGCACTCGGGGAAGAAGCCATCCAGGCCTATGGAGTTCTCTCCCGCCTGGAGGTCGATCCTGCTCGAGGCCAGGCTTCTCCCGTCGATGGAGAAGATCTCGATCAAGACCCGAGTCGGCTCTTCCAAGCGAAGTGATGCGACCGGATGGCTGGAGGGCGTCTGGACCCTCAATGGCAAGGTTGCCACCTTCGGCTCGGGCGCGTCCTGGCCGAGGAAAGCTGTCCCGCCAGCCGCATGGTAACGCTCAGCAAACTCCTGGAAGTACCAATTGGCCACCTCTGGGTCGTGGATAATGATCAAGTTCTCGTCGTTCTCGTTGACAGCAGCGTTGCTCCAGTTGGCGCTTCCTGTGATCAGGACGGGATCGCTGAAGTCCCTGTTTGTATCTATGATCATGTACTTATGGTGGAGCGTCCCGTTCTCGCCGTCAAATAGGACATCGGCTGGTGGGTCCCATGCGTACTCGCCCTCGCCGTGCATGGGCCAGTACTGGCTGTATTCGTTCCCAGACTCGCTCGAATCGAAGACGCCCCTGATTTCCATTCCGGGAACGTTCATCCAGCGGTCTTCCATTTCGTTGCACAGGTCCCACCGAGTGTAGCTGAGGACACAGAAGTGTATGGAATTGTCCGCATGCTCCACCTGCTCGACAACAGCGCCAAGCCACGGGTCCGACGGCGCGAAGTACATCTCCACATTGCGCCCGCCGATGTTGAACCGCTTTGGCGTGTTGTCAGTCTTGTTCGTCCCGAACCGGGAATGATCGGGATTGGGTACAAGACCGCTGGAACCCCACATCTCGTTGAACTCCTCAGTGCAGACCCTGGCCAAGGCTCTGTCCTGGATGAGAACCACGTTCTGGGCGTCAGTAGTGGTGCCCGTGGGGGTTAGATTCCATGAGCCTGTCCATACCCAGGGGTCGGTCGGATCTGGGCTATCTACGTCGAAGATCCATAGCTTGTCATGCATCAATTCATCACCATCGTTCGGGCCAAAGGAGTCATCGATGACGATGATCCCGTGGTTTATCAGTCGCTGGACCTCATTCTGATAGGTGTCCCTGTTTTCGTAGATAAAGCGTATCTGAACTCCACGGTCCTTTGCCGCTATCAGGGCATCAGCGACGTCTGGGAGATCGAAGCTATAGAGCATCACATCGATGGTGTACTGCGCTGAGTCGATCTGCGCGATGATCCAGCTCTCGAGGTTCCTCCCTCCCAGGGCGGGGCTCCACACTGCGAGATCGTGGTCCACCGACTTGTTGAAGAGCGCAATGATTTGTCCAGTGCACCCGGGCTCTGAAGCCGAGCAGAACAAGAGATCAGGTGTCGTTGTTTGTCCCTCCTCGTCCTCAACCGTGACTCTGTAATGGTGTATAGTCGCTGCTTCCAGTCCGGTAAGAACGATGTCGTGGACAGTATCTTCTATCCCATCCGTGGCCGTGCCAAGTTCGTACGACTCAGTCTCACCGTACTGTACGATCGCCGTTGTGGGGGTGTCGGTCTCCAGGTGGATGGTAACATTGTCATACTGGATGTTTGTCTCTCGTGGACCGTCGATGATCTGCGGTCCGGGCAACAGAATGAAGTCGTCCGGGCTGCGGGGCATGATTTCGTAATCACTAGTGTAGGGAGGATCGTAGCCCGCGTACTGTTTTATTACGCCCATTACGTCGAAAGGTCCTGTCGGGGGAGTCATATCTTGAATCCCGGTCGTGCCATCGATGTACAATGTGCAGGTCCCCGTCTCGTCATGTAGAGTGATTGGCCCGCTGAAAGTTGGCCATGTGCCGCTCCAGGTCACATTGTTGATCCGTACGAGGCGGCCCTCGTTCGGTTCGCTATAGTCTGGCAGAAAGGCGTGCTCTACATCGTCGCATGTCACAACGAGGGGATCAGGCAGTGGTGCTCCGCTCCCGTGTACGGTGTAAGTGTCCAGGTAGACCTCGGTCATTCCCCTGTACTGGGCGATCTCCCCATCGATTGTAACCGTGTCACCGATTGCGAATTCGTAGAGGACGGACGGGTTGTAGACCATGATGCCGCCTGTTGCGTCCTGGACGAAGATCTCTGTGTAGCTGTATGTGAATGTACCCACCCCTACCGTGACTACACCGGTTATCGTGACCGGTGTGCCGATGGTGTAAGGCGGTGCCGGAACGCCGTCGGAATCGTTGTGGTGAAGGTCGATTATGTCCACTACATCTCGCCCCCACGAGTATGCAGGATGGGGAAAGGTCAGAAAGACCGCGAGTAGGAGCGCACTCACAGCCGCCGTGATCACCGAGCTAGCCTTTGAGGCATGGAGGAAGTTGTCGCCCAATCGTTCTGTTGCCATGGCTCAATCCTCATATGCTGGGCCTTTGTCTCAAGACGGACGATAGGTCCCGCCCGCCGGGTTCTGGGGACGCAGATGGGCGTGGCCCGCGTCGTCCCCCTTCACGCCACCATTATACGTCATGGGCCTGCGCACTGGGTACACATATGGGCAGTTTCGCGGGTTGGAGTACCACATGGGAGGCCTCGAGGATTGTGTGCGGGACTTCACGGACCCCTAGGCTTCTTCCTCATGGTCGATCCACTCGTGGAGACGCCTGTGAATCTCGACGAGACCAAGATACTCGGACATGATATGAACGCGCTGCACGAGCGTTCTGAGGCCTGCGACGTTCTCGTTTTCCCACCGGAGGCGCTTGAGGCGGTAAAGGATCTCGTCGGTGAAGTAGGCCCAGGGACTCTTCTCCCGATCTGGCCAGAGGTGCGCAATCAGGAAGCGGAAATCCTCGGGTCTCTCGCGCAGGGGCGGGACGTGGATGGGCACCCACGCGCGCGACCTTGCTATCTCTGGCACTAGCGTTCTGCTGGTTACCGGATCCGAGCACATGGTCATGATGATGCGTGCGCGACCTCGCTCCGCAGAGGTCCTACCGACTGGACGGTAAAGTCCGTATTCTATGTAGCCCGCTATGGCAACTTGCAGCGGAGCAGGGAAATGGTCGATGTCGGCCAGTATGACGGTCCCTTCCTCTGCAAGCGAGAGTATCCCCGGGACGTCGTTCGGGTATCGGCTTGTACTGCCGCCCCTCAGTCCGAAGGTTAGAGCCCGGATGTCGCTCGGTCCAAGGATCCATGGGGCCAGAAACCGGCATGATCCTTGAGCGCGGGAGAGTGTGTGGATGGCCTCTGCGATGGACGTCTTGCCGGAGCCGGGCTCACCACTAATGAGCACTGGCAGTGGCATTGTAGACACCAGCTCTGCGCGAGCCAGGCTGCGGAGCATAGCTGTGTTGGTGGAGACGAGCCCATAGTCACACCAGACACGCATGGAGAACGCACTGGGCCTCTCCGCTGCTAGGGAGGCTATTGCACCGGCTCGATAGCTCCCTGTCCGGCTAGTGCGCCTGCTGGTGCCCATTGACCCACCCTCCCCAACGTATGAGAGTATCTGCAACACGTCGGCCGGGGCATCGGCCGTCGGATCGGGAGGAAGCCTTGCCCACCATCCTAGCAATAGAGACCTCATGTGACGACACCTGTGTGGCTGTCCTTGAATCTGGGGAGGATCTCCGGCTTCGGGCCAACCTGGTCTCTTCCCAGCTCGTGCATGCCGACTTCGAGGGTGTAGTGCCGGAACTCGCTTCGAGGGAGCACCTGAAGCTCCTCGGCCCGCTGGTCCGGCAGGCACTCGATGAGGCTGGACTTGGACTGGACGCTATCGACGCCGTAGCGGTCACCAACGGCCCCGGTCTAATTGGCTCCCTGCTAGTGGGGGTTTCTCTTGCGAAGGCGCTCGCTTTCTCGCGGGGCCTACCCCTGGTCGGCGTCAACCACATCGAGGCGCACTTGTCGGCTGCTGCGCTTGAATTCGGTGACCGAGCCAGCCCACCTCTGGTGGGGCTCGTGGCCTCGGGCGGGCACACTGAGATAGTGGAGATCCCCGAGTGGGGAGACTGGAAGCTGCTGGGCGCCACACGCGACGATGCAGCCGGGGAGGCGTTCGACAAGGTTGCGAAACTTCTGGGGCTTGGGTTCCCCGGCGGTCCCGCCCTCGCTCGGGAAGCGTCCGCCGGAAACCCCGCGGCCTACGACTTTCCCAGGGCCTGGCTGGGGATTGGGACCGGGGGTCTCGACCTGAGCTTCAGCGGCTTGAAGACCGCAGTAAGGGTCTTTCTGGAGCGGGCGGGGTGGCCGGAACGGCCCTCTGACCCGGAGGAGAGGAAACGTTTCGTCGCGGATGTGGCTGCCAGCTTCCAGGAGGCCGTGGTGGAGGTGCTCACAGCCAAGATCCTTGCTGCTGCCGAGCAGGCTGGGGCTAGGCGGGTGGTCGTAGCGGGCGGCGTGGCCGCAAACCGCAGGCTGCGGGAGATGCTGGTGCGCCGCTGCGAGGAGGCCAGGGTGGATTTGGTAATGCCTTCCCCTGCCTTATGCGGCGACAACGCGGCCATGGTTGCCGTCTCGGCCTCGCGTGTGCTTGCGCGGGGACTGGCTTCTAGATATGACCTCGCGGCTATTCCCAACCTGGACGACTGGAGAGGCTTCTATGAGCCGCAGGTCCCTCCGACCCGGCCGATGGGGACAGGTTGACGACGTGCAGTCTGCACCGAGTCCGCGCGCGCCGTTGCAGAGTGCATTCGGCTTGCTGCCCGGACGGCTGTGGCTCGGTTGGCAACTCTATGACTCGGCGCAGCTTGTCCCGAAATCTCTTCCTCGCTCTGCTTTGGCATCCTCGTTGCGGACCACCACTGGGCGGGAGAAAGCCCAGGGCGCACCGGGGAGCATCCTGGAGGGTCAGACTGGCCCCGTGCTGGTGGTGC
>CAYMBA010000019.1:0-26090 GCA_964388535.1 uncultured bacterium | reverse complement strand
TGGACGTGGGGTCGGCGGGTCGATCCAGATCCCAGACAGGATCCGTGGAGGTTCGACCTGCGATTGATTCGGGCTCGCGTCGAGGAGGCTCTTGCCGAGAGGGGACAGAACAGGCTGATGCAACAGTTGCGCAAGTGCGCGCTCGAATATGGCTGCCGGGCGGCCCAGAACTTCTTTCTGCACCGGCATGAGGCGCCGCTTCCGGTGAGCGTTGCATGCAACGCTAGGTGCGTGGGTTGCATCAGTCTGCAGCCGGATGGGACGTTCAAGGCCGCCCACGATCGGCTTTCAGTGGCTCCAAGCCCAGATGAAGTAGCAGAGGTCGCCCTCTTACACATCGGGCGCGTGAGGCGTGCTGTAGTCAGCTTCGGACAAGGGTGTGAAGGTGAGCCCCTCTTGATGGGGGATCTCCTAGTACGCTCAGTTCGTCAGATCAGGCGTGAAACGCGGAGGGGGACGATCAACCTCAACACGAATGCCAGTCTTCCCGACGTCGTTGAAGACCTTGTTGCAGTGGGCCTCGATAGCATGAGAGTGAGCCTGAATAGTGCCAGGCAGGAGGTGTATTCGGCCTACTATAGGCCCAGCGGGTACAGCTTTGCCGACATTGTCGATTCCATGCACCGACTGAGCTCCAGGGGGCGGTTTGTGAGTTTGAACCTTCTCTACTTCCCGGGTGTTACCGACACAGAAGCGGAAATCGATGCGCTAAGCCGTCTCGTGGAGCGCGCTGGCGTCTCGATGATCCAGCTGCGGAATATGAACCTCGACCCCGAGATCTATGCACGCCACCTTCCAAGTGGCGTTTTCTCATCCGGCATGGGGCTTGATGCCTTCACCTACAATCTCAAGCTCCGTTGTCCGTGGGTTCGCTTCGGTTATTTCAACCCGCCCAAGGAAGCCTTTCAGAGCTGGGACTCCCCAGGAGTTCGGTATTGAATCGATGTGTCTCGCGGATCCTTTCCGATACGAGCCGCTGAGCCCGCCTATTTGGAGAACATCTTGATCAATTCCCTGGCGATTACGATCTTCTGGATTTCGGTTGTTCCTTCTCCGATCTCACACAGCTTCGCGTCCCTGAAGTATCTTTCCACCGGATAGTCCTTTGTGTATCCGTATCCGCCATGTATTTGGATCGCCAGGGTGGTTGCTTTCATCGCCACAGCCGATGCGTAATACTTAGCCATCGCGGACTCAAGGGTGTGTCTCCTGCCCGCGTCTTTCAGTCGGGCTGCATGATACGTTAGGTGCCGTGCGGCGGTTATCTCAGTCTGCATCTCTGCCAAGTAGCTCTGTATCATCTGGAACTCGATGATTGGCCTGCCGAACTGTCGCCTCTCCATTGCATAGGGAACAGACGCGTCCAAAGCTGCCTGGGCAATTCCAAGAGCAAGTGCGGCGATGGATATCCGCCCCCCGTCTAGGGTTTTCATGAAGAGGGGGAAGCCGCGGTTGAGCTCGCCCAGGAGCGCGTCCTTGGGGATGCGGCAATCCTCGAGGATGACCTCCCGCGTATCGGATGCGCGGAGACCCAGCTTGTTCTCTTTCTTGCCCAGTTTGAAACCCGGCGCTGTGGTCTCGACGAGGAAGGCCGAGATCCCACGCGAGCCAGGTGCCTCCTTGTCTGTCTTGGCCGTAAGCACCAAGACCCCCGCGTGGGAAGCATTCGTTATGAACTGTTTTGTGCCGTTCAGAACCCACTCGTTCCCGTCGAGCACCGCGGTGGTCCGGGTTCCGCCAGCGTCGGAGCCCGCTTCGGGTTCGGTGAGACCGAAGGACGACAAGTACTGCCCGGAGCAGATTGCCGGCATGTACTTGGCTTTCTGCTCCGGTGTTCCGAAGGCATGGATGGGCCAAACGCCGAGAGAACAGTGGGCAGCTACGGTGATACCGTGGGAACCGTCGACCCTAGAGAGCTCTTCGACTGCCAGGATGTAGCTGAGCATATCGCCGCCCGAGCCTCCTTCCTCCTCCGGGAAACCGATGCCCAGGATGCCCATCTCCCCTAGCATCTTTATCGTTTCCTTGGGGAACTCCTGCTTCTCGTCGAACTCGGCTGCGATCGGCGCTATGCGCTCACGTGCAAAGCGGCGCACTTCATCTCTTATCGCCCGCTGCTCCTCGGTGAGGTCGAAATTGGTCCATCCTTCCATCGGGTTTCCCTCCTGAGTTGGTGAATGCCGGAAGAATCGCAGGGAACTACTGATGCTATTGGCTTCGCCGCAGGGGGTCAAGGAACTGTAGCTTGTGCATTGGGATTGACGGGCCTAGCCGATCGCGGCTAATGTTTTTGACTCAATCGCAACTTCTCTGGGGTCTTTCCGATGGTTTCCAGCAGAGTTCCTGCCGGGAGCAAAACGGGGGCAGCTTCTCGAATCTGCATCGACACGGTCTTCGCGCAGAACCTGCTGGAGCAAGCAGGGAGGGGTTTGGAATGGCCGTAGGAATCATTGGCTACGGCGCCCACGTTCCCAGGCGGCGGATCAAAGTAGAGGAGATAGCCAAAGTCTGGGGCGCGGATGCGCCAAGCTACAAACGAGGCCTGGAGCTGGTGGAGAAATCGGTTCCCTCGGTGGACGAGGACACGATCACGCTCGCCGTGGAAGCCGCCCGCAATGCTATAACGCGGGCTGGAATCGATCCAAAGGACATTGGCGCCGTCTACGTTGGCAGCGAGTCACATCCTTATGCCGTGAAGCCTTCGGGTGTGACGGTCGCGGAGACAGTTGGAGCCGTTCCCGACTGCCATTGCGCTGATTTCGAGTTCGCGTGTAAGGCTGGCTCCGAGGGCATGTTCGTTACGTACGGCCTAGTCAAAGCTGGTCTTATACGCTACGGCCTGGCGATCGGGGCAGATACCTCTCAGGGAGCACCTGGCGATGCTCTCGAGTACTCGGCTGCAGCAGGTGCCGCAGCGTTTATCATGGGCGCCGACGAGGAGAAGATCATCGCCACGGTCGATGAGACTTTCTCATTCATGACCGATACGCCGGACTTCTGGAGACGGGAGCACCAGTTCTATCCTGCTCATGGCGGCCGTTTCACAGGAGAGCCTGCGTACTTCAGAACGATAACCGGTGCTGTGAAGGGGATCCTTGAGAAGACCGGGCTTGGGCCGCAGGATTTCAGGTTTGCCGTCTTCCATCAGCCCAACGGCAAGTTCCCGAAGCGAGTGGCCAAGAAGCTAGGTTTCACGATGGAGCAGATCGAGGTGGGGCGAGTTGTGCCCAAGCTTGGCAACACCTACTCGGGATCTTCGCCCATAGGTTTGACAGCCGTGCTGGATGTGGCTAAGCCAGGCGATCGTATCCTTATGTGTTCCTATGGTTCTGGAGCAGGGAGTGATGCCTTCGTCTTCACTGTTACCAAGCGGATAGACGAGGTCAGGGACCTTGCCCCGAAGACACGGTGGCTGATCGATGAGAACGTTACCTATCTGCAGTACGGTGAGTATGCCAAGCTGCGGCGGAAGATAAGAATGGCTGGGGAATAGGAGGGCCGAGCGATGAGAGAGGTCGCGGTCGTTGGCGTCGGTATGCAGAAGTGGGGCGAGCTGTGGGAGAAGTCTATTCGGGATATCTTCGTGGAATCCGCTCTCATGGCCATGGACGATGCCGGCGTCGATGAAATAGAAGCGATGTATGTGGGCAGTATGAGCCCTGGCATATTTGCTTCTCAGGAGCATCTTGAGTCCGTAATGAGTGATTACTTGGGCCAGTTGTACATTCCCGCTACGCGGGTTGAGAGCGCCTGCGCATCTGGTGGTCTGGCCTTCCGGCTCGCGGTGATGGACGTCGCTAGCGGCATGCACGACATCGTGATGGCTAGCGGTGTCGAGAAGATGACCGATGTGAGCGGTTCAGAGGCCACGCATGCGCTGGCGACGGCCGCCGACATGGAGTGGGAAGGGTTGTCGGGAGCCACGTTCCCCGGGCTGTACGCGATGATGGCCCGAGCCCACATGCACAAATATGGCACCACGAGAGAGCAGCTGGCCATGGTGGCTGTGAAGAATCACGAGAACGGATGCAAGAACCCGCGGGCGCAGTTCAGGATGAAGATCACAGTGGAAGACGTGATCAACTCGGTAAAGGTGGCGGACCCCCTGAATATCTTCGACTGTTCCCCCATCACTGATGGGGCAGCCGCTGTGATTGTCGTGCCAGCGGATATGGCATCTAAGTTTCCCAAGAAGGCGGTCAAGGTCATAGGGTCGGGGCATGCTACCGACACTATTGCGCTGCATGACAGACGGGACTTCACAAGCATCAAGGGCGTCGAGGTGGCTGCCAAGCAGGCCTATGAGATGGCGGGCAAGGGCCCCAGAGATATCGATCTAGCCGAGGTGCACGACTGCTTCACGATTGCGGAGATCATGGTCACGGAGGCCCTCGGCTTCTTCGAGCCCGGGCAAGGTGGGCCGGCCGTGGAGAAGGGGCTCACTCGGATCGGGGGTGAAATCCCAGTGAATCCGAGCGGTGGGCTGAAGTCCAAGGGCCATCCTGTAGGTGCAACTGGCATCGCGCAGATTGTCGAGATAGTCGAGCAGCTGCGCGGAGAGTGTGGAGAAAGGCAAGTTGAGGGCGCCAAGATTGGCTTGGCTCAGAACATGGGAGGCAGCGGCGGAAGCTCCGTTGTCCACATATTGGAGGTGATGTAGATGCCACCTGCGAGAGCTTGGAGAGAGTATCCGGCACGCTATAGGCTCGAGGCCTCGCGCTGTAAGAAATGCGGGAAGACCTTCTATCCCCCAAGGCTCGTGTGCAACAACTGCAAGAGTAGAGACCTCGAGCGCTTCAGGATGAAAAGAACGGGAAAGGTGTTGACGTACACCATAATTCGAACTCCCTCGGCTGAGTTTTCCGGCCTGGCACCTTTTGCACTGGGCATCATCGAGACGGACGACGGGGTCAGGATGACGACCCAGATCGCGGACGTGAACTTCGACGAACTGAAGATAGGCATGCCGATAAAACTGGAGTTCCGCAGACTGTTCAGCGAGGGGGCGACAGGTGTCATTCACTATGGGCACAAGGCTGTTCCCCTCAGAGACTAGGCATGCGCCCCGATGCTAGCGCTCGGGGCGCATGTGGTTCCTTTCGATGGATCCCGCCCGGACAAGGGTAGACGGAGGAGCGCATTCCAGTATGGCTCACGGAACGGTTTCGTATGTCGAAGACGGGGCAGTAGCCCGCGTAACTCTCAGCCGCCCAGACATCCGCAACGCCTTCGATGACCGCATGATCGAGGATCTCACAGAGATATTCTCATCGATTTCGAGCTCGGATCAGATCCGCGTGGCCGTGCTAACGGGCGAGGGGAAGGCGTTCTGCGCGGGGGCGGATCTGAACTGGATGCGGAAGGTGATAGACTACACCTTCGAGGAGAACTATGAAGACTCCTTAAGGTTGGCACGCATGCTGAGGCGCATCTACGATTGTCCGAAGCCAGTTGTAGGCCGCATAAACGGTCACGCGATTGGAGGTGGAACAGGCCTCGTTGCGGTGTGTGACATATCGATTGCGAGTGAGAATGCCGTCTTTGCTTTCAGTGAGACGAAGCTAGGGTTGACCCCCGCTGCCATTTCTCCCTATCTGCTGAAGCGCATGGGTGAGCGAAATCTGCGCCGGTATTTCCTCACAGGCGAGCGATTCAGCGCTCGGGAAGCGGTTGCCTTGGGGTTGGTGAACGAATCAGTGCCTGCGGAACGCTTGGACCAGAGGGTTGGCGAGATAGTGGCGGCGATAATGACAGGGGGCCCAGAGGCCTTGGGCGTAAGCAAGGATCTCATTCGCGATATTTCTGAGCGCTCCCTAGACGAAAACGAAACATACACTGCAGACGTGATCGCGAGACTGAGGATGAGCGCAGAGGGTCAGGAAGGAATGGCGGCCTTCTTGGAGAAACGCAGACCGAACTGGATCCGTGAGTAGTTGCTGGGAGGGAACATGTTCAAGCGGATTCTGATTGCGAACCGTGGCGAGATTGCGCTGCGCGTCGTCCGGGCGTGCAAGAAGCTCGGTATAGAGACGGTTGCTGTCTACTCCGAGGCAGACGCCGGCTCACCACACCTCGATGAGGCTGATATCAAGGTCTGCATCGGTCCTGCCAAGAGTACACTGAGCTACCTCAACATGGAGGCTATCATCCAGGCGGCGGTGCAGAACGACTGCTGTGCGATCCATCCTGGATATGGGTTTCTTGCGGAGAATGCCCTGTTTGCCGAGCTGTGCCAGCAGGCCAAGATGACATTCATTGGTCCGCCCCCCGGAGCGATTCGCGCAATGGGAGACAAGGCGACAGCACGGGAGACGATGCGAGAGGCAGGCCTCCCTGTGATACCTGGGTCGAAGGGCACATTGAAGGATGCCCAGGAGGGGTTGAAACTTGCGAAGGAAATAGGCTTCCCTGTGCTCCTCAAGGCCACAGCCGGCGGTGGCGGCAAGGGAATGAGGCGGGTGGATTCGGCGGCAGAGTTTGAAGAGAAGTTCATGGAAGCGAGCATCGAGGCCCTGAAGGCCTTCAAGAACCCCGGACTCTACATGGAGAAGTACATAGTGGATGGCCGCCACATCGAGTTCCAGGTGATGGCGGATGCCTATGGGAATGTGGTGCACTTGGGTGAGAGGGAGTGCTCGGCGCAGAGGAGGCACCAGAAGCTCGTTGAGGAGTCGCCTTCGCCCGTGATGGATGCCGCCACAAGGGAGGAGCTCGGGTCAAAGCTCCGGGTCGCACTGGCGAGGATTGGCTACAGGAACGCCGGCACAGTGGAGTTCTTCAGAGAGACGGAAGGAAACATCTACTTCATGGAGGTGAACGCAAGGCTTCAAGTGGAGCATCCGGTGACGGAGATGGTCTCCGGCAGGGATCTGGTGGTGGAGCAGATCAAAGTGGCAGCGAACGAGGAACTTTCCTTCCGCCAGGAAGATGTGCATTTGGAGGGCCACGCCATCGAGTGTCGCATAAATGCCGAGGATCCTTTCGACGATTTCAAGCCTTCGCCCGGTCTCATTGCGGCTTTTGAACCTCCCAGCGAGATACCAGGCGTGAGGGTTCGCCTCGACTCGCATGTTCGTGCTGGCTACAGGATCCCCGTCTACTACGACTCGCTCATCGGCAAGCTGATCGTCTGGGGTGAGAACAGGGAATCCGTCATAGAGGGCATGATAGCTGCCCTAGAGAAGTTCAAGATCGAGGGTGTAAAGACGACGATCCCTCTGCATCTTAGGATCATGCGGGATCCAGACTTCAGGGCTGGGCGTTACGACACGGGCTTCATCGGAAGACTGCTTGCTGAGGAACCGTCGGAGGTCTAGGCGATGGCCAAGGTTATCCTGACCCCTATCGGCAGACCGATCGAAGAGTTCACGGACAAATCGGCCTATGAAGCGAATCTGCAACGCATGGAGGAGCACAACGAGCTGCTCTTGCGGCGACGTGAAGAGGTCAGGGCTGGATGGGGCCCGGAGTATGTCGAGCGCGTGCACAAGAAGGGGAAGCTCACAACGTGGGAGCGGCTCGAGCTGCTAAAGGATCCCGGCAGTAGGATCTTTCCGATCAACACCTTCGTCAACTACGGTCTGACGTTTGGGGATCCCCCCAGGACTTCGCCCTCTGCGGGCGTTATCACGGCTTTCGTTAGAATCCATGGAAGGCTCACCGTCGTAATCGCCAACGACAATACTGTGGCCTCTGGATCGTGGTGGCCACTGACGCCGGAGAAGATAGAGCGGGCCCAGGAGGTGGGCCTGAGGCTCAGGATACCGGTGATATACCTGGTGGATTGCTCGGGATTGTTCCTACCGGAGCAGTCGAAGACCTTCCCAGGCAAGACCGGGGCGGGCTACATCTTCAAGATGAACTCGCTTCTTTCGGCCAACGGAGTTCCGCAGATAGCTGGCGTGCTCGGCGACTGCATAGCGGGTGGCGGGTACATGCCCATCATCTCGGACAAGCTGTTCATGACCGAGCAGGCCTATATGGTCATAGCTGGCGCGGCCCTTGTGAAGGGCGGCAAGTCGCAGAAGATAACATCGCTTACGATCGGCGGGCCAAACATACACGTGCACCTTTCCAACTGCGGAGATGAACGCGTTCCCGATGACGCTACCATGATGAAGCGCATCCGACAGGAGGTTGCGAAGATTTCGACGAGCGCCGTCGAGTACTACAGACATGGATATTCCCCGTCCGAGCCGAGATTCTCTCCGTATGAAATAAACGGTATCCTCCCTACGGACCACCGGGTGGTTTACGATATTCGTGAGGTTATCGCGCGGCTCGTGGACAGCTCTCTGTTTTGGGAGCTCATGCCCCACACGGGCCATGAGATGATCACGGGCATAGCACGGATAGACGGTCTCTTCGTCGGGATCATCGCCAACAACCAGCTTCTGACGAGACATCCGGAGATGAAAGACAGAACGCGGCCCGGCGGGATTCTGTATCGGGAGGGAATAGCCAAAATCTCACAGTTCTCTAGGGCCTGTAACTCTGATGGCATTCCGATCATCTGGCTACAGGACATAAGTGGGTTCGATATAGGTCTGGAGGCGGAGAAGCACGGACTTCTCGGCTACGGCTCCAATCTCCTCTATACCAACTCCACCAATACGGTACCCATGATCACCGTGCTACTCAGGAAGGCTTCCGGTGCCGGCTACTATGCGATGACGGGGCGGCCGTATGAGCCATTCGTACAGCTCTCGACACCGCTGACGCGCCTTGCCGTCATGGAGGGACGGACGCTCGCGATAGGGACATTCCGCACGAAGCTGGACGACAACTTCCAGATAATCGCGAAAGACCCCGAGGAGAGGGCCAAGATAGAGGCCGGCATGAAAGCGGTCGAAGACAGGATTACTGCGGATATGGATCCGTACAAGGCCGCAAGGCAGATGGACACAGATGAGATTGTCGCCGTGCACGAGTTGCGAGACTACCTGAAGGTTCTCGTTGAGATGTGCTACCAGTCGCACGGCTACAGGAGAATCAAGAACCCAAGGATATGGTCTATGCACGATCTGGACGTGCTGACAGACGTGCCAGAGTAAATGTTGGGGCAGCCATGATCGAAAGGACGCTGATTGCATTGTCTGAGGAAGAGACGGGTGAGGGCGGTGGGAAACTGATTCTGCGCTCGCCGGTGGTCGGAGTCGCCGACGGTGCACCTGAGCTGGGTCGGTTCGTCAACCCACTGGATCGGTTGCTCACAATCAAGGTGCTCAACATACGCTACACACTGAGGGTTCCCAGGTCTGTGAAAGGTCGTATTGTCGAAGCCTTCTTGCCCCAGAGCTATACGCCCGTGGAGTATGGCCAGAAGCTGGTTGCCGTCGATCCCCGAGCCCTAGCCTTGGGGGAGGCATCCGGCGAGGAGGAAGGAGCAGCGAGTGGGGCCCAGGCTGGCGGACTCGATGAAGAGACGATCGTCGTGAAGGCACCTTCGGAGGGCATCTTCTATAGGAAGCCCTCACCCGATGCTAAGCCCTTCGTCGAGGAGGGGTCCGAGGTGAAGATTGGCTCGGTTCTGGGGCTTGTCGAGGTAATGAAGTGCTTCAATCAGATTGCCTATGAAGGCGCAGGGCTTCCAGAGCGAGCGGTAGTGCAGAGAATCCTTGTAGAGGATGCCGCGGAGGTGAAGTTTGGCCAGCCACTTTTCTGGCTTCGGCCGGCTTGACGTGCAAGCAGTCGAGGTTCCGCAGCAGGTTTCAATGCTTTGTGTTTAGAGCTATATCCCTCCTATCTGGCCTCAGAGGCTGTGTGCTAGGCCTGCTTCTCTCAGAAGCACAGATTCAGTTTCCCGCGCCACGCGTTGGACCGAGAAGTCGGTGAGTATTCTCTGCCGTGCCTTCCTTCCCGCCTCGGACATCCATGAAGGGTCACTCAGGGCCCGGATGATTCCCTCTGCCAGGGCTTCGGGATCGCCGTGGGGCACGAGATACCCGGTTTCCCCATCTTCGACCAGCTCGTGGAGTGCCCCCACGCGGGTCGCCACGACCGGGATTCCCAGGGACATCGCTTCCATCTGACTAAGGGGGAGGGTCTCTACGCGCGGGTGCGAGGCAAGCACACTGAGGTCCAGCGCCGGCAGTATCTCTGGAACGTCAGATCTTGTTCCGAGGAACATCACCGAGCCGGCGATTCCGATCTGCCTTGCCAGATCCTGGAGTTCGGGTTCCCTGGGGCCTCCGCCAATCACCAGGAAGATCGCCCCAGGGAAGCGCACCAGAACGAGCTTCGCGGCCAGCAGGAAGTTCTCATGGGCTTTCTCCGGGCGCAGCATGGCCAGGATGCCCACAACAGGGCCGCTTCCGGGGGCTATCCCCAAGCGCGCGCGTGCCTCGGCCTTCGAGGGAAGTGTGTCGGGATTCAAAGGGGGGATGCCATTGCGTATGACCTCGATCAGGTTTGCCGCGATTCCTTCGTTCTCGATCAGGTAGCGCTTCTGGGCTTCGGCTATGGCGAGGAGCCTGCGTATGCGTGGAAGAACGACCCTTATGGGTCGCGGAAGGGATGCCTTGCCACCCCATTGGCCTGTCGTGTGGACTGCTACCAGGATGGGGAGGTGTCTGAAGAGGAGCGAGGCTAGTGCCACCGAGACGACCGCGTTGGTATGGTCGAGGCAGTAGAGTGCATCGATCCGGTCCCGGCGGAATACCCAGGCGAGCTTCAGGGGCACCCATGGCGCTGGAGGCTTGCCCGGCCCGAGTCCGTAGCGCACTGGGATGCCGGCTGCCGCCAACTGCTCGCCAATTGGCCCGGGTTGCCGCATGCAATAGAGATGGGGCTCTACCTTCCCGCGATCCATGTTGAGGATGAGGTGCTGCAGCTGACGCTCCGCGCCACCCGTCACGAGTGTAGAGACGACGAATCCGACGCGGATAACGTGTGCGGGAACCGGCGTTGCCCCGTTCTTGGGCCCTTTCATCGACTCCATGCCTCCACGCGGCTGCTGTGGCCAGGGCTTTGGTCCCCTGGCGTGATTCTCACAGGGAAAGAATCTCTCTCACTATGGCGAGCCTTCTTTCCCTCGTGGCTTCCGGACCGTGGGTCGATTGGCACCATCTCCGGCCTTCCCGTGCCAGGGACTCGCGCCGTTCCGGGTTCTTCAGGAGCTCATACACGGCCCCTGCAATCTCGTCAGCGTTATCCCCGAGGAGCAGGTGCTTGCCGGGTTCCAAGCTCAGCCCGGCAGCAGCGACAGGGGTCGCGACCACTGGTGTCCCCGCGGCCAGGGCTTCCAAGATTCGTATCCTTACGCCGCCAGCGAATCGCAGCGGGACAACGAACACATCGAGCGACTCGAAGAATCTTCCCAGGTCCTCCACGAAGCCAAGCCACTCGATGCCGGCGCGCTCACACTGCTGCTTGAGGTCGGCTGCGTGGCCATTTCCGGCTACTACGAGTCGCACGGCCGGCGACAGCTTCTTGAGGCGAGGCCATACGCTTTCCGAGAGGAAGCGAAGCGCGTCGATGTTAAAGTCGGCTTTGAAGCTGCCCAAGAATCCCACAGTCATACCCTGACCGCGTTCTCTCCGTTGCACCTCGAAGAGGTGTGGATTTACGGCTACTGGTAGGTGCCGTACGATTGGGGCGCGCTTGAGGGAACTGTCTCTTTGTATGTCCTCTTCGACGCTTAGGGCATCGTCTTGCGTCAGCGTGAGCACGGCATCGAATCTCTTCCAAGCCTCGATTTCCCACTGCCTGTGGACTTTGGCGGCGCGAAGAAGCCTCGCTTGCCTTCTAGGGTCGGGTTCAGCCTGAGCCTCGCGTTCTCTGATCCTGTAGGCTGCGTCGTGGGCGAGCAGGACCGCCTTGCCATGGGATATGGCACTTCGTAGCAGGAATGTTTCCCAGCTCTCGAGGATGGTGACATCGGGTTCCCAAGTGGAGGAGATGTGGCGAATCTGCCTTCCAAGATGCGGATTCGACCAGTAGAAGCACACCTGAGGGATTCCGGTGGCCCAACTGGCGAGTGTGTTTCGTACCTTATAGACGAGCCGATGCAGTCTCGATATGCGGTTCGGCATCCTGCCTGTGACGATTTGTGCGCCATAAGTCTCAAGCTCGGGCAAGTAGGCCTTTTCCTCTTCTGTTTCATACTGGCACAGGTAGGTTACTTCGTGCTCCGAGACGAGGTCTCCGAGGAGGGAAAGAGAAACCCTTCTTGTCCCCTGGTTGGCCGGAAGGGGGAAGAAGGGCTTTACCTGGAGGATCTTTGCCATCTCAATCAGGTGTTGGTCGAGCCTCGTACTTTGATGCGCGCATCGACCACTGCGCAGTCCTCGCGCTCCGGATTCAGGATGAACGGGTTCAAATCGATCTCAAGCAGCTCCTCATCAAGATCTAAGACCATCTGCGAGAATCTCAATAGGCACTCCTTCAGGAACTCGAGATCGACTCCCTTCTCGCCGCGGACTCCTTCGAGCAGAGGATATCCTCGGATCGAGCGCAGCATTTCGTCGGCTTCGATATCTGTTATGGGCGGTATGCGCATGGTGATATCTTTGAGAATCTCCACGTACTTACCGCCCATGCCGAAGATGATGGCCGGCCCGAGCTTGGGGTCCTTGTTCATACCCAAGATTACCTCGCGGCCCGGTTTTACCATCTTCTGGACAAGGCCGGCTTCCTCGTCTGGATTGTAACCCGCGGTTTCTATGGCCCGCTTCACTTGTGCATAGGCGCCTTGGAGTTCCAGATCGTTCTTTATGTTCAGGACCACTCCACCAAGATCGCTCTTGTGGACGAACTTGCGTCCAGCCACCTTGAAGGTAACCGGATATCCAAGCTTCCTTGCTGCTTCTAGGGCTTGGTCGGGACCTTGGGTTTCGATGAGGGGTGCTATGGGGAAGCCGTAGCATTCCAGGACCTTCATCGCATCGATCGTCGGCAGGAAACCACCACCTTTCGCCGCGTAGCGTTGGAGAATCGCCTTGGCTTCGGCTTTCTTGACTTCGAATTGCTCTATTTTCCCCTCCGGCTGCTTCTGCCACTGGCTGTAGTGGTACATTTCAATCGCTGCTTTTACGGCCATCTCAGGGAAGGGATATATCGGCGGACAATCTGGGATCTCTCGTGGCAGCATCCTGTATGATGATTCCTCAGCCATTATGACGCCGAAAACGGGCTTTTCGTGCCCTCCACGGGTCTCCGCAATGGCGCGTGCCACGTCTGCCGGGTCGACCATGATGGGGGGTACGAAGAGTGCGATTATGATGTCGACGTTTGGGTCGTCGAAGAGGATGGGAAGGATTACTCTGTAGGTGTCCGCCACACCCCACGCAGTGAGGTCGATGGGGTTAGCAGCGCTTGCTTCGACGGGAAGCATCTTCTTCAGCTTCCTGGTGGTTTCCTCTGAGAACTTGGCCATCTGCATGCCCCCGGACACGAGAGCATCGGTTGCCATGATCCCAGGACCCCCGGAGTTCGTCAGAACAGCTACTCTGTTTCCCTTTGGGAGAGGCGAACGGCAGAACCCGACAAGTAGGCCAAGCATTTCTTCTATCGTGTCCGTCCTTATCGCCCCACACTGATGCAAGAAAGCGTCGGCGGTGACGTCGGCTCCGGAGAGTGCTCCTGTGTGAGAAGAGGCGGCCCGCCTTCCAGCTTCCGTCCTCCCTGACTTGACGACGACGATAGGTTTCTTTTTCGAGATTCTTCTGGCGAGCTGGAAGAAGGTACGGGGTTCGCCGAAAGACTCCATGTACAGGGCAATGACGCTAGTGTTCGGATCGTTCTCCCAGTAGGCCAACAGGTCGTCGCTCTTGACATCGGCGTTGTTGCCAATCGAGACGAAGTAGCTAAACCCGATGTTCAACCACTCCATGTTCTGCAGGATCGACACCCCTAAGGCGCCGCTCTGTGAGAGAAAAGCCAGCCCACCACTTATCGGCTGGACGGGCGCAAACGTGGCATTCAGGCGCACGTTTGGGTCCATATTGACAAGGCCCATGCAGTTTGGACCGACCATTCGCATATTGTATTTCCGTACAATCTTAAGCAGCTCTTCTTCCCTCTTTATGCCTTCGCCTCCGATCTCTTTGAACCCGGCGCTTATGACGACAAGACCTTTAACCCCCTTCTTCCCGCACTCTTCTACTACGGGCAGGACCGCGTCCCTGGGAACAATGACTATTGCCAAATCAACGGGGTCGGGTATGTCGAGCACGCTCTTGTATGCCTTCATGCTGTGGATGTAGGGGGCCTTGGGATTGACAGGATAGACGACGCCGTTGAAATCAGATGCGACGATGTTCCTTAGGACCTCGCGTCCGATTGCGCCCTTCCTGGGAGAAGCTCCGATGATCGCGACCGATTTGGGCTTAAGTAGGGGGTCGAGGCTCTTCAGGTTTTCCTGCGAAGTAACCGCCATCGTTTGTTCCTCCGTGGTCGCCGTTGGGTTCCTCCCTTAGCCCGCAGTCAGGTGTTTTCCAAATGTCGGGCCCGGAGGCTGTTTCTCACTGATCCATGGCGGAAGAGGATATTCTCGAGCCATCCGTGGAACAAGGTCATTGTCGGATTGATGACTTTGGGTGTGTGCTTGTGGGGCACGAAGAGCTGGGGCCCGGGTTACTCCGGGCCCCAGCGAAAGGACCAGTGATCTAGATCCTATTCATTCTCCCGCGAGGTTTCGGACTTGCGCTTCCTCAGCCTTTCCAACCCTGCTACACCAATTGCCGCCAGAGCCACTGCGGCCGGTACGGAAGCCCGGTGGTCGCTATCATCGCGCAAGAACGCAGCGTACTTGTCCCGGGCCCTGCTCTTGATCGGCTCCAGGTCTCCCACCTCGACGTTCTCATCGATACCATACGTGGAGAGAGGAGCCGGGAGGACGAGGATGGAATGAAGCCCTCCGAGCTGCTTGATACCGAAGACCGCCGCCTGGCTGAACCCGGCTTCTTTCAGCTGCGCGAGCCTCTTCTCGGCCTTTTGGTACATCTGCTCCTTCGGGCCGTAGTCGAGGGCTCCCGTAGGACACGTGCTCACGCAGGCCGGTTTCAGTCCCGCCTCGACACGATCATAGCAGCCCGTGCACTTCTTCGACTTCTCTGCCTGCTCGTCGATATGCGGAACACCGAAGGGACAGGCCTCCGCGCAGGCGCCGCACCCTATGCATCTGTCTTCGTTCACGTACACGGTACCGAAGTCCGGATGCCTCGTCATGGCCTTAGGTTCGACCGGGCATGCCTCGATGCAGGCGGCTTCGGTGCAATGGTGGCAGTGGAACCGGCGGAACAGCCATTGCACGCCGTCTTTGTCAGCAACTTCGTGGAACTTTGTCAGTGTCCATGTGCTTGGCGACAGGTCCTTTGGGTTCTGGTAGCCACCGGGCTCGGCGAAGAACTGTGTCTTCTCTGCCTCTAGTCCATTCCACTGCTTGCAAGCAACTTGGCAGCCCCTGCACGCGATGCAGAGCGACCCGTCGTAGTAGAAACTGTTTTCAGCCATCTCTACACCTCCTTCTCCACATCGCACAGGAAGGCCTTGTACTCGGGAATAGAGGTATTCGCATCGCCGACATGTGGAGTCAGGACATTGGCACTGTCTCCACGGACGAGCCCCGAGTAGCCCCAGTGCCACGGCAGGCCGATCTGGTGAACGACCTTCCCGTTCAACTTGAAGGGCCGGAACCTGTTCGTCACTAGTGCATAGGCAACCACGCTGCCGCGTGCCGTCTTCACTCGCACCTTGTCCCCATGGGAGATGGCTTTCTCTTTCGCCAACTCTTGCGAGATCTCGACGAACATATCGGGCACCAGCTCAGCGAGCCAGGCGAGATTCCTTGTCATCTGACCCGCCTGCCAGTGCTCTACCAGCCTGTACGTAGTGGCGACGATAGGATACCGCTTGGGGTCGCCAAGCTTGTTCATCTCCCTCGGCCAGAACTGGACGGCTGGATTGTTCTGTTGCGAATAGAGGGCATTTGCGACTGGTGACTCCACTGGCTCGTAGTGTGTTGGGAACGGGCCGTCCTTGCGCCCCAGCCCAAAGAGAACCCCGTGGCCATGAGGCTTCATTATGAACGGGTACTTCGTACCTGGCTTCCAGCCGCCGTCTGGTACGTCGCCTTCCCACTTCCCGGCCGCTTCGTTCCAGCGAATGACCCAGTGCTCTTTGTCCCAAGGTCTTCCAGCCTCGTCGACGGAGGCCCTGTTGTAGAGGATTCTTCTGTTGACGGGCCAGCACCACGCCCAGTTCGGGTACAGGCCGATTCCATTCGGAGCATCGCTGTTGTCTCGTCTAGCTGCTCTGTTGCCGTCTTCCGCGTAGCTGCCACAGTAGAGCCAGTTGCCGCTGCATGTTGAGCCGTCGTCCGTCAGGTAAGCGAAGCTGGGGATCTGCTGGCCCTTCCGGATCTTCTTGCCCTTGATTTCGAAGTCGCGCATGGCATACCCATTGCACTCCTTCGCCACCATGTGCACGTCGGGCTCTTCACCGTTGCCGTAGTTCCAGGAGAGCTTCACTATGGGATCCGGGAAGGTTCCTCCCTTCTCATAGCGCGTCCGCAGCGCGTGGTACAGCTGGCCGAGGATCCAAAGGTCCGACTTGGCCTCTCCTGGAGGATCCACTGCCTTGTAGCGCCACTGCATCCAGCGCCCGGAATTGGTGATGGATCCCTCCTTTTCCACCGAAGCGGCCGCTGGCAGGGCGAACACTTCTGTCTTGATGGAGCGCGGGTCGACCCCCGGTCTTCTCCAGAAGTTCATCGTCTCTGTTTCCCAGAGGTCGACGGCTACCATCCACTCGAGCTTCTCGAGAGCCTTGCGTTCCTTGCCAGCATTCGGTCCCCCGACTGCGGGGTTCTGGCCGAAGACGAGAAGCCCTTTGATCTTCCCATCGTACATCGCCTCGAAGAGGCCCATGTGGTGGTAAGCCGTGTGCTCGTCCAGCTTGGGCAGGAAATTGTACGCAAAGTCATTCTCCTTGGTCGCATTGTCACCCCAGTAGGCCTTCAGTAGGCTGACGATGTACTTCGGTGTGTTCTGCCACCAGTTCGCCGACTTGTCCCCGAGCAAAGTCTTTGGAGTCCACTTGTCTATGTATGCCTTCAGATTGACATTTGATGCTCTCGGCGTCTTCAGGTAGCCAGGCAGGATGTGGAAGAGGATCGCGTAATCGGTCGATCCCTGGACGTTCGATTCGCCGCGGAGTGCGTTTATACCTCCTCCTGAGACACCGACGTTGCCAAGCAGCAGCTGCAGCACAGCATAACTACGGACATTCTGGGTTCCGTAGGTGTGCTGCGTTGTGCCCATGGCGTACATGATGGTTCCAGCCTTGCCCGGCTTCCCCGTGGCGCAGTACGCCTCGGCAACCTTCTTGAATGTCTCCACGGGCATTCCAGTTATCTGGCTGACCTTCTCCGGTGTATAGGGCGCGTAGTGCTTCTTGAGAAGCTGGAAGACGCACCTGGGGTGCTTCAACGAAGGATCTTGTTTCGGATTGCCATTACTATCGGTTTCGAACTTCCAGCCGCCCTTCGCCTTGTCGTAGGAGCGTTTCTTCTTGTCGTAGCCGCTGAAGACACCGTCACTGAAGCTGAACTTAGGGTCGACTATGAAGGAAGCGTCCGTGTACTTCTTGACGTACTCCTCGTGGTAAAGCTTGTTCTGCAGTACGTAGTTGATCAGGCCCCCTATGAAGGCGATGTCGGTTCCGGAGCGCAGGGGCGCGTAGATGTGAGCCTTTGCTGACGTCCTGGTGAACCTGGGGTCGACGTGGATCACCGTTGCCCCACGCTCCATTGCCTTTGTGACCCATTTGAAGGAGAGGGGATGGTTCTCGGCTGCATTGGAGCCGATGATCATTATGCAGTCCGAATTCTGGATATCCGTCCAGTGGTTGGTCATTGCACCACGCCCGAACGATTCCGCCAGACCGGCGACAGTGGCGGAGTGTCATATTCGGGCCTGGTGTTCGATATACACAATTCCAAGGGCGCGGGCCAACTTGCCGTATAGGTAACACTCCTCGTTGTCGAGGGCTGCGCCGCCAAGTGCCGCGATGGCGTCGAGGCGGTTGACTGTCCTGCCTTCGGAGTCCTTCCGTGTGAAGTACTGGTCCCGCGTTCCCTTGATGCGGTCGGCAATGCGGTTGATCGCCCATTCCCATGTCCTCTCTTCCCACCGGTCGCTGCCCGGCGCGCGATACAACACCTTGCTGAGCCGACGCGGGCTTGTTGAGACCTCATACAGCGCTTGGCCCTTGCAGCAGAGCGCGCCCCGGTTGATGGGATGATCAGGATCGCCTTCTACGGCGATCATCTTACCGTCCCGCGAGGAGACGATCATTCCGCAGCCTACCGCGCAGTAAGGGCAGACAGTGGTCGACTCCCTTGCGCGGCGGGTCTTTAGTTCCTTCGCATAGGCCTCGGAGGCACCGAGGTCTAGGCCTATCCGTGCAAGGATTCCCCCCGCGACCGCGGTTCCTGAGGCTGCGAGGAACTTTCGCCTTGAGAGGTTCATTTCGTTTCTCCCTCCTCCATCTCGGGAAGGAGTTCCGGGCTATGGAATCCTTCCCTTTCAGCAACCATCCCTAGGTGGTAGGTCCGTATGTTCTCCAGCCACAGGTCAGGAGGGTCGGCCTCCTTCCGGTGCCTGTGGTCGATTGCCCGCAAGTACGAGTGGCAGTGCAAGCAAAGGTCGAGTCTGAAATCCTCGATTCCGTCGATGGTCATATACTCAAGGCGTGTATGGTCGCGCGTAGCACAGAAGGGACAGGTTATCCTGGGGAAGCGCCAGCGAACATCGCACGTAGCGCACCAGAGCCATCTGGCACCGTTGGCTGAGTCGTAGTACCCCAAACTAGCGGGCCCACCACATACCGGGCACTGCCTCCTGGGCTTGCCACTTAGCTCCTGCTCGAGGAAGCGTTGACGCACGGGTTCTGCGGCCAAGCGACAGTAGGGTGAGGCAAGCGACCTGCCGAGCCACAGGAGCCGGGGCCAATCGATCCCGGTCTTCTCGGAGAGATCCTGGAGGCGGCGCGAGGAACGCCTCGATACCGCAATGGAGAAGAGGTCCAGGACTGCGGATTCCCCCAGGCGCTCGAGCGCCGAGATGGCCGTGGCTACCCACGGCAAGAGATCGGAAAGTGTAGTGCTCAGGCGCTCCAAGTCGGCCTTGAGTTCCTCGGCCTCGGGGGAGGACGGCAAGAGATCCCAAAGGTGACTTCCTTCCTCAAAGACCTTCAGCGCGTAGTGGGATCCTTCCGATGTCAGATTCAGCCGCCACTCGCTTGGCCGACTGGAGAGGTCTGCGACGGTTGCTTCTACGAAAGATCTCGTTCTCCGTGCCAGCTCGACTAGCTGGGGCGAAACGGACTCATCGTCTGCAATCGCCTCCAGAGAGGGATCTGGAAGATCGGGGGAGTCGGAAGAAAAACAGATCACTGGCTGCCTCCATGCAATCCAGCCACCGCGCCGAAGGCCGCTCGCCTCTAGGCCAGCAACTGCCCCCGTGGTCCTTCGCGCTACTTAATGGCGAGCATTCTGGAGCGGCACAAAAAACGTGTCAAGGGGATGGTGGGGAGAGAAAGATGTCAATACCGACAGCTTATACAGCGGCAGACGTACAAGCAACATCGTAACAGGTACGCAGTCTCTCGGAGCACCTACTCTTTCTTGTCTCCAAAGGCCCTCTGGAAGGCTTCTCCAATGGACTCGGCCACGGCCTTCTCGAACTCGCTGAAACGTTCCATAAGCTCGCTGGCTTGCTCGGTGACGCTCGTGCCAGAGTCGGGGCCGCGCCCGGCATGCGATTCGACCAGCTTCATGCCGAGGCGTGATTCCGAGTTGCGGAGCCTGGCCCAGAGGCCCCGGTAGGACATCCCCAGTGCATCGGAGGCCGCGGAGAGGGATCCACTTCGGGCGACAGCCTCCAGTATCTCCTGCCGTCCCCGTCCGTACAGCAAGCGCCCCTGTTCGTCTTCAATCCAGACATTGAAGCGCACTCTCGCGCCTGCCGGCAGCAAGCCGCGCTCCTGGTGTTCCAGCGTGGCGGAGGCCTTGCGCTTCGTCTTCCGGCCGAAGCAGCCCAACTGGCAGTCTACGATGCGGATGCCTTCCTCGTTGCAGACCTTTCCCACAAGCCCCGGAGGGACGCCGAGACGGGATGCGAGCGATAATGCGTCCCTGCACGCCAGCATCCCGTCCCGAGCGACTCCAAGGATTCCGTCGAGAACCAGCTTCCTTCGTTCACGAACGTTCACGACGTCCCTCCTCCGGGTTTTCAAGCACAAGCAGAGCTTGCTACCTAAGCCTTCTCAATGCGCTCGACGCACCTGATGTTCATGCGCTCCAGTTCGTCCAAGACCGGCTCGTAGATCCCAGGCAGAACAGGAATGTGCACACCAGTCAGATCGATCTTTCCTTCAAGAATCATCCTTGTTCCGATGGCCGCCGGAAGGCTCACAGTCCTCGCCATGGAGGTGTCCCCATTCGGGATGCCGAAGTCTACCATCGTGGAAGTTATGTGTTCCTTGTGGTCTGGGAACTCTGCCTCGAAGATATGGTGCATCACAAGCATGTCACGCTCGCCCGGCTCGTAGCGGAGCTTCTCGAGCATTCTCGCCACCATGACGTCGATGATTGTTCTTGCCTCCGGCAGCGGATCGTCGCTGAAGAGGCCGAGCCACTCCATGCGCTTGATTGGCTCGGAGTCCTTGGGAATCCCGAGGTGCCTCGCCACTGCCGCGGCAGTGTCCTCGCTTTCTCGCGCCTCGGGGACGAGCATCCCGGCTAGCTCGCGGAATGTCTTGCCGGCAAGGTCATCCCGTTCGGTCTCATCGAGATATCCCAAGTCCACGACAGCCTTCATCGTGTCGCACCATCCGGGGTATCGCAGTGTTCCGCGGAACATCGTGCTGATCCCTTCAAGGCCGTAGAGATCGATGTACCCTAGACAGTCACGGTTAGTGTATGCCTCGAAGCTCCCGGCGCCGGGTACCTCGAGGGAGTGATAGTACTTGAACAGGTCAGGGCCCGGGATCTCCACGACTTTGCCCTCTTCCAGGAACTTTCCCGGGTTCTTTCCGGCCAAGAGCACGCCCTTTGGGCTCCAGCTGAACTTGTATCCCCATGGATTCGTGTTCGCCTCGGGTGCTGGCAAGCCCCCGCAGTACGACTTGAAGGATGTGATCTTGCCGCCCCTCTTGCGAACTCCGTCGATCGCTCTCATGGCAGACATGTGATCGATGCCGGGATCAACCCCGATTTCGTTCAGAATGATGATGCCCGCTTCCTTGGCCGCCGCGTCCAGCTCGCGCATTTGCTTGCTGACGTACGACGTCGTCACCATTGGCTTGCGATGCTGAATACACATCTTGGCCACACGAACGTGGTACACGTACGGCAGGAGGCTTATCGTAAGGTCGTGCTCGGAGACGAGGCGGGAGAGGGTATCTTCGTCCTCCACAAGGAGCTGGAGCGCGCGCCCGTTGGGGTGTCCGTCGATGAGGGCTTCCGCCTTAGAAACAGTTCTCGTTGCGATCGTCATCGAGACACCCGCTTCTTCCAGCAGGTAACGCACGAGTGGGCGTGTGACTAGTCCCGCACCAAGGAGAAGTACGCTTTTCATGTTGGCCTCCTATTCGAACTCGTCCCCTCCCCAGGACCACCGCGCCAGCGTCCGCGCGACAGGGCGACAGCCGGGACTTGCTGTGCCGCTCGGTGTTTGCGCGACGGGCGTGCGACCTACGACTGCTTCTTCACACAGTCTCCGATGTACTTGAACCGCTCGCTGAGCCTACCGTGCCAGGCTATCACGGCCCTCTCTAGCGGCCCTGCCAAGCCGGCCGCCGCAGGCTCGGGCGCCTGCAGGTTCGCCTCCGCCAGCTGTGCAACAAGGGGGCTGAGGGCCTTCCCAAAGGCCTCACTCGACTCCCTTGGCAATTCACACGGCAGGTTGTCTACCGCCATGACCACGATACCCCGGCCCTCGTATCCGTCCGTCGTCGTCCCAGTGATTGGGTCGTAGACGAAGCAGGGCTCAGCGGGCGTAGTAACTTTTGTTGTCATCTCGATGCTGCCCTCGATGTCGCAGGATATGTCGCCGACAATCAGGATCTTGGGCTCTTTCTGCTCCTCGAAGAGCTGCCTCGCGAAGTCCTTCGTGAAGAGCCTTGGGTACCTTTCAGTCCAGAAGATGCAGTTCATCAGCACTGAGAGGTAGGGCAGATACTGAGCGAAGACTCCCTCATATTTCTCCGGGTTGTCATAGTAGTCTTGGAGCCGGAAGGTTGCCCCCGGCTCTTTGGGAACGACCATGTGCTCTTCCTTGAAGACCACCTTGAAGATCTTGGATCGCTCCCCAATTCGATCCTGCACGACGCTCTTCAATTCGCTGGGGCTCACTTCTTCTACGGGCAACAGGTCGAGTATCTCCTGGGCACCCTGAGAGACATTGCCGTATCCGGCGAAACCGACTACCAGAGGAGCGATAGCGGCTGGGATACCGCCGCTTGCTACTGCGTGTCCGGCTTCGGCCACAGCCTCTTTGGCCTTCTCCAGGCTGCCGTAGTCATGGGCCATCTTGATGGCCTCGAACGGACTCGAGATGCCCTTTGCCCGAAGGCGCTGCCCAAGGGCGTGCAGCGTGTCAATCATTCCAGCCAGTCCGGCAAAGCGACCGAAGAAGACAAGGCGCCGTCCTTGATCGTCTGTGATGATCTCGTAGTCCAGAAGCGTGCACTCTTTCTCGAGGAGAGCCTTCATCATCGGCATGTTGTACGGCTGGCACTTGATCGTGTGGGAGAAGAACAAGTAGGCGCCGCGCTGCCTGAAGAACTCAGGGGGCATTTCCTTCACCCCCATGACGAGGTCGCAGCTCGAAAGGTCCTCCTCGATGCGCGCCCCGGCCGCGGCGTATTCGTCGTCGCTGAAGACCCGTATGGACGATGGCTGTACGATGAACTCCACATCGTTCTCCGCGGCGATCTGCCTGATGTTCTCGGGCGTGAGGGGAGTGCGCCTTTCCCACTCGTTCTTATCTTCGCGCCTAATTCCTATCCTCATCGCGGCACCTCCTTTCGAGGCCGCTGTGGTTCCGGCCTTCCGCCTTGGCTTGGGCTACTCGGAGCCGTCCGGCCCGGCCTATGGGTCTCTTTCCGACCGAACCCGGCTTCGGCCCCGAAATCGAAGCCAAGGAGTATAGCACAGCGCTTCGCTGCCCGATACCCCGTTGGCCCCGCGGCGGAGGAGGGATGCGACGGGTATCTCTGCCATACTTCTGTTGGGGTGCACGGGTGGTTGGGGCCTCAGAGCACGGCTGGCAGACCTCTCACTAACTCCGGAGGGATCCAATGAAGGCTCTCTTGGTTCTTGCGTTCCTCTCTGTGTTGCTTTGGCCCGGTCCACGGGCCGATGAATGGCTTCTCAACGGGGATTTCGAGCAAGACCTCAGTATCGGGTGGCAGCAGGAGATAGTTGGCGGGGCGGGAACGATCACTCGCTCTACCACATATGATCCCGACCCCGACTATGAGGTGAGATTGCTGAAGACTACGGGCACAGGGTATGTCTGGCTGTATCAGAGCGTTTGGCTACCGGACCTTGGTGCGGTTTTCTCCGCTGCGGGGAAGATCGATGCCTCGGCAACCTCGACAGCCTGGGCAGCGGCGGGCTTCCTTCTGGAGTATCTTGGAGACGACGACTCGGTGTTGGGCAAGACCTTCCTGGGTACCACCACGCGCTATTGTCCGTGGGAGAATAGCCCTATGTTCCACATCATTGATGCCATCCCGGGAGAGTGGGTAGACTACTCCTTCGTTCTGGGGGAGGAACTTCAGAATCTGCCAGGAGTCGATACGCTGCGAATTCGTAGGGTGAGGGTTGGGCTGCTTGCCGAAGCGAGCGACTGCTGAGGTGGCACAGAGACGGCGGAGGTCTCCGCCGATGATGTTTCGTTGTCGATCGATCTCTCGCGCACCTTCCTTGTGGTCGACTCCCTTGTCGTTGACGATGACTCCCTTGGGCCCAGCCACGGTGACGGCGACGGGGTTCTTGAGTTCCGCGAAACAATCGAACTCTGGGTAGAGCTGTGGAACCTCGGGCATCAGACCGGCGAAGGCGTCTGGGCAGAGCTGGGTTGCACATCGCCCTACATCCAGGTGCTCCAGTCTGATGTGGATTATGGTCAGATGCTCCCCGGCGAGCACCGCTTTGGCGAAGAGCCATTTGTCTTCTCGATAGATCCCCTCATCCCTGATGGCGAGGAAGTGCAGATGACTCTGGAGCTGAGTCACGATCCGTCCTCAGCCCCGTTGTTCTTCACCTTCTCTGCCCCGGCCCATCTGATAGGCTTCTCGCTTCTCGATGACTCCGCTGGCGGCGATGGCGACGGTTTCCCGGAGGCCGGCGAGGAGGTTTCTATCACGCTCCATGTCACCAACGTAAGCCACTGTGCTGTGCCGCAGGGCCAAGCCTCATTAGCCGCCGAGAGCGAATGGCTGTTCGTTGATGGCGAACCGTGTGAGTTTGGCCCGCTTGATCCTGGATACTCCTGCGAGCTCCCAGGGTTCACGGTTGAACTGAGTCCGGATGCCCCATCGCCAGGCTGCGGGTACCTCTTGGTGTCGCTCGATGACGGGGCGGGGTATGCAACACAGGTCAGGACGAACTTCCCGGTGGGGTTGGCATACGCCTCGGACTTCGAGCGTTCCAGTGCGGCCTGGTGGCATCGTTGCGCTTCCGAAGACTTCGGAGACGAGTGGCATGCCGAGGCCTACCGGAACCACACGCCTGGAGGCAGCACCTCGGCGAAGTGCGGAGGGGCGGGCTCTGCTTCCTACGGCAATCTTCTGCATGCCGCGCTTGAGACCGCGCCGCTGTGGCTCCCGGCGGGAAGTCAGGTTCGGTTCTACCACTGGATTCAGGCCGAGACGAGCGGCCTGTACCCCGAGTACTGCTACGACGGGGGGATGATTGAGATCTCTACCGACGGCGGCGAGACCTGGACGCAATTGACACCCGAAGGTGGCTATCCGTACAAGATCCGGCCAGGGGCGATAGAGGGACCGTGGCCAGCGGAGACGGAGGTATGGTCAGGCGAGCACGACTGGGAAGAGGTGGTGGTTGATGTGAGTTCTTACTCCGGTTGCGTGCGCCTGAGGTGGGCCTTTGGGAGCGATGGAGCGGTGGTCAAAGAAGGCTGGTACCTGGATGACATCGTCGTCGAGCGAAGCGGGGCAGCGGCCACATGGGATCCGGGAGCACCGAGAGTGCCTCTTCTTGCAGCAGCGCCAAATCCTTTGCTGGCGGGGTCGAGGGCTCTCAGGATCGCCCTTTCTCGACCGCCGGAAGAGCCTGTGAGGGTAGTGGTAGTCGATCTCGCCGGACGGCTCGTGGCCGACCTTGGCCGGCTCGAGGGCGGTTCGAGTACTTTGACCTCGGACACCATGGATACGCGCGGCAGCCTCGTCCCCGGTGGAGTATACTATCTACGTTGCAGCGGCTCGGCGATCCGGGAGTCCTTGCCCCTGGTGCTTGTGAGGTAGCCAGGCTTTTGACTCTCGACGCCGGAACATCATGGGGGGAGTGATGAGGCACGCGGCTGTCTCGCGGTTCAACCGCTACCCACACCGGTTCTCCGGTTGTCTCTGGTCCACTCTCGCGCGGGCCGGAGGGCTCATCTTTGTTCTGGCCTTTGCTGCCTGGACATGGGGCTCGCCCGCATTAGCCGGGCGGGCGATTCTCTTTGAGGACTTCGAGGACGGCGAGTGCCCGCTTCAGAGTTACGAGGGTGAAGACTACGACCCCGACGCCTGGGAGATCCAGTCGGAGAACACGCACGGGGGGTCGAACTTCGCCTTGCGGATGTGGGGCAATACATGGAAGCAACTAGAGATAGAGCCGTATCAGTTGGACTCGACCACGGTGTTCAGCGTTGCCATCTACGTAGAGGAAATAGGAGAGCTCCACGCTTTCGCTTTCGGGGACACGACAGAGAACGTTCTCTTCTACACCGTCGCCGGAGAGCAGCTAGTGTTGTCGGATCGGTGGAACGTGGTCTATCAAGGAGCTTTCCCTACGGAGGAGTGGCATGAGTACCTTCTTCCCGTGGGACAAGACTGGTACGACACATGGGGAT
>CAYMBA010000018.1:0-26235 GCA_964388535.1 uncultured bacterium | reverse complement strand
CTGCTCACCGCCTGCCCCGGCTGCCTTATACACCTGACATGCGCCCTGCAGGGCGAGCAGGCACCTCAGGTGTCCGTAAGGGACTTGTGGTACGAGATCGGGCTGGCCCGCCGGGGCCGGGAAAACCTCGAGGCCGGTTCCCCTGCCCTGGGTGCAGGGCCGGTGGCAGCCGGCAAGGAGGAAAGACGGTGATAAAGGAACTCCCACGAACCGGGGTCTTCGTCTGCGACTGCGGCCTCAACATAGCAGGCACGGTGGATACGGAGGCAGTGGCCGAGTTCGCGAAGACCCTTCCCGGGGTCGTCTGTGTCATCCGGAACAAGTACACCTGCGCCGACCCCGGCCAGAACGAGATCAGACGAGCTATCGTCGAGCACCGCCTTGAGCGCGTGGTCGTGGCCTCTTGTACGCCGCGGATGCACGAACCCACCTTCAGGGCCTGCGTGGCCAGCGCGGGACTGAACCCCTACCTGGTCGAGATGGCCAACCTGAGGGAGCATTGCTCGTGGGTCCACGCCGGAGATCGCGAGGGCGCAACCAAGAAGGCCAAGGATCTCGTCGCAAGCGCCGTGGCGAGGGCACAGCGGCTGCAACCGCAGATCGAGCCGAGGATCAAGGTGACCCGGCGCGTGCTCGTGATCGGCGGCGGCGTTGCCGGCATACAGGCCGCCCTCGATGTGGCCGACGGCGGGCTGGACGTCATCCTGGTCGAGAAGGAACCCTCCATCGGGGGGCTGATGGCCCAGCTGGACAAGACCTACCCCACGATGGACTGCTCGATATGAATCCTCGGGCCGAAGATGATGGATGCCGGTCGGCATCCGAGGATCAAGGTTCTGGCCTACAGCGAGGTGGAGGACGTCAAGGGCGCGGTGGGCAACTTCCGGGTGCGCATCCGCAAGAAGGCCCGCTATGTGCTTGAGGATGTGTGCAACGCATGCGCCGAGTGCGCCAAGGTCTGCCCCGTCATAGTCCCCGACGAGTACCAGATGGGCCTCTCCTCGCGCAAGGCAATCTACCTCCCATTCCCACAGGCCGTACCCTCGGCCTATCTGATCGATGCCGAGAACTGCCTCGGCAACAACCCTATAGCTTGCGGCAAGTGCCTCGAGGTCTGCGAGAAGAAGTGCATCGACTTCGACATGAAGGACGAGATCATCGAGGAAACCGTAGGCGCGATCATCGTGGCCACGGGCATGGACGTCTATGATCCGACAGAGATCGAAGAATACGGCTACGGCCGCTACCCGAACGTCATAACGAGTATGGAGTTCGAGCGATTGATCTGCGCCGGCGGTCCCACTGCCGGCCACTTCGTGCGGCCCTCGGACCACGAACGCCCCAAGCGTATCGGGTTCGTCCAGTGTGTGGGATCCCGTTCCAACCGCTACGGCTCCCCCTACTGCTCCAACATCTGCTGCATGAACACCGTAAAAGACACACTGCTCCTCGCCGACCACTACCCTGACACCGAGTGCAAGGTCTTCTACATGGACATAAGAGCGTTCGGTAAGGGTTTCGAGGACTTGTACATGCGAAGCAGAGCCGCAGGCGTTGCATACATCCGCGGCTTACCAGGTGAGATACGCGAAGACCCCCGCACGAGGAACTTGACCGTGCGCGTCGAGAATACGCTGACCGGCAGGATCGAGGAGCACGAGTTCGACATGGTCGTCCTCTCGGTCGGGGTCAAGCCACGTGCCGACTCCGGGGTGATACAAAGGCTCCTGACGTTGAGTAAGACCGGCGACGGCTTCTTCCTGGAAGCGCATCCCAAGCTGAAGCCCGTCGATGCTCCCACGCGGGGCATATATTTCGCTGGCTGCGCGGAGAGCCCCAAGGACATCAAGGACAGTGTCACGCAGGCGGGAGCTGCGGCCTCCCACGTACAGGCTCTGCTCAATGCGGGCGAGATAACGATAGACGCGGTCAAGCCCTCCATCGACGAGAACCTCTGTCGCAAGTGCGGCAAGTGCGCGGAGGTCTGCCCGTACAACGCGATCGTTTGGGAGAAGGGGAAGGTGGCCGAGGTGATCGAGGCAGCCTGCGCTGGGTGTGGCTGCTGCGCGGCCGAGTGCCCGTTCGATGCGATCGTCATGACCCACTTCACGGACGAGCAGATGCGCGCGCAGATAGATGCGATCCTGGCAGAGAACCCCGAGGAGAAGCTGATCACCTTTGCCTGCAACTGGTGCTCATACGCCGGCGGCGATACCGCCGGCACGGCGAGGCTCCAGTTCCCGGTCCACGGCCGGCTGATCCGTACCATGTGCAGCGCGCGTGTCTCGGAAGACCTCGTTCTCTATGCGTTCGAGAAGGGCGCACCGATGGTACTCGTCTCTGGGTGCCATTTTGCCGACTGCCACTACATAAACGCCAACAGGCAGACGGTTTTGCGGGTCGAGCGGCTGTGGGACAAACTCGAGAAACTGGGCATAAGGCCCGAGCGGTTGCAGCTCGAGTGGATCAGCGCAGCAGAGGGCCAGAAGTTCGCTGAGGTGATGAAGGCCCTCGACGAGTTGAGGGCGAAGGTGACCAGGGAGGAGATCGAGTATACGAAGAAGGTACTGGCCGCCGAGCGCCGCAAGAAGGAAGCGCGCCTCGAGAAGCTGCGGAAGAAGGCCGCAGAGGCCGTCGGGGCGTAGCTGTGGGTGCAAGCAGCCCCGAGAGCAGGAGCGGAAGAGATGGAAGAGAGAAGGAAGTTCCGGTGCATGCGCTGCGGCCACGAGTATGAGGGGACGTATAAGAAGGACGGCGAACTGGTGGAGCGCGTATGCCCGAAGTGCCGCAGCAACAGCATCCGGGTGGTGAAGGAGAAGACACCCCAGGCCAAGTAGGGGCACAGGGGAAGCAGGAGATGCAGGCGTGGCAGGAAACTCCGGTAGTGTAGAGATGCCCGGGGGGCGCGGGCGGGCGCTCAGGCTCGACTTCGAGGCCCGGGAAGAGCTACTGGCGACTCTCGGCGGGGCCAGCGTCACGCTGTGCTATCAATGCGGGGCTTGTGTGGGCGATTGCCCCGCCGCCCGGTTCGACCAGGCCTTCAACCCGAGGCGCATAATGCTTGCCGCATTGCTCGGAGATCTGGCCAGCCTTACGGCCGAAGGGTCCCCCATCTGGAAGTGCTCGACGTGTTATACCTGCTATGAGCGCTGCCCGCAGGAGGTGAAGCCGGTCGAGGTCATAACGGCGCTCAAGAACATATCCACCCGCCGGGGCACCGCACCCCGTGAGGCTGCCGAGATCGCGCGGATGATTCTGACGACGGGCCGCGGGGCACCGGTTCTGGCCTCGACCAACAGGCGGCGCGAACAACTGGGCCTGCCGCCCTTGCCCGAGGCCCCCGTGGACGAACTGAGGCGCATCGTGGAAGGCTAGCCGCAGGCAGCACCCCGAGGCCGCCCGCACACGTGCGCATGGAGGTCGATGGAGGTGACCGGATCGCTCAAGTTCGTGTTCTTCCCCGGTTGCATGATACCGATCCGCTATCCGCAGATAGAGGTGTCCATCCGAAGGACGCTCCCCCGGCTTGGAGTGGAGATCGTCGATGAGCCGGGCTTCACGTGCTGCCCCGACCCGATCTTCTTCAAGGCCTCGGACAAGCTGGCCTGGCTCACTGTGGCTGCCCGCAACCTGAGCCTGGCCGAAGAGGCCGGCCTCGAGATACTCACAGCCTGCAGTGGTTGTACATCTACGCTCAAGGATGCAAACCATATGCTCAAGAGCGACCCGGACCTGCGCAAAGAGGTGAACCGCAGGCTCGAGCGAATCGGGAGGAGCTTCAAGGGCACGACCGAAGTCCACCACGTAGCCGTCGTGCTGCGGGAGCACGTGGGCCTCGACGCAGTGGCAGCAAGCGTCAGCCGTCCGCTCGAGGGTGTGAAAGTCGCACTGCACTACGGCTGCCACCTGCTCAAGCCTTCCGAGGTGATGGCCATAGACAACCCCGATGAACCGAGAATCCTGCACGACCTGGTGAGAGCGCTTGGTGCGGAAGTCGTGGATCACGACGAGCGCTTCCTCTGCTGCGGCAAAGGATGTATGGACGGGCACCTGCCCGAGTCGATGACACTGGAAGTGCTCGAGTCGGCGGAACGGACCGGGGCTGACTGCATGTGCATGATCTGCCCTACGTGCTTCTCCTCCTTCGATACGGGCCAGATCGTGCTCGCCCGGAAGAAGAAGCGGGATCCCTGGATCGCCCCCGTCTACTACCTCCAGCTGCTGGGTATAGCGCAGGGTGACTCGCCCGAGCAGATGGGGCTTACTTCACACAGGATCAAACCCGACTCGATGATCGAGCGTCTTCGCCTGGGTGCGCCCGAGTAGCCCCCGGGTCCCTTAAGGAAAAGAGCCCGGTGGAAGGCTCCACCGGACCTGAGTTTTCGAGAATGGCGGGGCCGACGAGATTTGAACTCGCGACCTCTGGCTTGACAGGCCAGCGTTCTAACCTGGCTGAACTACGACCCCGCACTATCGAGACAGCAAAGCCTATGTGAACCACCGGCGATTGTCAACACCCCGGAGCACCGAGAGGACCGCGAACCCGCAGGGGCACCACTCCGGAGCCTCCGAGCGCGCGGCGGTCCATCAAAGATGATCGGCAGCGACCCTCCGGGGCCGCAGCAGTGAGCCGCCGCACACCGACCGCGAGTCGGCAGCGGCCATCCGTTGGTGCCGTGCGGCCGCCAGCCTGGCGGATCACCACCACCGTTCGACCGAAATCCCCCTGTAGTAGTGCCTGAGGATCTGGCTTGCCGTCGCCCCCCTGCGAGCCATCTCCATCGCCCCGGTCTGACACATGCCCACCCCATGACCGTTGCCCCGCCCCCGAAGCATCACCCGGCACCCACCGTCACCCTTCTTCACCCTGAAACGACCGATCAGCGTGCTACGAAGCAGCGAGCCATCAGGCCTCCTGACGACCCACCGGATGCGATCCCCCGTGACATCGAAGTTGCCGCGGGCTGTTTCCACGCGAAGCACCGTGGCCCGCCCTGAGGGCCCCCGCTCGGTCACCCGAAGTCTGCGGATCTCATCCGCACCGAGGCCTTTCGCATCAGGAACCTCAGCGGGCAGGTTCTCGGCCACTATTCGCCTGAGTTCCTCGCAGCTCCACGTCTCCGTCCACTCGAAGTTGGGCGAGCGAGAACAAAGCGGCTCGCCCCCCCGCCACTTGTCCTTCCGGCTCACAAGATACGGGAAGTCCTGCCCCGGCCAGATGGAACCGGACTCGGCAGTTCTGCCACCACAGGTTGAAGAGTAGTTCGCCCTTATGGGCCGGCCCCGATACACAGCGACGACGCCTCGGGTCGAGTGGACTGCATCAGTGGCCCGATCGGTCTCAACAGAGATCCCGCCATAGACCTGATCCTGTGGGTCAGCCAGCAGATCAAAGCCTTCATCTTCATGGCGCCCCAGATAGAAGAGGGCGTAGCTGCGAGCAGCGACAGCCTGCGCGCGCATGGCCTCGATGGGCACATCGGTGCCCGAGCCCATTTCTGGCGGTAGGACACCAAGAAGATAGTCCTCGATGTGGAGGACGTTGATCGCTGCGAGCAATCCCCCCTCGAGGGGCCGGACGACGATTTCGCCGCGGTAGGGCCTGCCATCGAGACGAAGGGGATCGCCCGGGCCGAGCGGCTCGACGACGATCTCCTCCGGGAAGGCGCCGAGGCGCCCGAGGTGGATCAGAGAAATACTGAGGCCCCAGCCCCTGGCCGGCTTGACACCCTCAGAAGCAGCCCAGAGACTGTCGCTTATCTTCGAGCCGAAGAACCGAAGCCGCAGGGGACCCCGAAGAACGGTGCCGTGCAGCCCTGTGCCCCTGCGCCAAAGCCTGACGTTTCCGTCACAGGAAACGACGACCTGCTTCACACCTACCAGCACGCCAATCCGCACGACCGGCTCTCGCCCGAGCCGGACCGTCCGCGCGGGCGCCGAGCACCCCACAACGAGAGCGAAAAGCATCCCCAGGGCTGCGAGGACGCCCGCCGCGTTCCATGCCGACACGAGAGCGCAGTTCGATATCTCTCTGGCTTTGACACCCATGGCGTTGCTCGGCGGATGAACGGGCGGGAAAGATCCGCCCGCAGGCACTGCGAGTAATGAAGCAGAAAAGAGGGCGAGTCACAAGCAGGCCTGCGCCGGCAAGAGCCTGGGAGAGACGGCTCGAGCCGCACACGGCCAAACCTATCGCTTCGAGGAAGTGCGCCGGAAGCGCTGGAAGGGCCCGGGAAGGTCCGGCGGTACCCGGGACAGGCTCGCGATGCCTCGCGCAGGCGCCCGGTGAGCCGCGGAAGGGCTCAGGAGGCTTGTCTCACCTCGCCTTCGCTCTCCTCCGTGCGGCGCCTCCGGCGCCTGGGCTGGGCGAGGCCGAACTTCTCCAGCCTGTACCTCAGGCTGCCACGGCCCATGCGTAGGAACCGTGCTGCCCGGACCACATTACCCTTCGTGTGCTCGAGTGCTGCGCTCAGGACCGCCTTCTCGATCTCCTCGAAGGCGATTCCCTCCTCCGGCAGGTACACAACGACCCTTCCGCCGCGGGCATCCACAGCAGCACCGAAGGCGCCGCCGGAGGTAAGATCCTCCGTCGGCGGAGCAGGCGCCGAAGCAGAGACCTCGTGGAGCAGCTCGCGCATCTCTGCTCCCTCTATCCGCTCTCCGCTCAGGCGCAGGAGCGCGCCCATGAGCACATCGAAGAGCTCTGCCACGTTTCCGGGCCAGGGACTGGCGAGCAGTATCTCCTGGGCGTCTGGCGCCAGGGTAGGAACGCTACGGCCCATGAGGCGGGCCTGTCTGGTAAGGAACTGCTCGGCCAAGAGCAGCACGTCGCTGGGCCTCTCACGCAGAGGTGGAAGCACGATCCTGTAAGTCGAGAGCCTCCCCAGGAGTTCCTGGCTGAAGCCTCCGGCCTTGGCAACCCTCTCGAGATCGGTCTCGGTGGCAGCGATCACCCTGCTTGCCTGCATGCTCCCAGCGTGCTCGGCCAAGGTCGAGGCTGCCAGCATGTACTCCAGAAGTCGCCTCTGTAGCGGCAAGGTGAGCCGTTCGATGTTGTCGAGGAATACCGTCCCGGGCCGCTCGCTTCCGAGGATTCCCCCCGGCGCGGGCTTACTGGGTCTCGTACCTGGGGCGATGCCGAATATCTCCTCCGCAGCCTCGGCACCACTGAGAGCGGCGCAGTCTACCTCTGCGAATCCAGACAGCCCACTCTCGGCCGCTATGGCCCGGGCGAAGACGCTCTTCCCCGTTCCCCTCTCACCCTGGATGAGGACCGGTGAAGCGACGTCTGGGGCAGCGCGCATAGCTGACTCCAGCGCCGCCCTGAAACCCAACGATCTGCCGATCAACGACTCCAACCCGCCTACGCCGACCCGGGGCTCCACCTGTAGGGCATGCTCGCCCATCAGGAATGCGATGGATCGCGCGAACTGATAAGGCTCGACGGGGCGAGGCAGGAAGGACGTTGCCCCCAAACCTGCCTCGGCTGCGTGGGCGCGCTTTCGCACAAAGAGCGCCCGGGCGTCCGGAAAGTTGGCCCGCACCCAAGCAAGGCCTTCCCTGTAAGAAGCGTTTTCAAGATCGACTATCACTGCTGAGGGGGAGTCGGAAGGTGAAGGCGGATGCGATCTCAGCGCGGCGAAGTCCCGCGCGTAGAAGATACGCACGGGCAGCCACCGGGCATCGGCAATGACCTGGTTACGCAGTACGTTGTCCGCGGTGATGAGCAGAAGGCGCAAGTGCATCCTGAAGAGCTCCCCTGTTTCGGGCGGCCCGGCGGCCATCCTGGTTGCGGAAGAACGGGACAGGATGCATGCGCCAGCCGGCTCACTTCGCCGGCTCACCCTCGGCGGAAACCTCCTCGGGGGCGCGCGCCACGGCAACACGCGCAGGCCTCAACAACACCTCACCCAGCTTGTAGCCCTTCTCCAACACCTGCGCTATCAGGCCCTCCCGATGTTCCTCCGTCGGGACGGTCAGGACCGCCTCGTGTATTTCAGGATCGAACTCCTGGCCTGGCGAGGCTTCAACCTCTTCCAGACCTTCCCTCATAAGGGTTTCGGCAAGGCGGTCCATGATGATGAGGATTCCGTCCTTATCGAATGTCTCCTGGTCGGGAGCAAGTGATGCCCTGGCCCGCTCGAAGTCATCCAGCACCGGGAGCAACGCCTTGAGCACCTCGGCCCTTGCGCGGGCCGAGGCCTGCGCCAGCTCCCGGGCCGTACGCTTTCGGTAGTTGTCGAACTCAGCAAGCAGCCGCTGGTAGTCCTCGAGCGGTACCGTATGCGCCCCCGGGGCTTCTTCCGCCGGCTTCACATCCCGTACCCCACCGTCTGCGCGCTCCTCGGCCGGCTGCCCTTCGGCCTGGGGCTCACCTTCGGAAGCCGCTGGCCCCCCCCCAGGCTCTCCTGCGGCCGGCTCTCCGCTGCCCTGGGGCGCATCTTCGCGCACCTTGCCCTCGGACCCTGTGGGCTTCCGCTCAGGCCTCCCCGTCTCCTCGGGTTCGGTCTGCGCCTTCCTCTTTCTGCGCTTCTGCGTCATCCTGCTTCTCCTGTTTCTCCTGCCGCTCGCTTGCACCGTCTCCCGCAGGCTTCTCTCCCTCCGCAGCCTCTTCCTTCTGCCGGTTGACGGCATCGACATAGTTCAGCCGCAACAAGGTAAGAACCCGCCGGATCTCGCGCTCCTCCTCCTCACTCAGGTTCCCGCTCGTCTTACGCTCGAGCATCTCAAGCATCTCTATCGCGAAGCGGGTCTTGCCGAGATCCGTGCGTGTCTCACCGGTCGCCGGGTCGGCAATCTTACCGAGCCCGACGACACCGATCGTCTCGTACTGTGCTATGAGGGAAAGCAGCAGGGCTTCAGTAGCGGCCATTGCACGCACCCACACGCATGAAGGCACCGCCGGGCGGACCGCCGATCGATCCGGCGGAACCCCCGGCGGTACCGGATACCGGACTACTTGTTGTCCTCGTCCACGACCTCGAAGTCTGCATCGACGACGTTCTCGCCGCCGGAGCCTGCCTTGCTACCTTTGGCCGACTCATCGCTGCCGCCCGAGGCAGCACTTGCGCTGGCCTCCTTCTGGGCCTCAGCGTAGAGGTGTGCGGATGCCTCGTGCCAAGCCTTACTCACGGCATCCATGGCCGTGCGGATCTTCGATGTGTCATCCGATTTCAGTGCTTCCTTCAGCGACTCGACCTCGGACTCGAGCTTCGACTTGAGCGCCGGATCCAGCTTGGCCCCCATCTCGCGGAGGTTCTTCTCGGTCTCATAGACCAGCTGGTCGGCCTGGTTACGCAGCTCGGTGGCCTCCTTTCTCTTGCGATCCTCATCCGCGTGGGCCTCGGCCTCCTTCACCATGCGTTCTATCTCTTCCTCGCTGAGCCCGCTGGAAGCCTCGATGCGGATCGACTGCTCCTTGCCCGTGGCCTTGTCCCGAGCCGAGACCTTGAGGATCCCGTTTGCATCGATGTCGAACATCACCTCTATCTGCGGCACTCCGCGCGGCGCCGGAGGAATGCCAGTCAGCTGGAAGCGGCCGATCGACTTGTTGTCGGCGGCCATCGGGCGCTCGCCCTGCAGGACGTGTATCTCGACCGTCGTCTGGTTGTCTGCGGCAGTCGAGAAGATTTGGGTCCTGCGCGTCGGGATCGTGGTGTTGCGCTCTATGATTTTCGTCATCACACCGCCGAGTGTCTCTATCCCGAGCGAAAGCGGGGTCACATCCAGCAGCAGCACGTCTTTGACTTCCCCACCCAGGACGCCGCCTTGGATTGCCGCACCTATTGCGACCACCTCATCCGGGTTGACCCCCTTGTGGGGCTCGCGCCCGAATAGGCTTTTGACCAGCTCCTGGACCTTGGGGATCCTGGTCGAGCCGCCGACCAGGATCACCTCGTCCACCTCATCGAAGCCGGCATCCTTCAAGGCCTGCTTGCACGGCCCGACGGTGCGCTGGATGAGGTCATCGACAAGCGACTCGAACTTGGCCCGGCTAAGCTTGATCGTCAGGTGCTTCGGGCCGCTGGCATCCGCGGTTATGTAGGGCAGATTGATCTCGGTCTCTACAGTGCCCGAGAGCTCGATCTTCGCTTTCTCCGCGGCCTCCTTCAGCCTCTGAAGCGCCATCGGGTCCTTGCGCAGGTCGATGCCTTCCTGCTTCTGGAACTCGTCTGCCAGCCAGTCGATGATCCTCTGGTCGAAGTCGTCGCCCCCGAGGTGGGTATCCCCGTTGGTGGCCTTGACCTCGTAGGTACCCATCTCCGGGTCGATCTCGAGGATCGAGATATCGAACGTACCACCGCCGAGGTCGTAGACTGCGACCCGCTGTGCTTTCTTCTTGTCCAGCCCGTATGCGAGTGCCGCTGCGGTGGGCTCGTTTATGATACGCTTCACATCGAGCCCTGCGATGCGCCCTGCGTCCTTCGTCGCCTGCCTCTGGCTGTCGTTGAAGTACGCAGGCACAGTGATAACGGCCTCCTTGACCTCGGTGCCGAGGTACGCCTCGGCGGTCTCCTTCATCTTGCGCAGGATCATCGCCGAGATCTCAGGTGGTGAGTATTCCTTACCACCGACTCTCACGTAGGCCAGATCGTTCGGGCCACGCACGACCTCGTACGGAACCTCCTCGATCTCGGTGGCGACCTCGGAATACTTCCTTCCCATGAACCGCTTTATCGAAAAAACGGTGTTCTTTGGGTTGGTGACGGCCTGGCGCTTTGCCGCCTGTCCTATCAGTCGCTCGCCGTTCTCCTTGAATGCCACCACCGAAGGCGTCGTTCTCCCGCCTTCGGCGTTCTGGATGACGACGGGCTTGCCACCCTCGACTACGGCGACGCACGAGTTTGTCGTTCCCAAATCGATTCCGATGATCTTTCCCATGACCACTCCTTTCTATCCGTCAGCCCCGTTCGAGGGGCGCGGATCGCTTCTGTGTCGGTTACCCCGGCGCAGGCCCGTCTTCGCCCTCCCAAAGGCTGGGCAAAGGCGGAGCTACCCCCAGGCCCTGCCCTCGCAGGGCACGATACGAACCTTGCTACCGCCCAAAGCCCTGCAAGATGTGTGCCTTCGGGAGAACCGCTGATCCAAAGGTCAACTGCCCCAATCACAATGGGTTACGCGCAGAGGTGCGGGTGGGACATTGGATGAACGACTGATTGTGTTTCACAATGAAGCACAAGGGCTTGTTTCACATCGGATCATCTCGCCCTTACGGGCTCTATCCCATAGCGGCGCATCTTGCGCCAGAGCGTACTGCGGGAGATACCAAGGCTCTTCGCTGCCCTCGAGAGATTGCCCCCGAAGTGGTCTATCACCCGCCTGATATGCCGCGCCTCGACGTCCCTCAGGCTCATCTCCACCGGGTAGGTGGACACCTCCCCCTCACCCAGACGGGGAATGCCCTGGCCGGCTATCTCCGGCGGTAGGTCGCGCACATGGATCGTATCACCCTCGGCCAGAACCACTGCGCGCTCGATCGCGTTCTCGAGTTCGCGCACGTTGCCCGGGTAATCGTAGTTCATAAGAAGCGTCCACGCCCGCTCGCTCAGCCTGGTGACCGACTTGCCCATCTGCTCTGAGAAGCGGCGCATGAAATACTCGGCCAGATACGGGATGTCTTCCTTTCTTTCGCGCAGGGGTGGCACATGCAGGTGAAACACATTCAGCCTGTAGAAGAGATCCTCCCTGAACTTCCCCTCTGCAACTCTCTTCTTGAGGTCGCTGTTCGTGGCTGCGATGACCCGCACGTCCACCTTTATTGCCACATCCGAGCCGAGCGGCCGAATCTCGCGATCCTGAAGCGCCCGGAGGAGCTTCACCTGCATCTGAAGCGGCATATCGGCGATCTCGTCTAAGAAAAGCGTGCCGTGCTCGGCCATCTCGAAGAGGCCGCGCTTGCTGGTCTTCGCATCCGTGAACGCGCCTTTCACATGCCCGAAGAGTTCGCGCTCGATCAGCGTCTCGGGAATCGCACCTGCGTTCACCGCCACGAAAGGACCGCGACTGCGGTTGCTTTGGTAGTGGATGAGCCTGGCAACCTTCTCCTTGCCCGTGCCGCTCTCGCCCGTGACAAGCACCGTGCTCTCGGTGGGGGCGATCCGCTCTACGAGCTTGAGCAGGCGCCTCATTGCCGGTGAGGCTGCGATTACTTCCTCGGAACGCACGCTCCTGACGGCTTCAGCCATTACGCCGCCTCCCTCCATGGGTGAGTTCGTCCTGCCGACCTCCACCTCCTTTTCCCGCGCACCCCCTGCAACGCACCCTCGCGGCTCAGGCCCTTAGCGGTCTCCCTCCTCTGGCCTCAGGTGTGGGAAGAGCAGAACATCCCGGATGGCTGGCGAGTCGGTAAGCAGCATGACCAGGCGGTCCACCCCGATACCGACGCCGGCCGCCGGCGGCATTCCGTACTCGAGCGCTGTGACGAAGTCCTCGTCGTAGGGATGCGCTTCGCGGTCGCCTGCGTCCCTGGCCCTGCGCTGCTGCTCGAAGCGCTGGCGCTGATCGTCCGGGTCGTTGAGTTCGCTGAAAGCATTGGCCAGCTCCTGACCTGCGATGAAAAGCTCGAAGCGCTCCACAAGACGCTCATCGCCACTGCGGTGTCGTTTGGCCAATGGTGAGACATCCCGTGGATAGTCGAAGACGAATGTCGGCTCGATGAGCTGCGGCTCGACGGCGAGATCGAAGACCTTCTCCATCAGCTTCGGCCTGCCAAGGCCGGGCGCCGGCTCGTAGCCGAACCGCCTGCAGACCGCCGCCAGTTCCTCCTCGGGCGCCTCGAGCAGGTCCACGCCGGCGTAGCGCTCGACGAGTTCGAGCAATCTCTCCCGCTTGAAGGGAGCACCAAGGTCGACCTCGACCTCCCCGAAGCGCACGCGCTGCGAGCCCGTAGCCTCGCGCGCCACAAAGCGGATCATCTCCTCCACGAAGCCGGCCGCGAACTCGTAGTCTTCGTATGCACAGTAGAACTCCAGGAGCGTGAACTCGGGGTTGTGGAAGCGATCGAGCCCCTCGTTCCTGAAGACGCGCCCGATCTCGTAGACACGCTCCAGCCCGCCCACGAGCAGTTTCTTCAGCGGCAGTTCTTCTGCTATCCGCAGGTACAGCCGCCGCTCCAGGGCGTTGTGATACGTCTCGAACGGCCGTGCGGCAGCCCCGCCGTAGACCTCCTGCAGCACCGGCGTCTCGACCTCGAGGAACCCGTGGCTCTCGAGAAAGGCCCTGAGCGCCGAGATGATCCTGGCCCTGGTCTCGAAGATGCGCCTGCTCTCGGGGTTGAGCAGCAAGTCGAGATACCTTCTCCGGTAGCGCGCTTCCCTGTCCCTGAAGGCGTCGTAAAGCACCCCGTCCTTTTCCTTGACCACGGGCAGCGGGCGGTGGGTCTTGGCGAGGATGGTGAACCGCCCAGCCCGCACCGTTATCTCGCCCGTCCGAGTCCTGAAAGGCAGCCCCGCGACTGCAAGGATGTCGCCGAGGTCGAGGTGCTTCAGCACCGAATACGCTTCCGCTCCCACTTCATCGCGGCGGAAGTACAGCTGGATCCTGCCCGAGGCATCCTCGATGTGCATGAAGGTCGCCTTGCCCATCGACCTGATCGAGCGGATCCGCCCCGCAACGGCCACCTCTACCTTTTCTTCGAGCTCCTCGAAACGCGCGAGTATGTCCGCCGCCTTGTGGGTGCGGCGGCACGATGCCGGGTACGGATCGATCCCGCTGCGCCGCAGCGCCTCAAGTTTCTCTCTGCGTGCCTCAAATGGGTCTGTGCTGCGATTGCCCTCTTCCTGCAAGATCCATCCTCCTCCGGAGGGCCCCGGGTGGTCCCCCGCGAACGGCTACCGCTGCGCGACAGGTTGCAATATCGTACCCGATGACACTCGACTCTGCTACGATTTGGAACCCATGCAAGCACCTGGACCCACAATCGGAGCCAACGTAGCGCGCGTTCGCGAGCGCATCGCCGAAGCAGCCCAGCGCGCGGGCAGAAAGCCTGAATCGGTGAAGCTGGTCGCCGTGAGCAAGACCGTTCCTCCCGAGCGGATCCGCGAGGCATTTGCAGCGGGCCTGCGCGCCTTCGGGGAAAACAGGGCACAGGAGTTGCGGGCGAAGCTCGAGCCGCTCTCCGACTGCGAGATCGAGTGGCACTTCGTGGGACACCTGCAGCGCAACAAGGCGAAGTACGTCGTCCCGGTCGCAGCGCTTATTCATTCGGTCGACAGCGTCGAACTTGGACACACCATCGAGGATCGGGCTGCCCGGTTGGGAAAGGTTCAGCCGGTGCTTGTTCAAGTCAATACGACGGGAGAGGAGACGAAGTCCGGCATCGAGCCCGCAGACCTGCCCCGCCTCCTCGATGCGCTGTGCACCCTGGAGCACGTGCGCGTTGAGGGCCTGATGACGATTGGCCCACTTACGACGGATCGCAAGGAGATAAGATCTTCCTTCAAGCTCCTGGCCCGCCTACTCGAAGAAGAGCGCAGGCAAGGGCGCCCCCACTGCGAGTTGCACGAGCTCTCCATGGGCATGTCAGGCGACTTCGAGATAGCCATCGAAGAGGGCGCGACGATTGTGCGGATCGGCACGGCCATCTTTGGGCCCCGGTAAGGGGCGGCCAAGCCGCACTTCGCGCAAGCCCGAAAGTCCGCCTCAAGTGGCTCCCAGGACCGCGCCAAGGGCTGCTCAAGAGGGCTGCCTGCACGTGGCCTTCCAGCGCGCGCAGCCTCCACAGCCGGCACACTACTCAAGCAGGGCTGCCTGCACGTAGCCTTCCAGCTCGATAGCAGGATGAAGCCCTACGAAGCGCTCTATCACCCTGCCCTGACGGTCTATCAGGAACGAGGTAGGAATCGATCTTATGCCACCCATGCGCATCGAAGCCGAGATGCCATTCGGCACGACCGTGTAGTTTATCTCTGGCCTGCTCTCCAGGAACCGCTTGACCTTGGCCATTCCGCCCCGGTCCAGGGACACCGCAACTACCCGCAGGCCCGCGTCCCTGTATTCATCCTGCAGGGAAACGAGGATAGGAACCTCGCGCAGGCAGGGTCTGCACCACGTAGCCCAGAAGACGAGCAGGACGACGTCGCCCTTGAGGCTTGAGAGGCTGAACCTGTTGCCCTCGATGTCGGTGAGTTCGATCTCCGGAACAGGCTGCCGCCTCGAAGGCTCAGGCAGCCTCGGGCGCGGAATGTTCCGGAAATCGTGGTCGCCAGCCTTCTTCTTCGAAGCCTCTGCAGGACTCGTCTCGGGGGCATGCTTCAACGCGCCAGAGCCGCCCTTGCTGCGAGCAACAGGTTCCTGCTGCTCAACCCGCTCGTTCTCGGCCACAGCAGGTTTCACCGCCCCACCACTGGCACCCTGCTCCATTTCGCCCATCGCCTTCTCGGTCTCTGCCACAGCAGCCGCCCTGTGCGAACTGGGCGACTTCCCGCTGGCGCTCTCGGCGTCCTTCGAGCATCCCAAGGCGCCCCAGAGCGCCACCACCGCCACCAACACCAAGAACGGTGATCGTCTCATCAAACACCCCCCGGCAGCCGCCTTCAGGCCGTCTTGCTCAGGGCAATCCGCTGCGCCTTCTGATGATCCACTCGGTCGCAAGCAACGCCAAGAGCACACCGAAAGCTGCCCAATGGTTCCACATTTCTGCCTGCCAGATCCGCTCCCTTCCCCGCACCGTTCTGGGCAGGGCAGCAAGTAGTGAGTCTACCCCCGAGGCACCTACAAAGATGCCACCTCCAGCCCGCGCGACCGACTCGAGCAAGCGCCAGTTGCTTTCAGTGCGCAGCATCTCGGGCCCTGCTCGATCCACCCAGAAGAGCCCTTCGCCGCGCTGCACCCCTCGCCGCGCCCCGGCTCCCCACTCGGCTGTCGCCTCGAAGCGGTAGCGCCCGGGTGCGAGTGCCTCGAGCGAACCGGCATATCTGCCGGCTTCGCCCTCGGGGTAGAGCGCTATGACCTTCCTCGTGCTGGGCTCGATAGCGAGCCCCGTCCCGACCGGGCCGGTCCCCACCGCCTCTCCGGCGTGGGGGAGGCGGCTCACCGAGACTTGGATACGGGCGCCCGCCACTGGCCTTGCACTTCCATCGAGCAGCCTTGCCTCGAAAGATATCGGCTCCCCATCGAGGAAAACGTACCTTGCGGGCTTGACGCTGAACCTCTCCCGCGCACCGCCCTCCGAGAGCCAGCGTATCAGGCGCCGCCAGAACTCCCTGCCTGCCCAGTCGAACTCACTCCCGGCACCAGCGGCCGTCAGGTCCCACCGCCAGTGGCCCCTTGCAGCCACTGCAGCCACCCGCCCGGGTCCGGTCTCAGCCACTGCCACGACAGGGCGCGGCCGGCTATCCGCTGCCCGCAGCAACACTCTGGCTGTCGCCGCCTGTCTGAAGCGGCCGCCAGGCACCCACACAGGTGGCAGGTCCGCCCAAAGCTGCCTGATCCTCATCGGGCTGTCTTCCAAGGCCGTGACTTCGTGGGAGAGCCCATCGAAGGTAGGAACCAACGCGGTACAAGTGCGCTCGGCGTGTCCAAGGGGATCCATGCTCAGCGGCGAGAGCCCCTCGTCGAACCAGCCCCTCAGGCTCCCGTCGCCGCCAATGAGCAGCACCCCACCTCCCCTGCCGGCAAAGGCCTTGATGGCGGCAACGAAGTTCGAAGGTAGGTCGCGCGGGCTCAGATGTCCGATGACGATGCAGCTGAAGGGCTCCAGGTCGCGCGGCTGTTGGGGAAAGCCCTCGCTCAGTTGCTCCCCATAGCAAAGGAAGCCTTCGACGGGATCGGCTACGAGAAACGTATAGGCGAAGGCGGTATCGGCCTCGAAGGCCCGCTTCAGGAAGCTGAAGTCCCAATCCGGCTTGCCCTCGAGGTAGAGCACTCTATTCTTGCGCTCACTAACCTCCACAGCCACCAGGCGGGTGTCGTTCGCAGCGACCGAATCCGGCCCCGCAGAACGAAGCGTTACCGCATAAAGGTTCATGCCTGGTCGCCGGGGAGTAAGGTCCAGCCGGACGCGGATCTCTCTGCCCGGGCCGCGGGGAAGGGACCCCAGTTGCTTCTCGGCCCTGACCGCTTTGGCAGCGGGCACCTCGAACGAACCAGCGAAGACCTCCCTCGCCTCTACCCTCAGGCTCTCCGGAGTCGTCGCGCGCCACTCGAGAGTACACTCTATCGCGAGCGGTTCCCCCACGTGCCCTTCGGCTGGAGCCCTGATCTCCCGGATCATCACATCCGGAAGCTCCGCCGTATCGCCCACGGCGATAGTGTGCACTGGAACGGGAAGCGCCTTGGCGACGAGGCGGGCGTCCTTACCCGCCGTAGCCACGCCGTCACTGACAAGGATCACAGCACCGAGGGGAACCTCCCCAGGGGCTTCCACGCTGGCCTCTTCCAGGGCATCACCGATGGCCGTGGGCCCGAAGGCCGCAAGGGAATCGAGCCCCTGCGGTTCGAGAGCGTCGAGACCTGAGGAGAAACCCAGCAGGCGCACATCGAACCGTCCCCCCAAGGCCCCAAGCAAGTGTCGGACCACGCCCACGGCCTCATCCAGGCGTGTGCCTCCACCTGGAGCCGGAAGCAACATGCTTGATGATCGATCGAGTAGCACGGCTACGCGCGGGCGCCCCCTGCCGTGGGAACGCACGCTGAGGACAGGCTCAAGGATGAGCAAGAGGATCAGAAGCAGCGCAGCCAAACGCATCCCGCGGAGGATCTGTCGCCGGGCGGATGAGAGGGGTGCTATCAACCGATGGTAGGCTAGAAAGCCCACGGCAAGTGCTGCCAGGAACCCCACAATCCAGAAGGGACCGGGACGCCCCAGGAAGCCCAGGTCCAGATGCGCCATCACACACTCCGTCGAGCTGCCACTCGCGCTCGGATGTTCTCCTTATCGAAACACAACTACCAAGCCAAGGGCCTAGCGTTCCCCTGATACCCCAATCCCACCGCTCTTGGCAGCCTCATCGAGATCCTGTGCCACTGCCAGCACGGCCTCTTCCACCGAAACACCCCAATCGAGCATCCGCTTGGGGGACTGCCCACCGAGCCCCAGAACCCTGAACCGCCCAGCCCTCCATCCACAGGCGCGTACAAGTTGCGCACGAGCAAGGTCCCTGATTGCATCTTCCAGCTCTGCTGCGCCTACCAGCCCGCTACGGCGCGCCAGTGCCCCGAGCATTGGCCTCGCCCGTGGCCCCATACGAGCCTGCACAGCCAGACAGTAGCGGAGGCCACGAACATCGATCACGTCACGGCCGAGAAGCCACTGGCCGATCCTGAGGGCCTCGGGCATGCCGGAACCAAGAAGCCGCACGCTTCCAAGGAGCCCCTGCTCGCAAGACACAAGGAGCCGCTCGGGGCCTGCCTGCTGCCCAAGGCCGCTGGGGCCGTGCTGGACTTCAGGCCAAGCCACGAGCAACGTGGGCTCCCCGCGGTGTTCAAGCCACTGCAGTACCTCTAGCAGGCCGAAGGCATCGAGCCCGCCTTCGAGGCGCGTCCTATCGCCCATTCTGCCCGAATTCAACGATGCCTACCTCAGGCGCCATTGCGCCCACTGCCGCCTGTGGGCAACCGGACCATGTTGATTGCACCTATGGCTAGCACATGGAGGACAGCCAGAATTAGCAGAACTCCGATCATGCCTCGCAGTGCCAGGAGGACTCCGCCAGGCTCCCTCAGCCAGCCTGCAGCCAGGAGCATGGCCAGTGTAGAGAGGCTCAGCAGCAGCCCGGTTCCCTTGCCAAGCGGTGTGGGCAGGATGCGCACTTGGCCCTTCCACAAGTAGAAGAGCCCCGCTCCGGCAACCAGAAGGAAGCTCCTCAGTCCCACCAGCACAGCCTCGCGCAAGCCCAGAAGCCCTGCGAGCGCCAGCGATCCCAGTGCGCCCAGGTGGAAGAGGATGTCCACGATGGGATCGAGAACGATGCCGAGTTTGGTTGTCTGTCCCAAGTGTCTCGCCAAGAATCCGTCGAGCACGTCGGTCGAAGCAGCACCGGCGTACAGAAAGAAAGCAGCGCGGGCATCACCGACTAGTATCGCGTAGGCGATCGATGGAATGATGACTCCGCGCAGGAGGGTCAGGGCATTGGGCAGGCCGGCAGATCTCCTCTGCTCACCCTCCAGACTCTCGAGGAACCCCACATTGAGCACCGTGCCGAAGACGAAGGAAGCGGTCCAGGCCACGTGAACGAAGCCCAGCAGCCTCCAGGAGCGCCACGAAGCCCGGGCAAGAAGCAGGACATCCACCGCCGCACAGAGGAGGAGCAGCAGGAGTCCCAAGTGCAAGAGCGAGCGCATGCCGTCGGGGTTCTGCCGCGAGCCAACCCGGCCCCGGATCCAATCGAAGGCCACGACACGCTCAGGGCCCACGCCCGCAGCCAGCCAGAGCAGCCGCCTTCCGAGCCCCATGCGCTCTTGCTTGGCCACGACCCACCTCCGGAAGCCCTGGCGCTCCGCGCGCGCCCCCTCGTGCCGCGCTATATGCGCCCCGCGGCCTCCCGCTTCGGCTTCTCCATCTCGGCTCTGACCGCCGCCTGGGCCGCCGCCAGCCTCGCGATCGGCACGCGATACGGGCTGCAGCTGACGTAGTCGAGCCCCGTGCGGTCACAGAACTCGATGCTCTCGGGATCTCCGCCGTGCTCCCCACAGATGCCAGCCTTGAATCGCGGCTTGACGGCGCGCGCCGCCTCGACCGCCATTCTCACCAGCTTGCCCACCCCCTCGCGGTCCAGCGTGACGAAGGGGTCCTTCTCGAGAATGCCCATCTCGACGTAGGAGGGCAAGAACCTGCCGGCGTCGTCTCGGGAGAAGCCAAAGGTCATCTGCGTGAGGTCGTTCGTGCCGAAGGAGAAGAAATCCGCCTTGCGCGCAATCTCCCCAGCCGTCAAGGCAGCCCTCGGCACCTCGATCATCGTGCCCACGGAGTACTCGACCTCAACACCCTCACGGTCCATCACCTCACGGGCTGCCTTCTCTACGACGGCTCGCTGGTTCGCCAACTCGCTCTGGCTCCCCACGAGCGGAATCATGATCTCGGGGTGAACCTCGAGACCCTCCTTCTTGAGTCTGATGGCGGCCTCGATTATGGCCTGCGCCTGCATCCGCGTGATCTCGGGATAGGCGATACCCAATCTGCAGCCCCGATGCCCCAGCATCGGGTTCATCTCGCTCAGATCCTCCACCAGAGCAAGTAGCCGTTCGCGCTCTTCCAAGGCCTTCGGGTCTTCCCCCCGCTCCCTCATCAGGGCCACCTCCACCTTCAGATCGTCCTTCTTGGGAAGAAACTCGTGCAGCGGCGGATCCAGCGTGCGCACCGTCACAGGCAGTCCGTTCATCTCGCGGAAGATACCGTAGAAGTCCTCCCTCTGGAAAGGCAGGATCTTCTCGAGCGCCTCCGTATAGCGGGCCCTGGGCTCCTCCAACTCCGACTCGAGGCTTGCAATTCGGGCCTCCAGGCTACGCCTTTGCTCCCCGGTTGCATTCTCCAGGTCCCTGCGCGCCCTGGCGATCTTCTCTTCGATCTCCTTCACCCGGGGCGCATAGAGGATCATCTGCTGCACGAAGGGCAAACGCTCCTCGGCAAAGAACATGTGCTCGGTGCGGCAGAGACCGATGCCCTCTGCACCGAACCGCCTGGCCAGGGCGGCTTGCTCGGGCGTATCGGCATTCGTGCGCACCCGCAGCCGCCTGTACTCGTCGGCCCACTCCATGAAGGTGCGGAACTCATTTGCGACCTCCGGCTCCACCGTCGGCACCTTACCCTTGATCACCTCGCCGGTGGAACCATTCAGGCTCAGATACTCGCCCTTGCGTATCACCAGATCGCCTACGCGCAAGAGCCCCTCTGCCTCCTTGACCTCGATGCCCGAGCAGCCGGCCACACAGCACTTCCCCATCCCTCGGGCCACAACGGCTGCATGCGATGTCATCCCTCCTGTAGCCGTCAGGATCCCCTCGGCAGCCGCCATGCCATGGATGTCGTCCGGGGACGTCTCGTTGCGCACCAGGATCACGCTGGTGCGGCTGCCGTCCGGCTCGGTGCCTTTCGCCATCTCGACGGCCTCGTCCGGATCGAACACGACCCGCCCCACCGCGGCGCCCGGAGAGGCCGCGAGACCCCGGGCTATGACCTCGTAGCTGGCAGCGGGGTCGAAGCGGGGATGAAGCAGCTGGTCCAGCGAGGTCGGATCCACCCGGAGGATGGCTTCTTCCTTCGTGATCAGCCTCTCGCCGACCATATCCACAGCGATCTTCACCGCAGCCTGGGCCGTCCTCTTGCCCGTGCGGGTCTGGAGCATGAAGAGTCGGCCGTTTTCCACCGTGAACTCGAAGTCCTGGACATCTCGGTAGTGGCGTTCCAGTCGCTCAGTGATCCGCTTCAGTTCCTCGTACACCTCGGGCATCACATCGGCCAGCTCCTGGATGGGCCTCGGCGTCCTTATGCCCGCGACGACGTCCTCGCCCTGAGCGTTGAGGAGAAACTCGCCGTAGAACTCCTTCTCACCCGTGGCAGGATTGCGCGTGAAGCCCACACCCGTAGCGGAGTTCTCTCCGAGGTTGCCAAAGACCATGGCCTGGACATTGACAGCCGTGCCGAGGTCATCGGGTATGCCGTGCTGGCGCCTGTAGAAGACAGCCCTGTCGTTGTACCAAGACTTGAACACCGCATCACGGGCCATGTCGAGCTGCACAAGTGGATCCTGGGGAAAGGGCTTGCCCGTGCTCTTCTCGATGATGGCTTTGTATTCACCGACGAGCCGAACTAGGTCGTCCTCAGTCAGATCCAGATCGGAGGCGGCACCCTTGGCCGACTTGAGCTCAGCAAGCCTCGATTCGAAGACGTCCTTCGGAATCCCGAGCACGACATCCCCGAACATTTGGAGGAAACGCCTATAGCTGTCGTATGCAAATCGCCTGTTCGAGGTCCGCTCAGCAAGGCCCTCTACGGAGGCGTCGTTGAGACCGAGGTTGAGAATGGTATCCATCATCCCCGGCATGGAGAACTTGGCCCCCGAGCGCACCGAAACGAGCAGGGGATCGGTCGGATCGCCGAGCTTGCGCCCCTGGACGCGCTCCAAGCGTTTCAGGGCCTCCCGCTGTTGCGCCAGGAACTCCTCGGGCAAGCGACCGCCGAGAGCATAGAAGATGTTGCACACCCGGGTCGTTATCGTGAAGCCGGGGGGCACGGGAATCCCCGCCCTCGTCATCTCTGCGAGACCCGCTCCCTTTCCCCCCAGCAGATCACGCATTTGCCCCGTGCCTTCCGTCATCCCGGCCCCGAAGAAGTAGACCATCTTCTCGTTCGGGTCCCACTGGAACCCCGCTGCCTGCCTCAACCCTGTCGTTGCCTCCGGCATCCTGTTTCCTCCGCCGGTCAGTGCGCACGCAGTGGCGCTCTTCGACCCAACAGATACGGGCTGGAAGATCGGTTCCAGCCCGTTGCTCGTACATCGCAACCCGGTCCAGCAGACCGGGTGGAACTGACACGTCAGCGAACCACGGTGAAGTATCCCCTGGCCTTGTGTCCCTCGGGCGTGGTTATGGCATAGACGTAGACCCCCGGCCCAACGTCGAGCCCGTAGGAGTTCCTGAGATCCCAGGTGAGTGCTCCTCCGTGCTTGCCCCTGACTCCCTGCTCGTGCTCGAGTGTCCTGACCAAATCGCCGCCCATGGTATATATCCGGACCGTAGCCCTCTCGGGCAGGTTGAAGAAACAGATCTGGGCCGGGGCTAGCGGCCCGAAGCGCATCGCCACCTCACCCTCGATGTAGGGATCCGGCACCACGTACACGTTGTCCATGATTGCCCCTACGGTATCGGGGTCGACCCTCGGAATGAGAGCAGTGGGTTCTTCGGAATCGAGGGGCTCCCTGTAGAGGCCGTCAATCTCGGCCCGGGCAGAGTTGAGAGAATCGGGGTCTATGAACACCCTGTGTTTGACCCCCTGGTAGAACAACCAGTAGTACTTAACGAGGCTGTAATAGTACGAAAAACCGTTTATCGGGCCGGCGGGTTCCTGTTCGGGATCGCCTCCCCTCGGAACTATGGAGTCGGGATCCACGAAGGTCCTGAGTGTCTCTGCAGGCGTCCATCCCCATGTCGTATCCGATGCGTCAAAGACCCTGAGGAGCTCGAGGTCGCGGCCATCGGGGTACTGGCCGCGGAAGACGGCATAGCCCCCGAAGCACTCCGGTGTCTCCTCGCTGGGCACGCAAGTGTCGATGTAGCGCCACTCGAGCCAGCCTCTTCGGGCCACGACGACCTCGTTGCGGACAGGAAGAACCGCGATCGAGTAGAAATCCTCTCCGTCTCCAAGATTCACACGGAAACCGAAGCGTTTCAGTGTGCTTCCGTCCAGCACACGGATGGCCGCGTCCGCAGTAAGCTGATAGACGTACTTCGCGTCTTGCCTAATGGCCACGTCCACCACCGCTGCATCACCCGGATCCGGAACATACGAGGCAAGCAGATCCCCGGACGTGGCGTCGTGGAGGCTCAAGCCCCCGTCGCCGGTCACGGCAAGCAACTCGTCACTACTCTCCAGGACTAGGAGTCGTTCCATGGACCGGCCGGTCCCTTCGGCCGTCCAGCCACGGCCGGCCCCTATGGGCAGCCGCTCAAGAGAACCATCTTCGTAGGCTAGAAACAGTGCGCTGGCATCCGGCCAGTAGGCCGCTGCCGTTATGGGCTTCTCCATCTGAAGCGTATCAACCGCCGACTCCGATGGTTCTCCCGGCCCGGTCCAGAAGATGATCCTCCCGTCCGTGCCGCAGCTGACAAACCGGGTATCTCCTTCACCACTGGTTGGGTCGAAGAGCAGTGCCGTAACCGGACCATCGTGTGCCCGGAAAACCCCAAGGGGATCAGTAGAAACACTCAACTCCCAGGCCGCATAGCGGCCGTCCTCGAAGCCGGCCAGCAGCCGCTTGCCCCAGCGGTGCAGGCTCAGTGCCGTCACCACCGGGCCGCCCAGTCCTGCGGCACCAAGGCGCGTCTCTTCGATGCCCGAGCCGGCAAGCTCAAGGAGAGCCACGTATGAGGCCGTGCTGTCGCAGGCAAGGATGACCCTCTCCAAGGGCGAGACCAGCATGCGGCAGGGGGCAGCCCCAGGTTCGATCTCGCCTGAGCCGAGCAGGTAGGCGGCCAGATTCCCTGTATAGACCGGATCGTCCGCATCAGGCTGCCAGTGAAGCTCCACTGACCGGTCACCCACCAGGGCGTCCGGCTCGAAGCGCACGCCCACAGCCGGAGCCGTCAACGCTGCGAGTGCAGCAAAGAACCAGAGTATCAAGCCTTTGCCAAGAGCCTTTCTCATCGCAGTCTCCGTCGGATCGGAGGCGCGGGACGAGCGCCCGCGCCCCGCGGCACGTATCCTAGTCCCTGCCGGAATCCAGCCAGTGGATCATGAAGTCGAAGGCCCGGGCCAGCCTGTCGCGCTCGAAGAAGTACATGTTGGTGCTCACGGCCACGACCCTGCCCCGCACGCGCTCAGCCAGAGAGTCCTCCGCGGTCGGGTAGGTCCTCCATATGAGCGGCCTGGCACGGAGGTCCCTGCACTTCTCGGGGTTCCCCACCTTCGTCACATAAAGCACATCCAGACCCTCCTGATGCCAGTACCACGGCGACTGCCCCTCCCCCTGGACGGGAACGAGGGCCTCGTACGTACAGACCCCGTGCTCGCAGGTACCCGTGCCCTGCCATCTCTCCCAGTCGAGCTTGAGATCCGGATACATGGGGTTGGCCGCAGGTGCCCCAATCAGGCAGCAGTCGAAATACGGGTTGCCCACGGCCATGGGGAACATCGTACAGCCCCTCACGCCCAGGAAGGCATAGAAGAAGCTGCCTTCCTTCCAGACGGCGGATGCAGGAATCTTCTGGGACATCGGCAGCCCGTAGGCGCAGACAGGACCATATCCGGTGCTGCCAAGGAACCCCACCGTCGCCTGCCTGAGGCCGTGGTAAGCCATGACGAGGAGATTGCCGCCGGCTCCGACATAGCTCGACATCGTCTGGCCGTGTTCCCGGCCATAGGTCACCTTAGAAAGCCCGCTCGCTGAGAGATGGCTGGTCTGCCCAGCCGAGTTCCACACTACGTTCTGGTAGGCACCGAGTACGTCCAGGATGCTGTCGGGCAGTTCGACGTCCAAAGGCCTGCTTGATTCTTCACCCCCTATCGTCTCAACCGTGTTGAGGAAACCCACGGCCCCCCCCGGGGGGACGATACCCCACATCGCCCGCAGCACACCATTGGAGTACTCGGGGCGGCCTCCGAAGAAGGCGTCGGTCTGCTCGTCGGTGGGGCGGCCCCCTTGGGTGCAGGCGATGGGCAGCTTGTTCAGCATGTCATCCACATAGAGCACCTTCCTCGCAAAGGTGAGCCTGGCGACGCGGATCTGGATCCAGACCATCGACTCTGTCTCCTTGCGGCCCGAGTTGTCTCTCATCTTGAGGTAGAAGTTGTGGATGGTGCCTTCCTCTTCCTTGGAGAAAACGATGGGGGCAGCCGTCGTCGTCCTGTATCCCCAGCCGATCCAGCCGCCTATCCCGTTCAGATCGACGAGGCTCTCATCCAGGGGATCTTCGATATCGAGAGCATAGTTGGATGGTCCGGCTTCGCCGGCTGTGGCACTGGCATCCCCCCGCCACCTGAATCTCAGCTCCTGTCCCGGAGCAACCACGATCGTCCAGTCGGGGTCCCCGCCCAGGCCGCCGGAGTGGGTGCACTCCCCAAACTTGGGCTCGGTCACTGTGATCATGATGGGGGAAGGCCGAACCTCGAAAGCCAGCCAGTTCTCGCGAAGCTCGAACTTGAGTTCCTTGGCCCCCGCCTCGTCCACGGCCTGAATCCCAAACAAGTAGTGCATGCCGTATTCGAGAACGCCCTTCAGCGACAGCTTGTTCTCGGTACCCGGTATCTTGAGCCACTCGGCCTTTGCCCGCTCGTAGTAGTCGCCGAGGCTGTCCGGGGGGTAGTCGTCCGGACTGAGGTTTCCAAGGAGCACATTGGCCCTGTGCTCGAAGTCGTAGAGGACCTTATCGACGTGCGTCACACTCGGCGCCGGATGGTCAGGGGGATCCGGATTCTCTTGGTATGCCATGAGCTTGACCAGATAGTAGGCGGGGTGCCTATCGGCAGCCCTCCCGTCTAAGTCTTCTCCCCTCCAGACGATCTCGACCCCTGCACCGAAACGGCCTTCCAGTAGCCCTCCCATCTCGGGGCGCACGATCTTCGTGGTAGGGGCAATGGTGAGG
>CAYMBA010000017.1:0-26359 GCA_964388535.1 uncultured bacterium | reverse complement strand
AGTGCCCTCCTCCAGGGCCCGTAGGGTGATAGGCACCCCGTGCTCGTCTGAGCCACACACAAAGAGTACTTCCTCACCTTTCATTCGCAGGTAGCGCACGTAGATGTCCGCCGGCAGATACGCGCCGGCAAGGTGCCCGATGTGGATCCTTCCGTTGGCGTATGGAAGTGCACTGGTGACCAGCGTTCTCCTGAATTCGCTCAACTCCGATTCCTCCACCTCCGGCCTCCATGGACCGCCGCGGCTACTTGTAACCCAAGCGTCTCAGAAACCTGGCGTCCTTGCGCCAGCCGGGAACTACCTTCACTCTGAGCGACAAGTACACGGGACGCCCGAGAAAGTCTTCTATAGCCTCGCGCGCCTTCTGACCCAATGCCTTGATCGCCCTGCCTCCCTTGCCTATCAGTATCGCCTTCTGTGAGTCGCTCTCGACCACGATGGTGGCCTCTATGAGGTCCTTGGCCCCTGGCCTCTCCTTGAACGTCTCGATCTCCACCTCCGTGCTGTAGGGAACTTCTTGCCTGAAGAGACTGAAGACCGCCTCGCGTATGATCTCGGCCACAAAGAAGCGCTCAGGGTGTTCCGTCAGTGCGTCGGGTGGGAAGTAAGGTGGGGAGACAGGAAGAAGCTCCGAAGCCCTCTCTATCACGCGAACCAACCCCGTCGCCAGCAGGGCCGAAACCGCGAAGAAGTCCGCGAAATCCGCCCCCTTCCTGAACTCGTCGATTATGGGAAGCGTTTCCTCGGGCTGCTTCAGAAGATCGACCTTGTTGAGAACGACGAGGACGGGTTTCTCTCTCGTTGCCTCGACGACGCCTTCCGCCAGCGCCGGGCGTGTGACATCCACAATGTAGAGAAGGACGTCGGCGTCGGCAATACTTTCGGCCACCTGCTTCATCATCGACTGTTGGAGCCTATAGCGCGGCTCAAGGATCCCGGGCGTATCCAGAAACACCATCTGGAACCGCGGCGTAGTGAGAATCCCAAGCGTCCGTCGCCGGGTGGTCTGGGCTTTGGGCGTTACTATGGCCAGCTTCTCGCCGAGAACAGCGTTCATGAATGTCGACTTCCCTACATTGGGATAGCCACAGATGGCCACATATCCCGCCCGGAACTCTGGCGGCGGCTCGAAGTCAGGGCCCACGGGCTCGAAGAGAGCGGAAGTAGGCTGCGGCCGCTCTCCTGAACCGTCGTCTGGGGGCCTTCTGTTGTGCCGCTCTTCAAGCATCGGCCTGATAAGGTCTCCAGAATTTGGCGAGCTAGATGCCCAAGCGATAAAGTACAATCATATCGCATTGACTTCCCGGGCTGAAGAGCTGGAACTGCTGCGCAGGTCACACTATCGAGGAACTTGAAGCCGCTCTCGGGCGTTGCCCTGAGAAGCCAAGGGCGCAGACACTTGCGTGCCGGGCATCTTTCCTTAGGGAGGCTAACCGGTACAGAGAGAAAGCGGATGGCACAGGCCGGCTATGACATACGCACTGCCCGGGCCATGGGCTTCTGCGACGGAGTGAAGGAAGCTGTACGTAAAGCAAAACTAGCTTCTGCGAGGCATGCCGAGGCCCGGCGGCAAGGAAGAGCGGGTCGGCTGTTCCTTCTCGGCCAGATCATCCACAACCCTCGGGTCAACAGGGAACTTCGAGAGTCCGGGATACAGCCCCTCGATGCTGCTGAGCTAGGCCAGCTGCAAAGGGAAGACTGGGTCATCGTCCCGGCTTTCGGGGCACCAGTCCCCGTCTACGAAACGCTCCAGCGCATCGGATGCACAGTGATAGACACGACTTGCGGCTGGGTGAAGCGGGTGTGGGCGGCCGCCCAGCGGTTCTCTGGCGCCGGGCTGACAGTGGTCATACATGGCAAGCCCGACCACGAAGAGACCCTTGCCACCAGGTCACGGATCCCAGGACCTCACCTTGTTGTGAGCAACATCGAAGAGGCCAGCCGACTGGCAGAGGCAATCCGCCGGGGCTCCGACGCCAAGGGAGAGCAGGCCGCCTGGTTCAACCTGCCCAAGGAGAAGACGGGTGGCCGATTCGACCCGTCAGTCCACCTGGATCGTATGGGTCTGGTCAATCAGACCACCATGCTGAGCAGTGAGAGCCGCGCCATTGAGCGGATGCTGGAATCAGCACTCCGGCAAAGACTCGGTGCGCCGCCGGGTCCGGAGAGGTTTCAGAGCCTGGGCACATTTTGTCCGGCGACACAGGAGCGCCAGGACGCTGTTCGGACGTTGATCGAGGAGTTCGAGCCCGATCTGATGCTGGTCATTGGTGGATTCAACTCCAGCAACACAGGCCACCTGGCGAGAATCGCCTCAGAGAGGGTAAGAACCTTCCACATACGTGACCGAGGCGACCTGATCGGCCGTGCGAGGATCCGGCACCTTCCCGTTGGTGCCAGAGAACCGGTCATCGAAGCCAACTGGCTGCCACAGCCACCCGCGCGGATCGGAATCACAGCAGGTGCTTCCACTCCAGACGAGGAGATTGCGGCCTTGATAGAGATGCTGGAGTCACTCGCGGAGACGGGCGCACGGCCTTCTCGAAGCGAAGCAGGCAATGAAGAAGAAAGGCCTTGGCCATGAGAGCTATGGGCAGAAGGAACCTGGTGGCCTGCGAAGGCTGGGACGCATCCAGCCTGCGGAGTATGTTCATGGCTCTGCCGGCACTGGGACTCTTTCTCTTGCTACTTCCGAGCACCCACGCGGCTGACCTCATGGAGGCTCCCCGGCCTAAGCGGCAGTCCGTGGCGGAGCTCTGGGGTAGCATCGGCGCAGCCCCGCCCGAAGGTAAGCCGGCCGGCTTGAGCCCCAACCACCCGTCCGTCCGCAGGAGCCTCGAGCCCGACTCAAGCGGGTATGATGCGCTTGCCGGGCGATTGCGGATCGACTTGGACTTCGAAGACCAAGCCATATCCGGTCGGATAGACTGGACGCTCCTCGTCACCGCCGCGAACCTGGAGCACCTTTGCTTCGATCTTGACGACTCGATGCTTGTCAGATCCGTGGACTTAGGCGGCATATGTCCAGTCTATACCCACTCCGAGAGCCTCCTGTGCATTCATCTGCCCCAGCCTGCCGTAGCGGGCGACACGGTTGTCGTAAGCATCGAGTACGGCGGCCGACCCAGGCTGGGGTTTCTGTGGAGCCTCTCTTTCGATGAGCACAACGGCGTGCCCATTGCGTACACCAACTGCGAGCCAGCCGGGTCACGGATGTGGTGGCCATGCAAAGATCGACCCGACGACAAGTTCACGATGCAGCTAACGGTGGTCGTGCCAGACACTTTGATAGCCGTCTCGAACGGGCTCCTGGCAGGGGTCGAGGAGCCCTCGCCGGGAAAGAAGGCCTACACCTGGGTGGAACGCTATCCGATCAGCACATACCTTGTCAGTTTCGTCGCAACAAACTTCCGCTCATTCCACGACACCTATGTGGCCCTGGATAGCACAGAGATGCCCCTGGACTACTACGCCTATCCCGAGGATCTCGAAGCGGCAGAAGAGAAGTGGGCTTTCACCCCGCGGGTCATCGAGGCTTTCGCCCGGCTCTTCGGCGAGTATCCATTCCTGGACGAAAAGTACGGCATGGCCGAATTCCCGTGGCCGGGCGCCATGGAGAATCAAACCCTGACGAGTATGGGAGAGTACTTCCTCAGACTCCCCCAGACGGAACAGCCTGTGGTCGTTCACGAGCTGGCACACCAGTGGTGGGGCGACTGGGTAACGTGCGGCACATGGAAGGACATCTGGTTGAACGAAGGCTTCGCCACCTACTCGGAGGCGCTGTGGGCAGAATGGGTCGGGGGCCCTGACAGCCTCAAAGCCGTGATGCAGGCGAAGAAACGGCCTGTCTTTCACGGACCAATCTACGACCCACTCTTCCTGTTCAACTCAACCGTCTACAACAAAGGTGCCTGGGCCTTGCACATGCTGCGCTGGGTGGTAGGAGACAGCCTTTTCTTCCACGCGCTCAGATCGTACGGACAGAATCATGCCTATTCAAACGCCACAACGGAGGAACTTCGGGAAACCTTCGAGGAAGTCTCTGGAATGGATCTTGGATGGTTCTTCGAAGAGTGGGTCTACGGCGAAGGACGTCCAACGTACTGGGCACACTGGGAGCCCTTTGCTCCCTCTCTAGATGGACCATGCCTCGTGAGAATGACAATCTGGCAGGAAAGCAGCGGGGACCAGATGTTCAAGATGCCGCTTTGCGTGCGTTTCGACCTGGGAGAGGAAGGAACGTTCGATGCTGTTCTTTGGGACAGTCTAGAAGTGCAAACCTTCACGATTGAAACACCCGCAGTCCCCTTGAGTGCCAGCCTGGATCCGGATGGGTGGGTGCTTTGCTCGATACGTTTCGTCTCGGACCCGCAGGGGGCGGAAACACCGCATACACTCACCCGCTGGGCACTTGGTTCCCCAAGACCTAACCCTGCTGTCTCGGCAACCAGTATCCCCCTGCTTGTAGCTCCGGATGGACGGAGGCCCCCCCGCCTGTTGATCTACGACCTGCAAGGTCGGATCGTCAAACACTTACACGCCGGCAGCAGCGGGTATCTCTGGGACGGTCTGAATGAAACAGGAATGCCCGTAGCCGGAGGCGTCTACCTGGGCCGCCTCGAGGGCGCAACCAGTCCGGGCTCGGCCGTACGGATCCTGCGTCTAGGATGGCACTAGGCTGCGGTCTGCCGCGATGTCCTAGGAGCAAAGCAACACGCTCATACTCCCTCAGGCCGCGGGAGGAGTCGCACAGCTATGACATATGGCCTTACCTTTGGCCCTCTGGACATCTGCAGGGCGTAGAGAACTGGTGCGGCACGGATCCAAAGGGCGATCCCGGCGAATCTGGAAGAACAGCGGCTCTGCAGGTTCAGGGCGGGGCAACCCGTCAGGCGCCATACCTCTTGCGGCTCTGCTGCTTGCCGAGGTGGGGGTGATCGATGGAGCGATCGCCCTCCTCGGCAGGCGGTGGTGGACTCCAAAGCGGAGGCGTCCGCTTACCCTCGGCCGCTGCCGCCAGGGCCCGCCTGGCGCCTTTGCGCCTTATTGTCTTCGAGGCCGTCTCAAGCTCGCTCGTCAAGCCGAGTAGACTCGCTAGATGCTTCCGTATCTGATCCAGGTACCGCTCCCTCTCCTCGGTCGGTGAACCCCCCTGGTCGAGGAGATTGACGAATGCTTCGATCGAATCGTGTTCCCTTTCTATGCGCTGCCTTACCTCATCAAGGGCCTCGACAAGATCGTGCCACCACTGATTAGCTCGCCTGTCTGCATCGAATAACCGCCTACGCAACCGATAGTGCTTAGCCCAGTGGCGCAGCAGGCGATCGAGCAAGAGAGCATCGAGGCAGGAGGGATCGATCAGCTCCGCCGCCCCCGCCTCAAGCCAGTCCTTGCTGTTCTCGCTCGGATTGGACCTGGCGACAAGAATAGGGAAGGCATTGCGCGATACGAATCGGAGCCGGGAGACGAACTGGGGTGAACCAAACGGCTCCGAATCACCGTCCAGGAGTACCACGTCGGCCGAAGCTGCGAAGGCATAGTCGAGGCATTCCTGCTGATTGCGCGCATGCCTGACCAGCCTACGCCCGCGGATTAGGCGCCTGAGCCGGCCTCGCTCCCCCGGCTCTGCCAGGAGGATCTGGAATCTCCTCTTCACGGACCACCTCCAGCTGCAGGCGTGGCCACCCAAAGGACCTACACAGAAAGGATCGGCAAGGTGAGGTGATGCCTTGACCCGGGCCCTGCGCGCAGCTGGCTCGCATTCACGGGGTTTCCTGCTCGAAGGGCTCCTCGCGCGCAAAGTCTGGCCTGAAGACAGCGTGGGAGGACAATTCCTGAACCCAACCGTCGGTGAGGTCGAGATCCTCGAGTAGCCTCCGAACAGGCTCGTACTCGCTTGGTGTGATCGTACGCCCCAGCAGGGGATCACTGCAGACCCCAACTGGATAGTACTGGGCCATTAGGGAAACTGCGGGCCTGGGGTTCAGGGTGGCTAGAAACCTTAGCACCTTCTCGGAGCCAGAGAGCCCATTCGGAAGAACCAAGTGCCGCACGATGACACCTCTTACGGCCACCCCCTCTGCGTCCGTTTCCAGGGCTCCTACCTGCCGGACCATCTCGCGGATCGACGCCGTCGCTACTCCCCAGTACCCCTTCGCGTGCGAGAGCCGCCGTGCCACGCCCTCGTCGGAGTACTTGAGATCGGGCAGGTAGACGTCTACCACACCCTCCAGCTCCTGGAGAATATCAAGTGAGTCGTATCCGCCGCTGTTGTACACAATCGGCAGCTCCAGTCCACGTTCAACGGCTATCGCAATGGCCTCGAGGATCTGTGCCACAACGTGGCTCGGGGTCACGAACTCCACGTTGTGGCACCCACGGTCCTGAAGGCGCAGCATTGCATCGGCAAGCTCTTCGGGACTCATCTCATGGGCAGGCTCTAGACGCCGGCTTATCTGGTAGTTCTGGCAATAGCAACAGCGCATGTTGCAGCCAGCGAAGAAGATCGTCCCAGCACCTGCATAGCCGCTCAGCGCGGGCTCTTCCCCGTGGTGAGGAAGCACGGAGGAAACCGGAACGTTGTACCCAACACCGCAGAAACCGACCTCCCCCGAAAGCCTGTCCACACCACAACGCTGCGGACAGAGGTCGCAATGCGACAGGCGCGCCTTCAGACGTTCCGCCCTCTCCCGCACCTCGTCGGCCCGGATCATCTCATGCTCCGCCCTCGCGCACTGGAACCCTGATGAAACCCATCCAGCATGGGCCCCTAGCGAACTGTGCCACCAGAAGCGCTCTGCTCGACCATCGCCGCGAAAATGCACATCACACCGGAGTCCCTGGCAAGCTCCGGATGGAAGGTCGCTCCCAGCACATTCCCCCTCCGCACCAGGATCGGATCCCCCCGGAACCTTGCCAGGACTTCGACACCCTCCCCCACCTTTGTGACCACGGGGGCACGGATAAAGACAAACTCTGTCTCGAAAACCCTCCCGTCACCGGACAGCACGCTCAGGGGTGCCAGGTCCTCGGGAACCACCACGCGGCCGCTGGCCACGAACGAATCCACTTGCCGCCCGTATGCGTTCCGCTTCACCTCCACCGGAAGGATGCCTAGAGATTCCTGCTCCGGGTTGGTCACCCGCTCGGCGGCGAGGATCAGACCCGCACAGGTGCACAGCATTGCCCTTCCGATTCGCGCGAAACCCTGCAACTCGTCCCAAAGGTCGAACTCGTGCAGGAGCTTCAACAGTGTGGTCGATTCCCCCCCGGGCAGCACTAGCCCATCGGCGCGCCACAGCTCTTCTCGAGTGCGGACCTCGTGCACCCGGTACCCCAAACGGCCCAATGCTGCCTCATGAGCAGCAAAGTCCCCCTGAAGGGCCAGCACCCCGACCCGTGGCCGCGGCATCTGTCTCCTCCGAAGTCCTACCATCCCCTGGTCTGGAGCATCTCCTGGGGCTCCAGCTTGGACACGTCGATACCCGCCATCGCCTCGCCCAGGTCTTCCGAGATCTTTGCCAGTACGTCGGGGTCTTTGTAGTGCGTCACTGCCTTCACTATGGCTGCTGCCCGTTTGGCCGGGTTGGACGACTTGAAGATGCCACTGCCGACGAAAACACTCTCTGCGCCCAGCTGCATCATCAGAGCTGCGTCTGCAGGGGTTGCGATACCTCCCGCCGAGAAGTTAGGCACGGGAAGCCTGCCGTTCTGAGCCACCCATTGGACGAGCTCGTAGGGGGCGCCGAGCTCCTTCGCTTTGCTCATCAGCTGTTCGGGCCTCAGCGTAGTCAGCTCGCGTATTCCATCGGTCACGGCCCTCATGTGTCTTACAGCCTCCACGACATTCCCAGAACCAGCTTCACCCTTCGTGCGTATCATGGCCGCACCTTCGGCGATCCTCCGTAGCGCTTCCCCCAGGTCCCTGCAGCCGCACACGAAGGGCACCTTGAAAGCGAACTTGTCGATGTGGTGCGCCTCATCGGCTGGCGTGAGAACCTCACTCTCGTCGATGAAGTCGACACCGAGCGCCTCAAGTATCTGTGCCTCGACGAAGTGGCCTATGCGCACCTTGGCCATCACAGGAATCGAGACGGCCTTCATGATCTCCTTGATCTTCTTTGGGTCAGCCATCCGGGCCACCCCACCCTCTTTCCGGATGTCGGCCGGCACCCTTTCGAGACCCATCACAGCGACTGCTCCGGCGTCCTCAGCGATCTTGGCCTGCTCGGCATTTGTGACGTCCATGATGACACCGCCCTTGAGCATCTCGGCCAGACCTGTCTTGACCCTCAGCGAACCTATCTCCAGCATTTCTCCCTCTCCTTTCCCTGCGAGGCACCGGACCTAGATGAAGGGCATCTGACCAGTGCCCTCGCTCTTGTGTTCTACACCCTTCCCGATCCTAGCGGCTATGAGCTCCGCCAGGATGCCAATGCCCTTGCGGATCCGTTGCTCCGGCTCCCTATTGAAAGAAAGGCGCATACCGTTGCGGCCCCCCCCGGCAGGGTAGAAGAGCCTCCCAGGAGAGAAGAGCACCCCCCTCCGCGCCGCAGCCACAAACATTTCATCACTGTCGACCGAGTCTGGCAGGTTGACCCACAGGGTCATGCCCCCGTTGGGCTTGCTCCAGGAGACCTCTGGCGGAAAGCGCCTTTCCATCTCCACCAACATAGAACGCAAGCGATCTCCTGTGACCCGGCGCAGTGTCTCCAGATGTTCCGCGAGGCCCCCAGACGCGCAGAACCTGTAGAGAGCCTTCTGCGCCAGGGTCGCCGATGTGAGATCAGTGGCCAGCCTAAGCGTTCGCAAGTGGCCCACTATTCCGGCAGGGACTACCATCCAGCCCAACCGCAAGCCCGGGAAGAGAATCTTCGAGAAGGTCCCAAGATATATGACAGGGTTCTCCAGTCCTTGGGCTAGCAGCGGGGCCGCACGATCCCCCCAGTATGAGAGGTCCGTATCGAAGTGGTCTTCCACGACCAGAAAGCGATGCTCTCTCGCCAGCCGGAGGAGCTTCTGCCTCCGCTGAGGACTCATCGTCACGCCCGTGGGATTCTGAAAGCAGGGCATGGTATAGACCATCTTCACAGAGGCACTGCGCAGCACGGCCGCCAGTTCCTCGGTGTCCATCCCCTGCTCGTCCACAGGCACCGTCACTACCCTGGCACCGGCCGCCTTTAGCCCCAGGAAAGCCCCAGCGTAGGTAGGCGCCTCAATGGCAACCACGTCGCCGGGCTCGACAAAGAGCCTGATCACCAGGTCAAGTCCTTGCTGTGAACCGGAGACGATGAACACGTTCTCTGGTCGCACACCGCTCACACCCATCGACTCCATCCACGCAGCGATCCACTCGCGCAGAGGCAGATACCCCTCCGGCGGACCGTAGTCGAACGCCGCCGGATCCTTCTCGTCCAGGACCTCTTTCAGACACGCCGAGAATGCCTCGATAGGAAAGAGCGAGCGGTCCGCCACTGCGCCGGTCAGCTGGATCGGTGCCTCTGGCACCCCCCGTGGCAGATGCCACGCATCCTCCCCGCCAACTTCTTCCAACCCAAGCCTAAGCAGCCGCTGCAGGATCGAGTCCGCCGCAGGGGGGCGAGTGGTCGAGGGCGGTTTGGCGGAGACAGCAGGGCTCGGAACGCTCACATAGGTGCCGGAACCCTGTTTGGCCCTAACGAGGCCTCTGCGCAGCAGGACTCTATACGCCTCAACGACGGTGTTGCGCTGCACGCCCAGGCTGCGCGCAAGGCTGCGGGAAGCAGGCAACTTGGCACCCGGTGCAAGAAGCCCCTTGGCTATCATCTCCTCAAATTGCCCCGCTATCTGCTCATACAGGGGGCGATCAAGGCTTCTGTCGAGTCTAAGGTCCATTTGCGAAATATGCTTTGCCTCGGGCCCCGCTGGAGGCGTGCCGCAGTACTCACGGCACAACCTCAGAGGCACACGAAACGGAGCAGAAGCAGCCCGTTCGTGACAACCCCTAGGCCGGTTCCAAGTATACTGCGCCACTTGGATTAGTCCAATAAGTATCTCGACCGGGCTGGGCCCGAAATCAAGCGAAATGGACTAGGCCATACGCACCCCTTTCCCTGTTCTTGCCACCTATTCTTGCTGCCATTGTCCCACGCTCGCCCCTTGGGCTTGCCCGCCTCCACCTTGGCCGGAAGGGCTCCTCGGAGGAAAATTGAATCAGGAGATTGAGGCTGAAGCGCACAGCAGGGTGCTTTGTGGCCTCGCGGCTAGCCGAGAAACCCTTCGGTAGAGATCCCTATTGCGGGGCGCTTCCCTTTGCCCTAGCCTGCGTGGCTGAGGAGGCATTCTTCTTGCTCGCGATTTTTTCCTTGTCCGTGGAGGACCCTATGCAAGCCCTGCGGGTGGAAGCCAAAAAGGAGATAACCAAGCTCCTGCTTCGCGGTGTGCCAGATAGGCCTGGCATAGCGGCCGAGATCTTCGGGACCCTTGGCGCGAAGGGATTCAACGTGGAGCTGGTCGTTGCCACTGGTGGTACAGCAGCGACAGCCGATATCTGCTTGGCCGTCCGCAAACAAGACGCAGAAGAAGTGCAGCGCGCCCTGGAAGAGATCCGCCAGGAGACCATGGCTTCGGAGGTGGTTTCGGACTCTTCCGTCGCCCTAGTCTCCGTTGTGGGTGCAAACCTCTCAAAGGTGCCTGGCGTGGCAGGCCGCATGTTCAAAGCCCTCTCCGGAAAGGGCATCAACATCGAGGTTATCTCGACCTCCCTATCCTCGGTCACCTGCATGATCCCCCTAGAGCGCACCGAGGAAGCTATCGCCGCGCTGGAAGGCGAGTTTCTGGAAGAAACCGCGGGCTAGGAACCTGCGCGGGGTGCGCCCTCCGAGGGCCACTCCTGCGAAGGAAACGCCGGGCTTCCAATCCCTGGAGGCAGATCCGGGCCCCTGCGACCCTCATATCGAGGTTCCCAAGAACCCCTTTGCCTACCTCGAAGCACCTTGGTGGGTGAACCAGGCTGTACTGCTCTGGGGACTGATGCGTCACTTGCCCCCTGCAGCGCGTCGATTCCAGTGGAGCTGCAAGCGCATAGGGGTTAGCATCATTATGTGGTGAGGAGGGCTCTGCAGCTCCAGTTCCAAAGCCCATGTGCATCGGCCAGAGCCCGGTGAGAAGAGATTCGGACCTCAATTCGAGCAGCGCTGGGCTTGCTGCGACCCCGTTAGGGCCGAATGGCTCGGTCCAGGTCGTAGCTACCCCCATTCGCGTGAATACAGAGAAGACAGCGCCGACGGAAGTCGACAGGGCGCTGCGGGGGCTTCCCCGCGCGGTACGGAAGGAGGTCTACCGTGAGGATGAGTTTTGCTTTCCTATCCTGCATGCTGCTCCTGGTCGGGATGGCCAGCGCCGACATGGATCCCACAGGAAAGCAACTTTGGCCGGAGTACTTCTACGCCGGCTATGACGATGGCAGCCCACCTGGGCTCATCAACCGGCCCCAGGAGGCGTGGGCCTTTGGCCCCGGGGGGACGTACGAAGTTTCCGACATCGGCTGCGACCAGATGGCTCTTGCCTGGGCATCCAGCGGCATGATGTGGACAGACTACGTCTTCTCCACCTGTGTGAAGTGGGAAGAGGGCGGCAGCTGCAACGGCGTCGGAATCGTCTATAGGCTTCAGAATCCGGAGAAGTACTACTTGTTCCTGGTCAAAGACGGCAACAAGGCTTACCTGACGCGATACGATGCGGGCGAAGTGGTGCGCAGCGACTCGGCTGAATGTGAAGTGCTTCCCGACACATGGCACGTCTTCAGAGTAGAAGTGCTCGGCGATGTGCACGCTGCGTACATCAACGGTGTCGAGATCCTCTCGTTCTCTGATCCCGCACCCGAGGGCTGGTTCAGGGGCACGGGGGGCCTTGCAGCGATGGGAGCTCGCGCCTACTTCGACAACACGATCTGCCTTGCCTGGCCTCCGGGCTGGGGAGGCGGACGCCGGGACCGTCTGGCCGGAGCCATAACAATGAGCCCGGAGGGTCGAAACTCCCCAAGGCTTGCGTGGGTTGAGGGCGAGGTGGTGGCCTCCGATAGTCCTATCCTCGCGTTGCGTGCGACGCCCAATCCGACACCCGGTCCTGTTCAAATAGCCTTCTGGCTCGGACGGGCCGCCAATTCGAGCATCGACGTCTTCGATGTCTCAGGGCGTCTCGTGAACCGGATCGTGTCGGAGAGCGTATTGCCGGCGGGGTTCCACCTGTATGTGTGGGACGGGAAGCAGGCAGACGGCCGAAGGGTGCACGAGGGTGTCTACTTCTGCCGCCTCAGAACCGGGGGGGACAGCAGAACCGTTAAGATGCTGGTGCGCTAGTGGGGCCTTTTGAGGGCCAGGGGAAACGTGCGGCCCCTTCTGCACGGGGCTACCCGAAAGAGGTTCAGGGGGTGCGGGATAACTCGCACCCGTTCTCGTTGTTGCAGATCAGCAACGACCGTGGTAACTTGAGAGGTTGGGTAGTTTCCAAGCGGAGGCCTATGGCCCCCAAAACTGTCGGCCGGATCGTGCCACAAAGGCGGCACGGTCAGTTCCCGGAGAGAAGCAAATGGCAACCGAGCGCAAAAATTCAGCCCGTGCCGACACCAGGGACAGCATGAGCGCAGTTGGGCGCAGCCCCGCAGAGCAAAGAGCTGACTTGCCCGAAGGGCCCGAGACGCCAAAGGAATACCGGACCTATTCGGGCCTTCCACTAGACCAGACGTACACAAAGAAGCACAGGGAGAAGCCCCTGTGGAGTGATGGACTGGGCGACGATTCCCTTCCTGGCCAGTACCCCTTTACTCGCGGCATACACCCGAACATGTACCGGGGACGGCTCTGGACTATGCGCATGTTCGCCGGCTTCGGAACCCCAGAAGACACCAACCGCCGGTTCCACTATCTGCTCGAACACGGTCAGACAGGGCTCTCCACGGCGTTCGACATGCCGACACTGATGGGCTATGACCCCGATCATGAGATGAGCAGGGGCGAGGTCGGCAGGGAAGGTGTTTCCATACCAAGCTTGCGGGATATGGAGCGCCTATTCGACCGGATTCCCCTGGATAAGGTCAGTACTTCGATGACCATAAACGCAACGGCGATCATACTGCTGTCCTTCTACGTAGCCGTCGCAAAGCGCCAGGGCGTGGGTCCCGAGAAGCTGCGCGGCACCACCCAGAACGACATCCTCAAGGAGTTCATAGCCCAGAAGGAGTGGATCTGTCCGCCAGAGCCCTCCATGCGGATCATCCGTGACATACTGGCGTATTGCTCGAAGAACATGCCACTGTGGAACACGATAAGCATCAGCGGCTACCACATCCGGGAGGCAGGAGCGACTGCGGTACAAGAGCTGGCATTCACCCTAGCAGACGGGATTGGATATGTTCAGGCTGGCATCGACGCGGGCCTTCACCCCGACGAATTCGCCCCGAGACTCTCGTTCTTCTTCGATGTGCACAACGATTTCTTCGAAGAGATAGCCAAGTTTCGTGCGGCTCGCAGAATGTGGGCCAAGATAATGAAGGGGCGGTTCGGAGCGAAGAATCCGAGATCCTGGTGGCTGCGCACACACGCTCAGACGGCCGGGGTCTCGCTGACGGCACAGCAGCCGTACAACAATGTGGTGAGGGTGGCCCTGCAGGCACTGGCGGCGGTCCTGGGGGGCACCCAGTCATTGCACACAAACTCGCTCGATGAAACCTATGCGCTGCCAACCGAAGAAGCCGTCAAGATTGCCCTGAGGACTCAGCAGATCATAGCGCACGAGAGCAACGTCCCATGGGTAGTAGACCCCCTGGGCGGCTCGTACTATGTTGAAACCCTTACCGACCGGATCGAGGAAGAGGCCTGGAAGTACATAGAACACATAGACAGCCTTGGAGGCATCGTCGCTGCCATCAACCAGGGGTACCCACAGCGCGAGATCGCGCGCGCGGCCTACGAGTTCCAGAAGCAGGTAGAAAGCAAGGAGCGCATAATCGTCGGTCTCAACAAGTACGTGGAACCGGAGGACGAAGACCCGATCCCGACACTGAAGATCGACGAGGAGGTCGAGCGCATGCAGATCGAGAGGATACGGCGCTTGAAAGAGACCAGAAATCAGCAGAAGGCGCGCGATGCTCTCGACGGCGTGCGGCAAGCCGCAGCTGGTAAGGAAAACCTAGTGCCAAGGATCATCGCGGCCGTGGAAGCCGATGTAACACTGGGTGAAATCGCTGGCGTGTTTCGGGAGGTCTTCGGAGAGTACCGCGATCCTGCGTTCCTGTAGCAACCGGCCCAGGAGGGGTCGGAGTTTCGAGGGGAAGGAGCCCCGAGGAGGTCGAGCATGGACGCCACGACGAGGGATTCAGCGGTCGTCGATGCCTTGAGACTAGGTTTCAATCCGCAGAAAGTCAGGCGCTTCTCCATACCGGTAGAGATCCACCCTGAGACTCTGCTGAGGATTGCCGAGACCGAGGGTGCTGCCCCGCTCCTCCTGTGTTTGCATCCGGCACGGCAGACAGAGTTTCAGTTCGCGCACAGGCTCCGAGGCCTTAGGCCTCTGAAGGCACATCTTGCGTTTCCCAGAGCACTGCATGCCCACGAAGTGGATCTAGGCGGTGCAAGAACGGTGGGTTACGCATGGTGCCACTATACGGGTAACAACCCGTCCTTCCACGCAAGCCTCGACTTCTCCATCAGCTACTTGGACCGTGTGATGAACCGCATCTTTGAAGACGTGGCAGTGGACCGCCGCTCCATCTACGTCATTGGGGCTGAAGAGGGAGCGATGATGGGGCTAGTCTACGCTCTAAGGCACCCAGAAATGGTGGCTGGGCTCCTTGCTATCGACGGCTACGTCCCACAGGAGCTGCTGAGTGACTCGGCTGCAACACTAGCCAAAACGCTGCCAGTGCTCTGCCTGGAGCCCAGAACCAGGAAAAGGATGCGCCGCACGGGTTCCCCAATGGCATCAGTCCTCGAGGCGGCAGGGTTCGACGTAGACCGTGAGACGATCCCGCCCGGGGAAGCGCCGGAGGAGGAAGAGGCAGCGGTGCTCTCCTGGCTCACGCGGAAAGCCGGCGTGCCCATAGAGGTGCCCACCTAGCCCCGGCGCTTGAGGGCCTCATTGGACGAAGCATCTGCCCACCCTGTCTTGCCTGGCAAGACCGAGAGCCTGGTGCCGACCTGGGAAAGGGTGAGGAGGCGAAGAAGTCCCTAGGAACCGGATATGCCGAGCCTCTGCATCCTCCCCAGCAGTGTGGTGCGGCTGATCCCGCCTAGCATTCTAGCAGCGGCACTCTTGTTGCCATTGGCCCGGACCAGGGCGGCTTCGATGAGCCTCTTTTCTATCCTCCGGAGGAACCCGTCGAGGCTCTCGCCTGGGGGTACAGCCTCGGGCAGATACTCTCCTCCCTGCTCCTCCTGCTCGCCGCCAGCCGAGCCGTCGGAGACGCATTTGAGCACAGCCGTGTCCGAACAGCGCAAGCGCAGGGCCCTGCGGCCATTGTGCCCGAGCATGAGCATCTCTTCCGTGATCGCCGGTGCGCCAGTGGCCTTGAGGAGAGCTACAGCCCTTTCGACGGCAAACTTGAGCTCGCGGACATTGCCCGGCCATTCGTATTCCAAAAGGGCACGTTCGGCACCCGGCGTAAAGGGAACGGCCCTCTCACTGGCACACCTGGCAAAGTGGACAGCAAGGGGCAGGATGTCGCACTTTCTGTGACGCAATGGTGGCAGCCAGGCTCTTATCGCACCCAGGCGGAACAGCAGGTCCGCCCTGAACCTGCCCTCCTCTACCGCTGCGTCTACATCCACATTGGTCGCCGCAATCACCCTTACGTCGACCTTGCGGGTCTTCGTTTCCCCTATCCTGCGAATCTCCCCCAGTTCCAGCACACGCAGCAGCTTCGCCTGTGCCTTTGGCTCTATCTCAGCCACCTCATCGAGGAAGACCGTCCCGCCAGAGGCAACTTCGAAGAGACCGGCCTTCTCTCCCGTGGCCCCGGTGAATGCACCCCGAGCGTGGCCAAAAAGCTCGCTCTCATGAAGCTCCGAAGGAATGGCACCGCAGTTGACCGCTACGAAGGGCCCCTCAGACCTCAGGCTAGAGGCATGGATAAGCCTCGCAAGCACCTCTTTGCCGGTGCCCGTCTCGCCCTCGATCAGCACACTCAAGGAGGTAGGAGCCAGACCTACCAGCATCTCCGTCGTTCGCAGGACAGAAGAATCGCGCGTGATCATCAGCGGCTGCTTGGCCATGAGGCGTGGTACGCCTGGCTCTGGCTCGCCCCCCGGCATAGTTGACCAGAGCGACATCTGCATCGGGTCCTCCGCTGGCCGGTCGTCCAGGCCCGAAACAGCCGCTAGGAACCGCATCCATTTCCACAGATCCGGCTCGTTCTCACGGAGCCAGGGAAGCAGGATCCCTAGCCCTGAAGAAAACGCACGGCGGGCACGATCACTCTGCCCAAGAGCAAGTGACTTTTGCGCCTCGTTGAGGAAGGCCTCAGCCTGACCGAGGCGTTGTCCTAGGGTGCTTCTCATCTCTGCCTCTCCCCACTGCATTCAACTTCAGACAGACCACGGGTTGCCTTCCCAGCTTGAGAGCCCCAGGGCAGCATCTCGAGCCACAGCTCCACCTGGGGCAAACAGCTGTTTCACTGCGAGCCGACGGCAGGGCTCCAGAGCGAGCCTGATGGAAGAAACAGAAAGTAAGAGCCAGTGGAAGCGGCGAACCCGACGGAAGTCCGCCGCATCGCCACCTGGACAAGCAGGCAGCGTGCCTATCGTGCCCGATGCGGGAGCCTCTTTGCAAGATGCAAGGTCCTCTGGAGACCGTCCGTGCGGAACCCCGAGCTCTACCGTGGGTTCGCCGCTAGGAATCCAAGAGGCATGGATCTTGCAGTCCTGTGTACCGGATGGGCGGGGCACGGCAACAAACAGCGGCCGCAGATCCTGCCCAGCCCTAGGACCCGGGGGAAAAGATTCGGAGTGCACGAGCGACACTGGCTATTGTCAACAATCTGTCGGCACTGGTAGACTGGTGTACGATGCTCCTAGGCACAAGAGCAGACAGCCGTAGATCCCCCAAGACCGAATAGGCATACAACTTCCGGCGGTGTGGGCTGCGACAGCCCCAAGCAGTGGGTTTCCCCGCCTCCTCACCATGCCCTTTGCCCCCGAGACCCACTGGCCGCCGGATTTTCTCTTTTTTTCTCTTGGCGGACAGGTCCCTGAGCCCAAGCCAAGGGCCAGCGTCCGGATCAATCCGCCCCCGATAGCCGCCGTCCTGCTGCCCCCGAAGCGGCCTTGGCTTAGAGGCCGTGGTTTGGTGAGTCGCAATCCGAGCGGGAACAGGGAGCGTCGGCGCTCGTATGGTGTTATGATCTAGATGAGCCGAGCAAACCCCGCTGGAGGCGTGCGCCGCATGCACTCGACCCGGCAGCGCAGGCATCCTCTGCGGGTCGCCTCAGGCCCCGGAACCGCCTGAGAAGCAGGGTCCCGCCAGATCTGGCACGGCGGGTATCTCCTGCGAGGAGGAAACAATGCTGGAGTCGCTAGCCGTACTTGGGCTTTTGGCGGGCGGGCTTATCGCCGCTGCTCTCGCATTCAAACTGCTCTGGGCGCTGTTGGGCGTCCTGCTGCTACCCTTGAGGATCGCCCTAGCTGCGATAGGCGTGCTCGGGCTGCTTGGGTTGCTCATGCTGGGCGCTTTGCTTGCTCCCTTTGGTCTGCTGCTGCTGATCCTTCTGCCCGCAATCGGGATACTGCTGCTGATTGGCCTGGTAGTCTGGTTGATCTCTGTCGCCACTTGAGAGAGGTTCAGCATGAGGCCGGAGAGAGCGTCGGCATCCGAGACTCTGTTGCCCGCCGCGATGCCGATTGGTTCAACTAGCCAATAAGGCCAATCTTCTCCCGCTCGACCTCCGCCCACGCCGGATCCGGTCCCACGAGATGTCTCCGCAACTGCTCGTGGATTCTCCCATTCGTCGCGACTATGTCGACGCCCTCCATTGCCCGGCGGCCCCCTTCGAAATCCGTCACCATGCCCCCAGCCTCCTCCACCAGAACCACCCCCGCACAGACGTCCCATGGCTTTAGGTAGAGTTCCCAGAAACCGTCGAAGCGGCCGGCCGCGACATAGCAGAGGTCGAGTGCAGCCGATCCCCCCCTTCGTAGCCCTTGCGCCACAAGAGACATTCTCGAGAAGTTCTCCAGGTTGTTGATCTGCAGCTCGTTGCGCCGGTACGCAAAGCCTGTAGCCAGAAGGCTCCTTTCGAGTCGGTGTTCCTGGCTCACCCTGATACGCTTCCCGTTGAGCCAGGCCCCCATCCCCCTGAGGGCCCAGTAGGACTCACCCAGCACGGGGGCCTCCACTACCCCTAGTACAAGCCGGGCGGCGGTCCGTGGTCTGAAGAAGCCACTAGCCCGGGGATCCCCGGAGACCGATGATAGCCCTGGAAGCCCTTCCCACCCTACCGCCAACGCAATGCTGACAGCGACGAACGGATGACCATGCACGAAGTTTGTGGTCCCGTCCAAAGGGTCCAGGATCCAAACTCGCCCGCTTCGACCGGGCCTACGGATTGCCTCTTCGGCAAGGATAGCGTCGGACGGATACTGCTCGGAAAGGGCAGAGGCCAAAGTGGTCTCAATCTCCCGATCGACCTCCGTGACCAGGTCTCTTCGGCCCTTGAAGTCCACGGCGGGCTGCTCCAGGCGTCCGATACTGCGGGCGATCATCTGCCCCGCGCTGCTGGCCAGATCACGAGCGAACTCCAGTTCTTGCTCGAATCGCGGGCTCATCCATTCCTCCTTCAACGCAGTTCGAGAGCCAAGCCATTCCAGGTGGAGTCCAAGCCTGGCCCTATGCTCTTTCTCTCCGCCCCCGCGCTAGCTCCATCGACTTCCTCTCCGCAAGCAGCCGGGAGCCCCGCCACAGGGGGAAAACCGCCTTGATCCGCCGATACGCCCAAGTGTAGCGTACCGTGCTTCGAGTGTAGCGCATCTGGAGGCCTGGGTAGGCACCGGTCCGCCTTTGCCCTGTGATAGCGCCTAGGAGCGCAAGATCGCGGAAGGATTCGTCATGGAAAGCATCATGGATAAGTTGGCGGCCCTCTGTAAGAGGCGGGGGTTCATCTTCCCTAGTTCCGAGATCTACGGCGGGATAAACGCCTGCTGGGACTACGGGCCCCTTGGGGTGCGGCTTAAGAACAACATCAAGTCATTCTGGATGCACTCGATGACCCGGCTCCGTGAGGACGTAGTCCCACTAGATGCAGCGATTCTCATGCATCCAAAGGTGTGGGAAGCATCTGGACACGTCCAGGAGTTCGCTGACCCCCTGGTCGATTGCAAATCGTGCAAAGCTAGATTCAGAGCTGATGAGCTCGACTTCGATCCTACCTCTCCCGATGCTGTGTGTCCACGCTGTGGGAAGAAGGGAACGCTCACGGAACCCCGAATGTTCAACCTGATGTTTAAGACGTTCATGGGGCCGGTGGAGGATGAGGCGCATGTCATCTACCTTAGGCCGGAAACTGCCCAGGGGATCTATGTCAACTTCGAGAACGTGCGGGCGTCGTCAAGGATGAAGATTCCTTTTGGTATCGCCCAGATCGGCAAGGCATTCAGGAACGAGATAACGCCTGGCAACTTCATCTTCCGCACCCGGGAATTCGAGCAGATGGAAATGCAGTTCTTCGTCAAGCCAGGCGAGGATCAGAAGTGGTTCGAGATCTGGAAAGAGGAGCGGATGAAGTGGTACATCCAGCTTGGCCTCAATCCCAAGAAACTCCGCTTTCACGAGCACGGACCAGACGAGCTGGCACACTACGCGCGAGCAGCCTTCGACATACAGTACGAGTTCGGTTTCGGCACAGATCCGTGGCATGAGCTGGAAGGCATACATAACCGCGGTGACTTCGACCTTTCCAGGCATCAGGAGTACTCGGGCAAGAAGCTGGAGTACTTCGATGAGTCGACCAAGGAACGCTACATCCCATATATCATCGAAACCTCGGCCGGCTGCGATAGGACTTTGCTTGCCACACTCATAGACGGCTATAGAGAGGAAGAAATAAAGGGTGAGAAGCGGGTCTTCCTCGGGTTAAGTCCCAAGATCGCCCCCATAAAGGCAGCAATCTTTCCGCTCGTCAAGCGGGACGGGATGCCAGAGATCGCAGAGAAGATAGCGGAGGACCTACGTCCCCACTTCGATATCTTCTATGACGCCTCCGGCAGTATAGGCAGAAGATACGCGCGGCAGGACGAAGCCGGAACGCCCTTCTGCATAACCGTCGACGGACAGACGCTTGAGGATCAAACGGTAACTGTACGCTTCCGAGACACGCTTGAGCAGGAACGCTGCGCAATAGACAAGCTACGCACCCGTCTTCAGGAGCTCATTGAGCAGTCCTAGCTGAGGCGCGGTACTTCCTGCAGGATCTCAGAGATCGAATTCCGCTAGGACAGGCGCGTGGTCTGAGGGCTTCTTACCGGCACGCGCCTTCCTGTCGATCCACACACGATTGCACCGGCGCGAGAGCGCCTTTGAGATCAGGATGAGGTCTATCCTCAAGCCCATGTTCTTGAAGAAAGCTCCCCCGCGGTAGTCCCACCAGGAATAGTGACCGCCCTCTTGCGTATGTAGCCTGAGCGCGTCAAGAAGGCCCCAGTCCATGAGATGACGCAAGGCCCTTTGCTCATCGGGATGGAAGAGGATCTTTCCCCTCCACTCCTCTGGCGCGTAGACGTCGCGGTCTTCTGGAGCAACATTGAAATCGCCACAAACCACAAGGCGTTGCCTCGGTGTATACGAGTCATCGAGGAGCCTTCGCAGTCTGCGGAACCAAAGGAGCTTAGCCTCGAAACGTTCGGATCCCACCTCCGTCCCATTGGGGACGTAGACGTTGATAAGGTGCAGGCAGCCGAACTTGCCTCCGATCAGCCGACGCTCCGAATCCGGGGGATCGTCAGGAAGACCCCTGAAGACGCCGGAGGCAGGGAGTCTCGAAAGAATGGCTACCCCGTTGTATTGCTTCTGCCCGAAAACGTGAACCTCGTAGCCGAGCCTCTCGAATGGGTCGTGGGGGAAGTCTTCGTCCTTTACTTTCGTCTCTTGGAGGCATAAGACGTCGGGTTGGATCGCCTCAAGCCACTCTAGCACCCTATCGAGCCGGCTCCGTATGGAGTTGACGTTCCAGGTTGCAAGCACCGCCATGACCAACCTCCGGCCGGAAAACGGCAGGCCGGAACCTCGAAGAGTGCGCTGGGAGAGAGGCGAGACGCGGCCGGCCCACCTCCGTCGGCTCGCAAGGATCGTACTCGGGTAGGCAGCGCGGAGCAAGGAACCACGGCTGCTGGCAACGAAGGTTAGGGGCGGCACTTTCGACTCGATGCTGAATCGAAGCTGCAACGCCGCCCGAAGCCGGCCGCTCGCCTTGGGCGAACCCGCTAGGCCGCCCGCATCATGTGCCCACTCGGCATCATCTCGTCAGGTGGCGGAGCACCGTACTTGGCACGGTACTTCTTGCGTTCACACCGATCCTGATAGGGACCCTTGCAGTATTTGGCTATGAAGCCCCTGCATGCCAGGTCCCGAGTAGCGGAGTACTTCTCGAAGAAACCGCAAGTGGAGAGAAGCTCACAGTGATTGGGCATTGGCGGACCCTCCAATGATGCCGTTCCTGTGCTGCCCGGACGCACTCAGCCGAAGCCAAGCGCATGGCGACGCCGGCAAACAAGCACGGCGCCGATGCGGCGAAAGGAGCCTGGGTGACGGGATTGCCAGTGTGGTTGCTGGACGCAGCCTAGACTATTTCTCCGTCTTCCATGATCACTCGCCGCCGTCCACTTGGATATGTCGCCACGATCGTGGGTTTCTTTATCAGACAATCCAGGTGCACCAGGGCCTGAGCATCACGGTCATAGTTCGATCCGAGGGCGATGTGGCAAGTTCCCGCAGCCTTTTCGTCCTCTAGCATCCTCCCTACCAGCCTCGCCTCCGGATTGAGCCCTATACCCAGCTCCCCCAAGTGACGCGCGCAGTGGGCGTAGGAAACCGCCTTTGCTGTTGGCCAGCCCGACTCGTGCACCATCCTGTGAGCCTGCTTCTCTGCAGAAGCAAGGGAGTATTCCAGCATAGCTGCTGTTTCACCCCCATAGATCCTGACGGCCCTTCCCTCGCTCACCTCGGCCACCACTGGTTCATCCGGCAGCACTGCTTCACCTTCGGCCAAAGCGATCGAGCCGTCGAAGACTACCCGGCCTTCGGCCTGTCCAAGGGCGGGCGATATGAAAACCTCTCCGGCCGGCAGATTGCCGCCCCGTCCAGGCTTCGAGAGGTCCCCATCGTCTGTGTGCGCAGCTCTTCCCCGCAAGCCGATGGTCAGGTCAGTCCCAGACGGTGAGGAAATGTGGACCGAGTCGGCCTGATCCAAGACCGCCTTTAAGCGCTTCGCCTGCTTCCTAAGGAGCGCATAGTCTATGGGCACTGCTCTCGCGAATGTTTCCAGTGTCACACCCGGAGACCAAAACCCCCGCGACCTACCACCCTGAATCAACGCACTGAAAATGTGATCCGCGGTCTTGCCACCAAACGAGTAGGGCTGCTGGAGACCAAAGCGATCCTTGCCCAGCTTGCGTGAACTGATCGAAATTATGACATCCGGCTCGCTTCTCAGCGCATGTATGACCGCATCAGACGCGAAGTCCAGCTGCGTCTTCTCAGGCTGGCCGATCAAAGCAGCTTCGGCACCCACCTGTTCGGACACGTCGTAGATCGCTGCACTTATCCTCCACACATCAGGCCCCGGGTTGGTGACAATCAGTACCCGCTCACCACGCTTGATCTTGAGCACCTCCCAAACGGCGATCCAAGCAGCCTTGAGCAGCTTCTCGTCAAACTTCCCCCCTGTGCACCACCTCGAACTGAGCCCTGTAAGGCTCGGAGTGAAACCACTCCGCGGCCTCCCGCTCCCCGGCAACCTACGAGTACCGCTCATCCTGCCCTCCTGCTTCGCGACAAGAAACCTCAGTTGTCTGGGCCAAACGCTGCCTCTGCGGTGCAAGACCTCAGAAAGACGCGCTGCCGCCGGTAATCCAGAATGCATTCGAAGTGCGAAAGCACGTCTATGCCGAGTAGGCCATCAAATGTGTCCAGGTTGAGCGCCTCTTCCTTTTGGACCTGCAAGTGAACAGGAAGGTTTCCGAGGCGACTACTGCCCACCGCTAGTTCCTGCACAGTGACCACATAGGAAGACTCGGCTCCGGCCGCGCCGACAACCACCAGGGAACTACCAGGTCGCTCGTAGAACCCACATTGGGAGGCAAAATCCCTGAAGAACCGGGTTGCGGCAGCTCCAGTATCCAGAAGCATCGTGGCCTTCCATCTCCCCTCTACGAGCACCTCGACAGCAAAGAGATCCATGGCCAGCCTGGCCACAAGGGGCTCATAGCCCTTCTCCAGAATCAACCGCTCATCCACGGAGTCAGGGTCACAGAACGAGACCCTGCGGGTACACGGATCCAGGAAGACCGTGAAGTTGCCCAGGAAGCCATAGCCCAGGATGCCGTCAATCCTTGGTTCCGTCTCAGGCAAAGGAAGGACCGCTGCCAAGTGACCTTCCACCCGCGCTGCCCCAACGGAGAGTTCGGGCATCCGCGCCAACGACGCCTTCGCTGTGCCCCCTCCGCCAAGAACCGGCAGGTGCATGGCCACATTCAGCCCCAGCCGCTCGGCGATCCCTTCATCGAGCACCGTCCCCCCTGCGCCAGTATCGAGGAGAAACAGCCCCTCCTCACCTCCCAGGTTCCCCCGCACTGCCAACAACCGCGAGACACTGAGGCAAGGCACAGTGACGCAACCCGAGGGATCCTCAATTCTGAAGAGTGGCTCCGATTGACCGGGTGGCAGAAAGACCGAATCCGGAGCGTCTACTCCCAGCTCGACGCTCTCGACTTCGAGGCGCATAGTCTGGCCCGCAGCGGGGACATACTGCATAGCCGAGAAGGGCAGAAGCAGCCCATCGACGTCCCTGAAATCGGAGTTGCGCACCCGGACGATGAACCCCTGCTGGGTGGTCTCCACGCCCACAGGAAGCCAACTCTCTGCGTCGATGAAGATCTTCGCCAATCCTCCAAGGGAGGCGCGGACGCGGAGAACAAGGAAATCGCCTTCACCAAGCCACCCCACGCTCTCTGGACCACCCACCTCGAGCAAGCAGTTGCCGCACAGCAAGTAGGCATAGCCCTGCAGCAAACACGCGATCTCAGCCTCAGCCAGCGAAGCCGAATCCGTCTTTACAACCGTCTTGCCCGAAAAGTCCACTTCCCACGAGCGCACGCCATCGTGCCCTGCTCGCTGCTTCAGAGGCCCCAGCTCGATAGACTCAGCAAACCGGCAGGGCTCCTCAAACCAGGTCTCGCTGCTACCCTCGACGCCCATGCCGATGAGCGTCACATGAGCCCGGATATGCACGGAGTGGAAAGCAGAGACTCGCTCGATCCCACCAAGGGCCTCGGCATGGTGCCTAAGGGCCTGTGCGAGCCCCAGCGGCTCGGCCTGGCCTGCCGAGGATTCCCCAAGCGCTCCCCTTCCTGCGAGCCCCACAAGGAGGGCCGCCAGGAGCAATACGGACGGCGCCCGGGTCGCTGGTGGGCTCATCCTCGACGCAAAGCGTCTGCCCCTTGGGTGTCGGCGCCGAGTGGGCAAGTGCAGCATTTGGGGGAGCCGGCGAGTGAGGGTGCAGCGATCAGGCCCTTGCCATGGAACCACACATCACCTCCGCGTCCGCAAGCGACAGTGGAGCGCAGATTCGTGGGACCCAGGTCCGAACCACCGGCGCTGCAACGGCCTGTACACAACTCGCCGGGGCTGGAACCGACCGGAGCGCAACTTCATGCAGCACAATGCGTCCCGGCACACCGATCACGAATCACCAAGCCACAAGCCAAAGGTTACCCTTTGGCCCTGCGGGATGGCAAGATCCGCCCGAACCCACTGCTGGTGGGACCTAACAATGCGCTAAGGGGACACGCATCATGAATTGGGCTACGCTCGGCCACATCGGCCTTCTCGTGCTGCTGGACCTAGCCCTTGTGGGTGGACTGATTGCCATCCCCCTAGGGCTCTCGGGAACCTTCATCATCCTTGGCCTCGCCGTGCTGGTGGGAGCCCTTGGCTCGTTCCACACGATCCCCCTCTGGGTGCTGGTCATAATGGCGGTGCTGGTAGTCGGCGCAGAAGTAGTGGAGTCGCTCCTCGGAAGCGTCATGGCCAAGAGGTTCGGCGCCACACGCTGGGGAATGGCCGGTACCTTCCTAGGCGGGCTGCTGGGGGGTGCCGCCGGCACAGCAGTACTACCTGTGATCGGCTCGATTGTCGGTTCATTCCTGGGTTCAGCTCTGCTGGCCGTATTTCTCGAGTGGTGCCGCGCCCGGCGACTCAGAGGGAGCCTCCCAGCTGGATGGGGAGCCTTGCTAGGTAAGGCGCTGTCGACGTCCATGAAGATGGCCATCGGCTTCGCGATGGCCATCTACATCGTGGTTCGCACTCACTGACATGCGCGCCCACGCTCGATTCTGGAACGACCCTACCGGGAAGCCTTTGCCCCCCGTTTTCCCCTGAGCAACCCAAAGAACCTTTCTACCTCCTTGCGCATCGGGTTCTCGGTGAAACCCTCAATCTCAGGGGGCGACATCAATGCCAACGGGCGCCCCTCCGACTCGCAGATGAGCGGCAGGTAGGTATACCCGAAGGGCAGGGCCGGCCGTCTGAAGAGGGCTTGGAGATCCAGAAGTCCAAGCGAGGGACCCTGCGTTATCAACACCGGCTCGTCTTCGGGAATACCTGCGGCGTCTTTGGCCGCCCACAGTGCATCCCAGAGCCCACCCACCTGATCGACTAGACCCAGGTCTAGGGCCCGCTCGCCACTCCAAATCCTCCCTTGCCCCACTGAGTCCACGTACGCTTGCTCCAAGCCTCTTGCCTCGGCCACCTTGGACGTGAACTCGTGGTAGTACCAACGGATCATCTCGTACTCACGCTGCCGCTCGTCTTCCCGCAATGGCCTGTGCGAGAGACCAATGCCCGCGACAGGAATATGGAGCTGGGTCGCCAGGTCTGCGTGCTTGCCGCGCTGAACGACGTCGTAGCTGAACCCCAACTTCTCGCCAAGGCCGTCATCCCATACCCAGATCCCGATGACTCCAATAGAACCGGTTATCGTGAGCGGAGAACTGAAGATCGAGTCTGCGTCCATCGAGATCCAGTATCCCCCGGAGGCAGCAACCCGCCCCTGGCTAACAAGGACCGGCTTCTTCTCGGAAGCCTTTCTGATCTCACGCGCCACAACCTCGCTGGCTAG
>CAYMBA010000016.1:0-26367 GCA_964388535.1 uncultured bacterium | reverse complement strand
GAGGAGGTATTGCTCGACTACTTTGTGATGCTGGGCCAGATCCTTCTACTGGCGATCACGCGTCATTCGGCTCGGCTGTGTTCCCCACTTGGAGATCCGGCGGCCATCGAAGCGTTGATCGAGCGCTTCCGGTTCCACCTGGACTCCTACGCCCTGCGGGTTGCTTCGGGGCGCTCGGCGGATGTCGCGGCTCTGCCCGTAGTGGACGACCTGCTCGAGAATATCTCCAATGCGCTCTTTGCACCTGCTGTCGAGGAGATCCGCAGGGCCGAGAGGCTGCTCGTCGTTCCTCACTCGTTCCTCCACCATGCGCCCTTCGAGTGCCTACGGGGCTCAGGCGGGGAACGGGGACGCCTCTGTGTCGCCAGGCTCCCGAGCGCTGACTTTCTCCTGAGGCGCCTAAGGCGTAGGGCTCAAGGCTACCTTGTTGCTGCTACCCTGACGGGGGGGCCCGCTTCGGCTGAGGATGAGCTGCGCTCAGTGCGGCGATTTGTCCCGTCGGATCGCATCAAGGTGCTCAGAGACCCCACGACGGAGGAACTGCTGGAGCACTTGCCGCGCTACGGTGTGGTGCACCTCATCTCTCACGGGACCTTCCGGGATGACAACCCCCTGTTCTCGAGGGTGAGCACAGCAGATGGGGCGATCTTCCTTTCGGACCTTTTGGGCCTGCGATTGCGCGCCGACCTCGTCGTCCTGAGCGCCTGTGAGACGGGACGGGCCTTTACCGGGAGGGGCGACGATCTAAGCGGGGTGGCACATGGCTTCCTGGCAGGCGGTGCGGGCCGCCTGGTGGCCAGCCTCTGGCGAGTCCATGACAGAGCCACCGCCGATATGATGGGTGCTTTCTACAGTCATTATGAAGCCGATTCGGCCAGGGATGCTGCAAGGGCGCTGTCTAGGGCCAGGGATCTGATAAGTTCGGACTGGGATCACCCGTTTTTCTGGGGCGGATTTGTGGTCTACGGGCGTTGAGCGCAGCGGCAGAGGGGCACTTTCCCCTTTGCCGCTGCGCCTCCCACAGGGCCGCGTGCGGTTTCAGGCGGGGCTGGCGATTTGCTCTAGAAGTTGCCTCCGAAGAGGTAGATGTACAGCCTCTTGCCCTGCTTCTTGTACTTCACCCGCCCTGTTTTCTGCCAGGCACCGCCTATGCCGTGGTCCAGTGCGGTGTCGACACGCTTTGCCACGCCCTCTGGCACGTTGGTGAGAAGCACGAAGTTGCCTTTTCCAACATGCGTTTCGGATTTGCCACCCAAGAGGTTGAATCCCTTCGACGGGTTGCCGCCTTTGTCCAAGCGGTCGTAGACGAACACGGAACCACGGCAAGGATTGTCGGCTTCAGTGATGGGATGATCGAGATACGGTCCCTCCCACCCCGGTACTTTCTTCTGGGGGACTGAGAGCTTGTGGTAGGAAGGGTCTGTGTGATTGCTGCCGCTGTATTCCCTGGCGAACTGCCCCGTGTCGGCGTAGTAGTCCTGGCATGCGGTGCGGAGGTTCTCGGCCAGGGATACGATCTTGCCCGCTCTTGCCTTTTCCACCTGGGTGGTAACGAGCGGGATGCCAACCCCAGCGAGGATGACGAGGACCGAGACGGCCACAATCACCTCGATCAAACTGAAGCCTCTCTGGCTGACCTTCGTGTGAGTCATAGCTGTGCTCCTGTGTTTAGTCGCCGCTCGCAGCGGGCGGCATGGTGCCGATGATGATCCGCTTCGAGCTTCCAGCCTCTGTTGTTATGACCACGGAGTTGCCTCCTATCGATTCGATCACCCCACCGGAGCCCGGAACGGTGTCGCCAGCGCCAAGCAGGCTTGTGCCCACGAGCACGAAACGCTCTGAGCCCAAAGAGACAATTGCGCTCACCCGTATCTTAGGCGCCTCCGGTTCTTCTGGACGCGTTGGCCCGCTGTCGGAATCACGTATCGGCGGGCCCACCGCCTTGATTGATGTGGTGTCGCCGCGGGAGAAGGCCGAAAGCAGCCTTGACCACACTGAGCCTTCCCATCCGCTTCCCAGATAGGCGTATCCCAGCCTTTGCCCATGGCCGACGGAGTCCCCTGGGTCATGTCGGAACTTGGCGTCCGTCCTTGAGTCGCCCTCAATTCCGAGGGCGGAGATGTCTTCCCAAAGGCCAGTCGCTTGCAGTACGTTCCTGACCATCGTCTCTACAGCGCGGTCCGGGTCCTCTTGCACGAGTTCAACTCCAGCGTAGCGTGCTGCCGCTCCTCCCTCGCGTACCAGGTCGGCAATCCCTGTCCCGGCCAGGCTGACAAGGAGGTTCGCCCCAGCCGCTGTTGCCCCCAGCAGGAGCACACCCAGAATCAGTCCCCGTGGTGATCTCATGGGCCGGCCACCTCCTTGGTAGGGCTGGAGGGCTGTGGCATCCTGAAGGTGGCGGTGAGGTCGGCCTCCAGGTGCCAGAGCCCATGACTTTCCGAGTTCATCTCGGGGCTCAGGGAGGCCCTTTCCACTCGCCAGAGGTCACGTGTCCCCTCCAGGGATTTCAGAAAGGTGGCAAGTGCGTCCCTGTTTCCACAGGACGCTACTCTGAACTGCGATCGCGCCAGCACTGTGGTGCCGGCATCGGGATCTCTGAACGGCGGGGAGATTGTCGAGGGTGGAGTGAAGGAACACTCTAAGACGCGCACGTCGCAGGCCAAGGCTTCAGCCAGAAGCAGGTCTCTTAGGGGAAGCGGATCCGCGGCCAAGGGGAGCCGCACAGAGAGATCCGCGGAGGCCGCTGTGAAAGCCCTGTGAGCCTCTGCCATCGTCGCAGTTGCAGACTGGATGCGGCGCAGCGCCTCGAGGCGCGATGCCTGCGCCTCACTGATCTTTCCCTCGACACCCCTGAGGTGCCAGAGCCGACCCGCGGGAACTGCGATGGTGGCCAATGAAAGCAGCGTTGCGGCCACTATCGGGGCGATGGCCTTGAGTTTCTTGAGGCGTTTCATCATTACCCTTCGTCTGGATCTTTGTCGTATCCGGTTTCACTCGGGTCTGGGTCGTCTTCCCGCGGTGGCTTCTTCGTTGTCGAAGGAAACTCGAGTACGATGTCCACCTGCTCGTTCATCTCGCCCGTCGAGTAGAGGCGAACTCCAGAGGTCGTGTGCCTTATCATGACCTGGGGCCAAAGGCGACCAAGTGTGAGCAGGAAGTTCGCCAGTTGCTGGGCACCACGACCGGCGAAAGCACCTTCGATGGAAGCGACGAGACGGCTCTCGGAATCTACTGACGAGTAGTGAATGCTGCGCAACTCGAACTCGGCTGGGAGCAGCTCCAGGATCTTGGATACAGCCTCCCCGGCTCTCGCGTCGGGCCTCTGCATGACCAGGACCGAGTCGAGTTTGCACACCTGGCGGCACTTATCGAGCAGGGGCCCCATATGTTCGAGGGAGTCTGCGGCGGCGCTCAGCTTGTTTGCCTCGATACCCAACCAAGTGGCATAGGACTCACCTGCCCGGGCCTTGGAGTCCAGGACCGATGCCGCCGAGAGAAGCAAGGCCACCGTGACAAGTGCTAGCCCGCCGGCTGCGATTGCGGCCGTCTGAGCCTTCGAGCGGGCCGGAAGGAAATCGATTGTCGTGTGCCCCTTCCGCCTCGTATCGATGGAGAGAGCCAGGAGCGATAGGAGCGCTGCAGCATTGCCGGTCGTCTGTCCGGATGTTTCAGGGCGAAGGCTGATGGTTGAGGGAATCTCCCTCGTCAAAGCTAGGCCGCCATCCTCGCTCCATGGGTCGAAGACGAGTACATGCTCGATCTCCCTTCCACGATGAAGCTCGCGGTAGAAAGCAGACGTACGCCTTACCTCGGTTGCTAGGGCGGCGGCATTCGATCCATGTCCCAGATACTTGCGGTCCAGGAGCCGTATCTGCTCGAGCTCGCCCTCGGTGAAGACCAGGAAGAAGGCTCTCCTAGCTGCGAGCAGAACAGCCAGGGTGGGCCGGTGCAGCTCTTCGCTTTGTGTTGCCTGGATCAGGTTCACGAAGGCGGAGACGGGTGAACCCATGAATGCGGGCTTCATGCCGCGCTTCTTCATCTCCTGGTACAGTTTGCGTATGAAGGAGCGATCGGCCTCTGCGGCCAGTATCCTCATCCGGTCGCCCGAGAGGCCTGCAGAACGGGAGAGAACTTGCAGGCGCCACGCCCGTGGGCTTCCGAGTCTGGCTGTGGCCATTTCCTCACGGTGTTCGGCAAAGTCTTGAAGGGAAGAGCCCTGCAGGTTCGGTATCTCGATGGTTTCGTGGGTGAAGACAGACTCTGGGAGCAACACGATCAAGGGCGAGCGGGGTACGTGATGATTCTTGAGGAGGCGCACGGCACGTTCTGCAAGTGCCGCCGGGTCGTTCTCATGCTGTTCGGACGGGTTGTGGCCTTGAACATCTTCGGGCCCGTCGAAAAATGGACCCTCGGTATGCATCCCGTGCTTCTCCAGCTCTGCCCTGAGGCAAACGCTTGCCTGCCACTCCATCACGAGGAGCGTAGCGGGCCCCTTGAAGAGTGGCTGTACGGGTAGTGAGTTCTCGCGAGAGTGATCCATCCGCGCTGTCTCTTCCATGGAAGCCGTTAGGAAATGTGCGCGAAGTTGTTCTCAATCTTGCTGATCGGCAACCTTCATCGTTGTTCGCAGCCAGCCGCCCTCGGTCGGGTGCAGTTTTGGGTGATACGAGCCTGCTCATCCTCGGGGGGCTCATTCCGACTGGTTCATGGCAACTCACTGACGGATTTCAGCCATGAGCGGTCCCGCTTGCGCTGAACTTGTACAGTCCGCCCGGACCTCCCCGAGGCTTCTTCCTGGCACCACGCTTAGTGCCGAAAACAGATCGGGGAACTCTCGTCGTCGCGACAAATACCACGGAGCAGCTCATGGAGAGTTTGGAGCACGAAGTTGGGAAGCCATCGCCGGCAGGCGAAAGGCGCGAGGCACCAAAGCGTCTAGGCGAACGCCTGGTAGAGGCCGGGCTCATAACGCGGGAGCAGCTCCGCCTGGCTTTGGAGGAGCAGAAGCGCCTGAATGAGCCGCTGGGCCAGGTGCTTATCGAACTTGGCTTCATATCAGAGGCCACCAGGGCAGAGATGCTGGCAGCCATCGCCAATGTGCCCTTCGTTTCTTTGCGTTCCGTGACGCTGGATGTAGGGCTCCTGCATATGGTTCCGGCGGAACTGGCCAAGGAACATCTCTTCGTTCCCATAAAGAGAGAGCCGGACGGGAGTGTCACGGTGGCGATGGCAAACCCGACGAATGTGGTCTCGATCGATGCGATTCGTGAGGCTCTGGGTGCCCAGGTGAATGTCGTGGCTGCCCTTGAACACGAGATTCTCTCAGCCATCTCCACAATGAGGGAAGCAGAAGCCGCGGGGGAAGGCGATACCGGCTTCCAGGGTGGCGGAGAGAGGGTCTCAGGCGGCGCGCTCGATGTGGTCGAGGTGGTTGACAGGATCATCGACTATGGCGTCAGGAACCAGGCGACCGACATACACATAGAGCCGGAGAGAGGACTGCTGCGCATCCGGTACCGCATGGATGGGATGTTGCATCCCGGCGAGACCCTCCCAGTGAGCCTCACGTCAGCGGTTATCACGCGCATAAAGGTCCTTGCCAAGATGGACATAACCGAGCGCAGAAAGCCTCAGGACGGAAGGATTACGCTGCAGCGTAGGGAGCGAAGGATTGATTTGCGCATATCAACGATGCCTACCGCGCATGGTGAGAACGTGGTGATAAGGATCCTGGACAAGGGCAGTGTATCACTGGACCTGAAGGCTCTAGGGATGGACGAGACGCTTCGCGAGCAGCTGACGGCCCTGCTTGCAAAGCCATACGGGATGATCCTCGTTTCCGGACCTACGGGCTCAGGTAAGACTACCACACTGTATTCTCTGTTGACGCTGGTCGATGCAATGACCCGGAAGGTTGTCACAGTCGAAGATCCCATAGAATACGAGCTCCCCCTCATAAGACAGTCGCAAGTGGATACTGCCATCGGCTATGGGTTCGCCGAGGGGCTCCGTACGATCCTCCGCCAGGATCCCGACGTGGTCTTGGTGGGAGAGATAAGGGACCGCGAGACCGCCGACGTTGCTCTCAGAGCATCTCTGACCGGCCACGTCGTCATGAGCAGCATACATACCAACACTGCCGTGGGGGCGGTACCACGACTCCTCGACCTGGGTATCGAACCCTTTCTGATTTCCTCGAGCCTCAGCGCTGTGATAGGGCAGCGGCTTGTGAGGCGTCTGTGTGATGAGTGTAAGCAGGCCTATGAGGCGAGTGAGGAAGAGGCCGAATGGCTTGGTGTTGAACCGGGCACAACCTTGTACAAACCAGATGGTTGCCCGAGGTGCCGAGGGACTGGGTACGCCAAGAGAACCGGGATCTTCGAGGTTTTCACGATGGACCCTGAATACGCGAGGATGATCTCCGAACACGCTGGAGAAGCTGAAATCATGAAGGCGGCCAAGGCGAAGGGGATGAAGACAATGCTCGATGACGGGAAGGCCAAGGTGCTTGCCGGGATAACGAGTATTCAGGAGGTCCTGAGGGTTTCCCAGTAGCAATGCCGTTCTACAAGTGCGAAATAGGTGAGGCGGACGGTGGAACGGCCGTTCGGGTGATAGAGGCAGAAGATACGCTCGCGCTGGAGAAGATTGTACAGGCGAAGGGCGACGTTCTTGTGCGCATCCTGGGCGAAGCACGCTCGAGGATAGACTCCGGATCAGGCCGCGTTTCCCGCTCCGAGGTCGTCGAGATGGCCTACCACCTCTCCGTAACCACCGCTTCCGGTCTGTCAGTAGTGGAAGCGCTGGAGGACTTTGCAGAACGGAGGGCCGGAAAGGCCTTCTCCAAGATTCTCCGCGCTGTGGTAGAGGACGTTCGCTCTGGGAGGCTCCTGTCTGAGGCCATGCGGGACTACCCTGCGGTTTTCGATCCGCTTCTTGTGACGATGGTGGAGGCCGGGGAAGCGTCCGGGGCGATGGGCGAGGTGATGGGCCGCTACGCCAGTGAGATGGAGTGGCAGCAGCGGGTGCGAGGAAAAGTGAGCCATGCCTTCTCATACCCGGCGGTGCTCCTGGTCGCGCTCTCCGGCCTGGTTGTGCTGCTGCTCACCTTCCTTCTTCCTAGGATCCTCGCGCTAATGCCCGAGGGTGAGGTCTCGTTGCCGGTGCCTACTCGCATTCTCATGGTGCTCTCTTCCACACTCGAGCGGTATTGGCCTTACCTATTCGGATTCCTTGCGGCGGGTGCGATCGGGTTCAAGTTCGCTTCAAAGAGGCCGTCCGTGGCCCTGTGGCTAGACCGCGTGAAGATGTCGCTGCCGTGGTTTGGGAAGCTTGCCCGGGATGCGGCCGCAGCTCGGTTTGTCTCCACATTCCGCACCCTCCTGGAGGCAGGAGTAGAGACAACGGAGGCAATGCAGATGGCCGGCAGGGCTAGCGGCAGCATCCTTGTACAGAAACATATCGACGATGCCATCGACATGGTGATCTCGGGCGCACTGCTGTCTGAGGCGCTCGGTTCCGTGCGTGAGTTCGATCCTCTGGTAGCTGGCTTGATAAATCTCGGCGAGCAGACGGGCGAGACGGTGGAGGCGCTAGGCCGGGCAGTTGCGTACTTCAACGCATCCTTGCCGCGCCGGGTGAAGCGTGTCGTTGCAGTGATAGAGCCTGCGATCATCGTGATTGCGGGAGCCGTGACTGCTTTCGTGCTCCTGGGTGCCATCCTCCCTGTCTTCACCTTGTACGCATCGCTCTGAGGTGGGAGTGGACATGTCCATGTCAGGGGCCTTTGGTATTCGCTTGCACAGGGGAGATGGTTTTTCACTTCTTGAGATGATCGTCGCCGTTGCGATCATGACCATTGTCGTTGGGGTGGCTGTTCCTGCGGTGACAGTGGCCGTGGACCGGGCGAAGAAGAAGGAGACGCGGGCCGAGATGTCGGCTATCGCCAAGGCTGTTGAGTCGTATTTCAGCGACACTTGGGAGCTGCCAAGGAAGCTCCGTGATCTTGAAGTGGAGCCTAAGGGTGTGTCGGGATGGGCAGGTCCCTACATATATCCGCCGATGTCGGGTTCAGCCAATGTCGAGCCGGATGTCTCGAAGGATGCTTGGAACAGAGCATACCTGGTAGAACAGGAAGGGGATTCAGTGCTCGTGGTGGCAAGCGGCGGACCTGACAGAAGGCTTGGCAGCGCGGACGACATCAAGATGCGTATCGATGTCACCCCAATCCGAAGAGCGCACACTCTGGAAGAGCTTTCGCTCATAAACATGGCTGTCAAGGCATACAACGCCAAGTACTTACCATCTGAACCCCTCCCCAACGACTGGTCGGCTGCTCGAGGCGTGCTCGAGGCGCGCGGGTATCTCCCCCAAGGGGCTGACTACCTGGCCCGGGACGGGTGGGGAGACCCCTATGTTCCCGATCCCCCCGAGGGCAAGCCTGTTGTGCGCTTCCGCTCTAGGAGGGTCGGGGCTGGCCACTAGGGCGCAGCGTACCGTATCTCGTCACGGTGCCAGCCGGCTTTTGTTTCTGCGGTAGCAGTCGATATACGTAGCGTGGTGGATTCTTTGCCCTCGTGGCGCATCCGGAGCCCGCGGGCGGCCTGTCACGGCATCAGACAGCAGAGCATGTGCACTGACACCTTGGAGGTCCTGATGAGCGAGGTCACTCGCGTCCAACCTCGGGGCGCGGAAGCGCCCGCCCTGCGGATGGTTCTCCTTACGCTCTTGTTTGTACTTCCCCTTTGTTTCAGGGCTGGGTGGGCCTCTGCCGGGACGGGGATTGATACAAGCCGCGTGACGATCTCGGCTGAGAATGCGGACCTGGCCGGCGTTGTGGTGGCAATTGCGAAGCAGGCTGGCCTTGATGTGGTAGTGGACCAGGACGTCCGCGGCAGCGTGACGGCGGTCGTAACGGGAAGGGGGCTATCGGAAGCACTGCAACACCTTCTCGATGGGCACGGCTACGCCTTCGAGATCGAGGGTGGCCTTCTGCGCGTATACGGACACGCCCTGGAGACAAGAGTCTTCCGCTTGGACTATGTCACTGGCATCCGGAGTGGTTCCTCTGTCCTTAGTGCTAGCAGCGGCAGGACCGAGGAAGGATCTGCTGAGGGCGGGCCAGCCTCTGGCTTCCAAGGTGGAGAGAGCAGCGTCTCGGTATCATCCACCATGGCCGCCGACGTCTGGGGAGAGGTCGTCAGAGGCCTTCAAGGTATCCTCTTCGATGCGGTCGTGGAGGAAGGTGGGAGCGAGGCTGAACAATCGGATTCCCAGGCAACGGCCTACTCTGGGAGTGACGGCTCCAGGCTAGTTGTCAACCCCATCTCCGGAGTGATCATCGTCACTTCGACCCACCAGAAGCTCCAGCAGGCAGCGGAGTTCCTTGAGGCCATCAAAGAAGCCCTTTGCAGGGAGGTCCTCATCGAAGCAAAGGTCCTGGAAGTCGCTCTTAGTGAGGAATGTCACCACGGGATCGACTGGAGTCGGATCCCCGGCGCCGGTGACATCTTGGATATCTCCGGGAAAGACGATGTTGCCGTCACTCAGCGGCTGAGTCCGCAGAATGGGCTCTTCCAGGTGGCTGTTTCCTATGGCGACTTCGATGCAGTCATAGATGCCCTTTCTAGGCAGGGCCGGGTGGAGGTTCTGAGTTCACCCCGAGTTGTCACGCTCAACAACCAAAAGGCCATTATCAAAGTGGCTCGCGAGCAGAGTTTCTTCTCGCAGAGAATAGACTACGAGTCGAATCCGAACGGCAGCTCCGAGCCAATTCTGAGTGTGGAGCCTCAGAGAGTCACGATAGGCCTGGTCCTGGACGTCACGCCTCAGGTTTCGCCAGAGGGGGAGGTTACACTGTCCATTCATCCAGCAATCACGGAGCTTGCCGGGGAAGACGTGTTTCCTCCTGGGGCAACATCGACTGAGATAATAGCCAATGCCCCGGTCCTGGATATCAGAGAGATAGATGCAGTCGTCCGTGTCAAAGACGGGCACATGCTGATTATTGGCGGCCTGATAAAGAAGAACAGGACTGTCAAGGAGACCGGCGTTCCTCTGCTTTGCAAGATTCCAATACTTGGTTACCTGTTCAAGCAAAGGCATGAAGTTGAGGAGCGTGTGGAACTCGTGATCATGGTTCGGCCTTCGCTGCTCGAGCCTGCTGCGGCTGACAGAGAGGCCAGGGAAGTCTTAAACAGGATGGGGAACGTCTCCGGAGGGTCTGGGTGAGACGCGGCGCTTCTGTTGACACCTTGCTTCTGCGGCTTACTGAAAGACCGGCACCCTTGGGTGCCGGCCTTTCCTGCCTAGGCGCCTAGCCTCTTTGTGCCGCCGATGCGGCGCTACCGGATGAGAAGAACCCTTCCCCTGCATCTGCCCCGGTCTGTTGTGGCCACATAGAAGTACGTGCCTGCTGGTACCGGGCGCCCCTCTTCGTCTGTTCCCTCCCAAATCACTGTGCCAGCGCCTTCCAGAATGTTGACGAGCGCTCCGTCGACCGAGAGTATGCTGAGCCGTAGGGGAGACTTCCCCGCCTGTGGCGTAGAGAAGGTGAAGCGACTCGAGGGATTCAGAGACAGCGTGAGAATGCTCTCGGCCAAGGGTTCGGGAGCTGCCGAGCCGGAACCGGGCTGGCCGTAGACGTAGGCTTTGCCTCCTATCCCATGGCCCCAGGCACCGACTGCGAAATCGGGGTCGGGGGAGCCAGTGAAGCTCCTGTTACCGCAGCAAGCGATTCCGGCTACCGAGAGCCCGAACTGATCGTTTGCGTCTTCTCCATAGAAATAGAGCGCCTCGCTGCCGGAGGGCGGGGAGCCGCCGGGGATGACGACGGCCATCCCAACGTCCATCCCGCCGTAATCCACCCTTGGGGCGCCAGCCAGAATGTCGTCGTATCCATTGCTCGTAGCATCGCCGCAGCCGGCCACGCTCATGCCAAGGTTGTCGTCTTCATTGGCGCCAAAGAAAACGAAGTCGGGGACGTCGTCGAAGCCTGCACCCCCGTAGAAAACGAAGACGGCACCGCAGTCGATGGTGGGGTCGTTGTTCCGGTAGGGGGCACCCACCAGCATATCCGGTGATCCGTCTCCATTGATGTCTCCACCGGGCGCGACAGAGGTTCCGAACTGAGCCAGGGGTTCGTCGCCGATCACCACCAGGTCTGGAGTCTCGTCAAGGCCGCTGCCGCCGGAGTAGACGAACACTCCGCCGCGCCAGAGATGATCTATGCTCAAACGCGGTGCACCCGCCGCAAAGTCATTTCCGGTGTTTCCGTCGATAGGACCAAGGCCGGCGACAGACTCTCCAAAGCGGCAATCCTCTTCGGGACCTTCCAGGATCAGGTCTGCCGTGCCGTCCAGTACCGGTCCGCCGAAGTACACGTATACATTTCCATTCGTTGTCCTGGGCGCGCCCACCGCAAAGTCGCAGTATCCATCGCCGTTCACATCTCCCAGGCCGGCAACTCCCCGGCCGAAGTAGGCGCCCTCTGCAGGGCCGAGGAGGATGAGGTCTGGGTCGGAATCCGGTTCCTCTCCACCAAGGAAGAGATATGCCTTGCCCGCGTTCTCGCCGGCGTCTCCTGCCCTGAATGCTCCAACCAGCAGGTCGTCGTATCCATCGCCGTCTATGTCCCCGGGCCAGGCGAGGGCTCCGCCAAAGAAGCTGCCCTCACTGCCGAAGAGTTCCAGGTCGGGGTCCTCCGAGGGCGCGGATCCGCCGAAGTAGATCGCCACGCGGCCTGCGTTGTTGCCTGCTTCGTCGTTGGTGCTTGCCCCCACAGCAAGGTCCGCCTTGCCGTCTCCGTTGAAGTCGCCGCCTATGGCTACCCGAATGCCGAACTGCTCGCCGTCCTCAGTCGATGCCCAGCTGGAGAGCAGTTCGATATCCTCGGCATAGGCGGAGAAGGCGAAGAGGCAGGGAAGGACCAGTGATAGAAGTAGGATTAGAACAGCGGCTTTGCCCGAAGCCTGCGCCGTTGCAATCATTGCTGCCCCCTCTCGGAAGTGGCTCCACGCACACGCGCGGAGGCTGCCATAGTTGCCTGCTGCGTCAACTCATGAGACGTTGCGGGAAGCTCCGGACCGGATTTTCGGAGTCCCGGGCGCGGCCCCGGATGCAACAAGGGGCTGGGGCTTGTGCCCCAGCCCCTCGAAGCACTCCTGCCTAGCGGAGTCCGAGCCGCGCGAAGGCCCTTCTCAGCGGGTTGATCAGCACCCTCGGGCTGATGCCGCCCATGATGCCGTCGCACTCGAGCACGGTCAGCTCCGCCGAGTCCTCGACGGTGCCGTCCGAATCGGTGGCGGTGATGGTCACCACGAGCGTTCCGGGCGGGCTTGCGGGCGGGATCATGAGAGCGATCTCTTCCGAGATCCCTTCGCCCGCGGCCAGCTCGAACTCACCCTCGAAGGTACCGATTTCCTCGCCCTCGAACTCGGCCGTCGCCGTGACGATCACGTGCTCATCCTCCTCGCCAATGTTGGTGAGGTTGGCCGAGAACATGACGCGATCGCCCGGGCAGGCCTCGGTCGGATCGAAGCCGATGTCGAGCTCGAGCAGGGCGAAGGCCTTCGTCGGCAGCAGGGCTAGACCCAGAACCGCCAGGACTGCGGTAGCAAAGGTAAGCCTCTTCATCTGTGACACCTCCTCTCGTTGTGTTGCTGCTGCCTTTGGGTACTCACGCACCTATGCGCGTCCCCTCCGTTCCTACAGACGCGCGGGGCCACCACTCTGATACGCCTTTTCTGCCGAACAGGGGGATATCGCTACCGCGGCAGCTCGAAGACGAGAACGTTGGGCTCCGGAGTCTCTTCCCAGAAGCCGAAGCCGGCCTTAAGACAGGGCTCGATGAGGTCGGACCAGGATTCGTGGAGGACGAGGCTGGAGCGGGATGCGCCCCGCTCACGCAGCAGTACCGCAAGTGAACCAAGGGCTTCGAGAGCTCCGGGCTGGGGACGGGCCACGGGGGTGATCCTGGCAACGGTCCCTTCTCTTACTGCGAATACCCCCCGGGCCAGCCGGAAGAAGCTGAGCGACTGTCTGAGCCACTGCAGGGCTTCCGGAGCCGGAGGGAGGAACTTCCAGCCAGTGGGAATCCTCCCGGGCCAGCGGAAGGCCAGCGCCTCCTCTACTTCCCCTTCCTCTTGGGCTCGAATCTGAACGACTTCGCCCCTTGGCACCTCTACAGGTGGGCCGTCCTCACTAGCCGGGCACCAGAGCATGTAGAAACGCTCAGCCAGATGGAAGCCGGCCTGGGTGGAGATGTGTATGCTAGCCTGGTTTCGAAAGAAGGTCGCAAACTCTACTGCGTCTACTTCGCCTTTCCTCCGAAGGCCTGTGGCCACCCCCACACAGTGCTTGGTCAATGCCTTCGCGATGCCGCGCCCGCGCAGGTCCGGGTCTACACGAAGGCCTTCGAGCCAGGCCAGGCGGCCGGGCAATATCGTAACCTTTGCTGTGCCGGCTAGTCGGCCCCGGTAGACGGCCACATAGAAGTGCCCATCCTCCAGCCATTCTGGTGCCTTCCGGGCCAAGTAGTCCTCGCCGTTCCAGATCCGGGCACTGAGCTCGGCGATCTCGGGCAGGTCAGAAGCCCTCGCGCTACGGATCTCGAGATCTTCCATCGGATGCTCCTAGAGGCTCGAGAGGCGGGAACCCGGAGCTCTTGAGGATCGTGGGGCGCTGGGGATCGCCCTCTACGATCAGCGCCTCAATGCCTTCCAATGTGTCTACCATCGCCAGTCCTGCTTCGCTGCCGAGGACCGTCAGCGCGGTTGCGAGGGCATCAGCGATCAGGGCGCTGCTTGCTAGCACGGAGACGCTTGCAGGATGCCCCACCGGCTGACCAGAGCGCGGGTCGATGATGTGCGAGAACCGGTGTCCTCCGATCTCCACGAACCTTCGGTAGTGGCCTGAGGTTGCCACTGCCTGGTCGCCAAGGCGGATCTTCCCAAGGAGGCCCTCGTCTTCGAACGGGCTCTGGAGTCCTATGGGCCAGCGAGTGAGATCCTCGAGCCTCACGCCCTTCGTTCTGCGAAGGCCGGGGAAGAAGCCGCTGCCCCCCGCCCTTGGTTTCCTGAGTCTTCGGGTTCGCACCGGCAGTGTGGCCTTAGCTCCGATCAAAGCTCGGGGGATGCGCCCGAAACAGCGCAGATCACCTCCGACCTCGACGATCCCGGCCTCTACTCCTTCGGCCTGGAGGGCCTCAACGGCTCGGTCTATCGCGAAACCCTTAGCGATGCCGCCGAGGTCGATGCGCATTCCCATCCGCTTGAGTCCGACTCTGGCGCCGCCAGGCCCTGCGGCGATCTCCACTCCCGAGGGACCTACCAACGCCAGCGCTCGATCGATGGCCTCGGGGGAGGGCAGGGTTTCTGCCCTGGCGGATGCCTTCCAGAGCTCTACTAATGGGCCCACAGTGACATCGAAGGCGCCGCCAGAGAGCTTGCACGCAGCCAGCGCGCTTTCGACCACCGCTACCGTCCAGGGGCTTACCGGCACCGGCGTACCCCCCGCAGCGGCGTTCACGCGGGCGATTTCGGTGTCCTCGCGGTGGGCGCTCATGAGGGCTTCGACGCTATCGAGCACGGAGAATGCCCGATCGAAAGCCCGCGGGACGTCTACACCCTTGCCGCAGACCGCCGTGATGGTTGCGAGCGTTCCCATGACCTCGCGGGTCTCGGAGAACTTCTGCACCTTAGGAACGCCCGGCTCCTTCGTGCAGCCTGTGGCGAGCAAAGCGGCGGCAGTTGCCAGCACTACCGCCCAGGCGGGGGTGCGCTGCGGCTCGCAGACTCCCCTGCTTCCAGGCTTAGTCCGTGCTTTCATCTTCTCGTGTGCTCTTGGGTGAGGCCCGGGGTCAGGGCCGCCATGGGTCTTTCAGCGTGGCCGCCCGGGTGGGCACCTCCCGGATGAGTGGGTCCGGATGGCGCAAGCCGCTCACTCGGCCCTTCGTATAAGCCTCTCGAAGGCGAAATACAACGATGGGATCAGCACCAGGGTGAAGAGGGCACTTACCAGGACACCGCCCATAGTGACCGCGGCCATGGCTACCCTGTACTCCGCTCCCGCTCCACTCATGACCTGCGGAATCATCCCTACGGCGATGGCAAGGTTGGTCATGACGATGGGCCTCAGCCTGACGGGGCAGGCTTCGAGGATTGCCTCTTTCAGGGGCATACCGCGCCGTCGCAGTTGGGAGACATAATCCAGCAGGAGGATCGCGTTGTTGACCACGATACCCACGAGCATGACGACAGCCATGAGGCTAAGGACATTTACAGTCTGGCCGCTGAAGAAGAGGCCCAGGGCCGCACCAATGAGCCCCAGTGGCAGGGTGAGCATCACGGTGACAGGATGTACGAACGACTCGAGGATCATCGCGAGGACCACGTAGGTGAGGATGATCGCAAGGATCAGGGCTTGGAAGATGGATGTAAAGCTCTCCTGCTGGAACTCGTAGTCGCCTGCGAACTTGATCCTGTAGCCCGGGGGCAGGTCGATCTCGTCCAGGCGCCGGCGGATCGCATCCACAGCTCCTCCCAGCGTACCGTGGGCGATGTTGGCCCGGACCGTGATGCGCTTCTGGCGCTCCCGGTGAAGGATCTCCGCATCCGCCCGCCTGCGCTCCAGATGCCCCAGCTGTGAAAGGGGGATTGGGGTGGGACCCAGCGCCAGCCGGAGGCTCTCCAGTGACTCAACCTGCTGCCTGTCTTGATCGCGCAGCTGCACCCTTATCGCATACTCCTCCCCTGCCTCGCGGAAGATGGACCGATCGTCACCCTCATAGGCATTACGCAGCAGCATCGCCACGGCCCCGGTGGAGAGTCCACGGCGGGCGAGTTCGTCGCGGTCGGGGACAAAGACCAGCTCCGTTGCACCCTCTTCCCAGCTCGTCTCTACGTCCACCAGCCCCGTGACCGAGGCGGTGATCTCCTTCAGCTGATCGGAGATGCGCCGAAGCTCACCGATGTCGTCGCCAAGCACGTCGATTTCCAGGTCTGCGCTGCTTTGGCTTTCCCTCAGGCTCGCCGAGACCGAGATGTCCGCAGCCGGGATGCCGGCCAGCATAGGACGCAACTCGTTTGCGAGCTCATATGCCGTCTTGCTGCGCTTGGCGCGGTCGATGAGTTTGGCGCGAATGGTTGCCTGATGAACACCGAGATTGGCCCCGCCGATCGTGCTCAGTATCGAGCGCACCTCGGGCAGGCCTTTGAGGATTCCCTCGATCTCGGCAACCGTCGATTCGGTCACTTCAAGGGGTGTTCCGGCAGGCAGGTCAACCCCAACCAATACGATGCCCTGGTCGATCTTCGGTACGAACTCGGCTCCCGAAAGCCGCAAGAGGGCGATGCCGAAGATCAGGAGCACAGTTGTGCCTCCGACGAGGAGCCAGCGGTTCCGGGCTCTCTCGAGGCCCCATGCCAGCACGCTACGGTAGGTGCCGGCGAGGCGCTCCATGAGGCCCGGTCGCTTCCTCTTGGTCTCACCACCAGGCCTGTTGTTGCGAGTTGCGCCGCCGATTCGTTTCAAGATCACCGAGGAGAGCATCGGGGTAAGTGTGAAGGAGATGATGAGCGAGAAGATCGTTGCAAAGACTACGGTCATCCCGAACTGGAGGAAGAATCGCCCTACTATGCCGCTCATGAAAGCGATGGGGACGAAGACGACGATGTTCGTCATTACTGAGGCCAGAACGGCGAGCGCGATTTCGTCGGTTCCCAGAATCGCTGCCTGCCTGGGATCTTCTCCTCGCTCCAGGTGCCGGACGATGTTCTCGAGCACCACGATGGAGTTGGTAACCAGGATGCCAACGGAGATGCCAAGGGCCATGAGAGTGAGGATGTTCAGGGTGAAGCCGCTGGCCTGGATGAGGAGGAAGGTCGATACGATCGCAGCCGGCATGACCACCGCTGCAATGAACGTTCCGCGCATGCTGCGCAGGAAAATGTACAGGAGCACCGCGGTCAGAAGTATGCCTATCAGGATGTTCTGCTGTACGTCCCTCACGGAGTCGCGGATGAATACGGAGTCGTCGTTGGCAATCTCGATTACGAAGTCATCCGGGAGCTCCTTTCGGAGCCTCTCTATGGCCTTGTACACCGCGTTCGCGGTCTTGATTGTGTTTGCTCCTGACTGCTTGACTATGTCTATCTGGACGGCTGGCTTGCCGTTGAAGCGGGCGCGGCTGCGTGCTTCCTCGTAGGTGTCGCGGACCTCCGCCACCTCCCTAAGAGGTACGAACCCTCCGGCAGGGAGGGGAATCTGGAGATCCTCGATCTCTTCGATCGAGGAAAACTCTGCCATTGTTCGTACAAGGTACTCCCGGTCGGTTCCGGTTATCCTGCCCTCCGGCATATTGAGATTCTCGGAAGCGATGGCGGAGGTTACCGCAGATACGGTGAGCCCGTAGTAGTCGAGCTTGCGTCTATCCACGGCGACCTGAATCTCACGCTTCTGCCCGCCGATTATCTCCACGTTTGCGACACCAGGCAGCTGTACCAGCCTGTCGCGAATGATCTTATCCGCCACCGCATAGGTCTCATTGACCGAGCGGTCGCTCGAGACAGCGAGTGATATGATGGGCCTTGCGCCCAGCTCGAACTTGACGACCTTGGGCTTCTCGATCCCCGAGGGCAGCTCGTGCAGAATCGCGTCGACCTTCGCCCGGACGTCGTTTGCTGCGTCATTAGCGTCGACCTCGAGTTCGAAGCGTACTATCACGAACGAGACGCTCTCCCTCGATATGGACTCCAGCAGATCTATGTTGGCCAGGGTGCTGACGGCATCCTCGATCTTGGTCGTGACCTGGCTTTCGATCTCTTCCGGACCGGCCCCAGGATAGATCGTGGTGACTGTTACAACCGGGAACTCCACGTTGGGCGTCAGTTCCACCGCGAGCTTGAGATACGCGAATACCCCAAGCACGACGAACGCCAGCACCAGCATCGTCGTGAAGACAGGACGTTTGACGGATAGGTGCGACAGGAACATCGCTGCGGCCTCCTGCTAGCGGGTCCCGAAGTACCTGGGGCTTGCATCCTCATGAATCCGTACGAGCGTGCCGTCGATGAGCTTGTTCTGGCCCCACACAACCACCTTCTCTCCAGGCTGCAGGCCTTCGCTTACGGCAACCAGCCCTCCAGCGCGGAGGGCTGTGGTCACGCTACGGCGGTTGGCGCGGAGTGTGTCAGCCTTGGCCTCGACCACGAAGACGTGCTGTGCTTTGCCTTCTCCGAGCAATGCCGCCTCTGGGATGAGAGGATACTCGCCAGAGCTTCCAGCCAGGATCTGGACGCCGACAAGCATTCCAGGGCGCACGATGTGTCCGGCGTTCGGGGCGACGACTTCGGCGGAGAAAAGCCTTGTCACGGGATCAGCGCTGAGGGAGACCTTGCTGACTTTGCCCTTGAGTACGGGGCGACCATCGAGCTCGATGCGGGCGGGCTGGTCCTTCCGAACCAGGCTTCTTTCCGTGCCGCTCAACTCAAGCCGGACCCGGATGCTGTCGTATGAGGCTATGGTGGCGAAGACCTGCTGTGCAGGTGCGTAGTCGCCAGGTTGTACGTCTATCGAAGTTACGATTCCGTCGAAGGGTGCATCCAGCTCCACCGCTCGCTTGGCGGTCAGCCAGTTCACCCTGGCCGCCTTGCACGCCGTGCGGACCCTATCGAGGTCCTGCTCGGAGACGGCCCCGCTTCTGAAGAGTGCCTCGATGCGTACACTGTCCTTGCGGGCGTTTTCATATGCGGCCCGGGCACTCTCCAGGTTGATCATGAAGCGCGCCGGATCGTAGGGATCGAGCAGTACGACCGTTTCTCCCTTCTTGACCTCGTCTCCGACATCGGCATTTACAGCTGCTATGCGGGTTCTGAAGTCGACCATCAGGCTCACCTGCTCGTAGCCTTCGGCCACGCCAACGAACTCCCGCCAGTCTTCGAGGGGTGCGCGCCGCGCGACCACGATGTCCACCGGCACCCCTTGGGACTGCTGGATTTCCTCGATGCTCTTCGTCTCGGTGTACTGGAGCCTGTTCTTCGCCGTAACACCGAAGATGACTACAACAGCGCCTGCGATGGCGACCCACAGGATGGTCTTCGCCAAGGTCTTCATCTGGTGCTCCTCCCGCAGAGAGTGCCTATGGAAGTTCCTGTCACGCGCTCCAGGTTCGCCTTGCCCACGTTGTATCTGTACAGGGCTTCGGCCGCTCCCGTTCTCGCGTAGTCCAGTGCTGTTTCTGCGTCTGTGAGCTCGAGCTGTGTCGAGAGTCCATTCTCGAATCTGGTGACAGCGATCTTGTACATCTCCTCGGCCAGCTCGACTCCTGCGAGCTGGGCCTCGTACTCTCGCTGGACGCTCTCCAGGTCGCGGACAGCTTTGGAGACCTCGAGTTTGATTGCCTCAGCGGCCTGCCGGAGCTCAAGCTGTGCCTGTCTGAGGTCGGCCCGGGCCTGTTCTGTCTTTGCTCTTCCCTTCAGGCCATCAAACAAGGGCAAACTCACGGTGATCCCTGCGGAGAGTGAGGTGGCCCTGTTGCCTTCCTTGAAAACGTCGAGCGGATGTTCCGCGCCCGCCTGCCCTTGGAGGGCCAGTTGCGCGAAGAGTCCGAAGATCGGCAGGTTGCTCGCCTTATAGATTGAGACCAGCTTCTTCTGCGCTTCCACTCTTGCTTCAAGTGACTGTATCTCGGGTCGGTTGGAGAGGGCCGCCGAGATGGCTGCTTCCTCGCTCACGTGTACGGGCTCGTAGCGGAGCGTGTCGGTCAGGGCCAGCGAGTCGCCTCCGTCGAGGCCGATCAAGCGGGCCAGATCGCGGCGAGCCAAGGAGAGCGCGTTTTCGGCGGATATGAGCTCTGGTATCCGGTTGCGTACTTCCACCCCGGCACGCTTCAGTTCGAAGCGGGAGGCGGCACCATGCTCGAACTTGTTCCTGACGATCTCCAGATGCGAGCGGGCCTGGTCGACCGATTCCTCCCTGATTCTCCGCAGGCGCTCCAGTAGCAGCACTCGGTAGTAGGCTTCCTTCACGGCGAAGGTGATCTGATCTTCGGCGAGAGCGATCCCGCGCTCTGCCATCCGCTTATACAGCGATGCGTACTTGACGGCGTTGCCGATGCGGCCGAAGGCAAAGAGCACCTGGTCCAGGCGCAAGGCTCCGTTAGCTTCGATGTCAGAGCCTATCTCGACCTTTATATGGTCTGGGATTTCCGGTGGTGGACCTGCGGAGTCTCCTCCAGCATCTCCCTGGCCGCACATCATCATCATGGCGAACTCCTTTGGCAGGAACATCGCGGGCTTCATGATGTTGCGCTGGTAGACGCCCTGGAGGGATATCTGGGGAAGAACACCGCTACGGGCTTCCGACACTCCTGCTGAAGCCTTCCTCGCCGCCTCCCTTGCTATGAGGACCGCTTCGTTGCGCTCAAGGGCCATCCGCACCGCTTCCTGCAGCGAGAGGGCGGTAAGACGGGAGCCATGGGAACCGCCGGGGGCTCCTTGCGGCACGGCGCCACCCGGCGCCGGTACGGGCCCAGCGTCCCGGTCCGAAGCCGCTACCCCCGAGGCTGCCGTGGCTACCGCCATGGCAAGCGTGGCTGCAAAGCAGGCGGCTTTGGTTCGGAGGAAGGCAGTGCTGCCGCACCTTCGTTCTTTCGTGGAGCGTCGGATCTCAGGACTCGGGCGGGAAGGCCCTCGTGACGATGCCCACGATGGGATCCGCATAGTCGGTCCAGTCTCTTCTCTCACCGCGTATCAGATCCTCCTCTATGAAGCCCCACATCAGGGACCACAGGGTTTTCGCCATGACGGGGGGCTCTCCGCTGCCGAGCTCACCCCTGTCGATGGCCTCCTGGAAGAAAGCGTGGAGTCGCTTCAGGGCATGCTCCTCGTTTTCCTCCTTGGCGTGAGCCAGCTCCTCGTTACTCAAGGCCAACGTGCGGAGCTCGCGTACATACGTAGTTGCGAAGGCCGTGTTCTCGTTGAGCCAGGCCATCAGGGCCCTGACGAGGCCCAGTAGCCGTTCTCTTGTCGGCAGATTGGAAAGCAGATGTCTGTCGAAGAGATCGCGAAGCATGCGGCTCTTCTGCTTGATGAGCGTCGCAAAGATATCCTCCTTGCTCCCAAAGAGCTTATAGAGGTAACCAACGCTGAACTCCGCCTCTTCCGCTATCTCCTGAACTGTCAGATCCCTGTACGAGCGGCGCTCCAGCAGCGTTTCGGCTGCCTGTAGCACTTCATCGCGGTGGCGCAGCCGTTCGCGCTCCTTGCGTGGAAGCTGAGGCCTCCGCTGTCGGTCGAGCGCTCTGTGTCCGTCCTGGCCGAGTTCCACTGCGGTTATCTCCCTGGCCCGATCGTGGTCGGGCTCTTCGCCGCCTTGCGATTTGTCCCAGGTTACCCCGGGGCATCTATCGGCGAATATCCGCCATTTCTCGCGAAGAATACCCGTTCATATCGTGATCGTCAAGTCCGGGCGGGAATGTTGCTTCTACGTGAGAGCTCTACTCTCACGAGACTCAACGGTTCCCCTGCAGCAGGGCTGCGCCCTTGGATTCCGGCAGGGTGAGAGGGGCATTGTCGTCTGGGTTGATGGCGCCGGCCGTGGTACTCTGCTAGCCGCCGGGGGACATGCGTGCCCGCCCTGGAATGCCTTGAGCGCGGCGGGTCCTCCAGCCACGGTATCGGCGATGGGAAGAAGACTGCTGTTTTGGAGCATCACGCTGCTGCTCCCGTTCCTCATTCTGGGAGCAGTGGAGGTCGGCCTGAGAGTCTTCGGGCTCTTTGCCCCTGAGCCCCTCTTCTTGGAGCGCAGGCAGGGCGCGCTCACGCTCATGGCCACAAACCCGGATGTGGCTCGTCGGTACTTCCCCGAGTGGATGCGCACCATGATGCCGCGGATGGGCTTCCAGTACTTCACCCCAACCAAGCCAGAGCGCTCAGTCAGGTTTGTCTGCCTGGGTGGGTCGACCACCGCGGGCTTTCCGTATCACGCACACGCCTCCTTCGGAGGGCTACTGGGTGCCAGGCTCGAGCGGCTCCTTCCCGGGTATCAGATCGAGCCTGTCGTCTGCGCGATGACAGCCATAAACAGCCACACGGTGCGAGACCTTATGGGTGAGGTGCTAGAGGCCCATCCCGATTTCATTGTCATCTACATGGGACACAACGAGTTCTACGGGGCAGGGGGTGTTGCTTCCGTCTCCGCCCTCGGCCGTTCTCCTCTAGCCGTCCGCGTCGCGCGCGTGGTTCTCTCACTCAGGCTGAGCTACCTGCTTCGATCGCTGCTTCCGCACAAGAACCGGCTGCGCCCGGGCGGGAAGGGGGTCCGGAATGTCATGGAGTCGATGGCGAAGGATCGCTCGGTGGCGCCCTGGAGTCCTTTGAGACACGCTGCAAGGGAGGTCTTCAGGGAGAACCTGGAGGCGATTCTTTGGAAGACGCGCGATACCGGCGTGCCCGTCCTGCTCTGCGAGCTAGCCTCTAATCTTCGCGATCAGCCCCCCTTCGGGTCCGTGCACAGTCCTGGATTTGGCGAGGCGGCTCGCTTCGACGCCTTGATGGAGGAGGCAGAGGGCCTGCTACGAGCAGCGGAGGATGACGAGCTGTCTGAAGGCCCCGCTGAAAGGTCAGCCCTCCCTGCAGACAGTATGGGTACCGGCGTCGGCTTGCGACTCGAGCGCGCCCGCGGCCTCTTGCGGGAGGCGGTCGAGATAGACTCGTTGTACGCCCGGGCTCACTTCCTCTACGCCAGATGCTTGGAGGCGCTTGGGGATTCGGAGACGGCCAGGCGGCATTACGTGGCTGCGCGCGATCTGGACGCCGTTCCCTTCAGGGCGCCTTCGTTCATCAACGAGACGATCCGGCAGGCGGCCTCTTCGGCTGGAGCCACATTGGTGAGGGTCGATTCCGCACTTTTCGCCTCGGCCAGCCCGCGCGCGCCGGGCGAGGAGTTCTTCCTTGAGCATCTGCACTTCAATCTGCGCGGCAATGCGCTTGTTGCGGATCTTCTGGTGAAGACCCTCTATGAGAAGGGCATCGTCGTTCCAGAGGAGGCGTGGGACTTCACGCGGGCGCTCGATGCGGCGGGGTACGAAGCCCTGGCAGGTGTGACGGATCTGGACAGGGAAATCGGCAAGATACGGGTGCACATGTTGAAACAGCATTGGCCATATGAGTCGGCCGGAGGGAAGGTTGAGCCGTATGAGAGCGAAGCCGACTCCGCGGTGGTTGCCGCCGCTTGGGCGTTCGTCAGAAAAGAGGTGACCCTCAATACAGCACACTTCAACCTGGGTAGGGTTTTTCTGGAACGCGGGGATACTGCGCGGGCGTTTTCGGAGTTCCGTTCTTCGCTGAGGCTCTTTCCGTTCGATCCGAATCCAGCGGTGGCCGCGGCGCGCCTGGAAATGCATGCCGGCAGGCTCAGCTCGGCCGCCCGGTTCGCGCTTGCGGCCCTAAGGGCTGCTCCCGAGTGGAAGGCAGCACGGGGTGCGGTATTCAGTGTGGTCGTTGCGAAGGTGGGTTCGGCAGATCGCGCAAAGAGAGTGCTGCCCCGCGGTAAGCCGGATCCGGCATGGGTGGGACGGGTGGAAGAGGCCCTGAGGCGCCTAGGACTGCTGGAGTAGCTGGTGCAGTCCTATTGGTTCCTCGCCTTCTTGCCCGAACCACTCTGTGCTCTTTCGGATTCAAGCCTGCAGCGCCTGAGGCGCGGAATCGCGACCCTCGAGCCGCCGTCGGAGTCGCTCATCGTGTATTCGACTACGTAGAGCGTGTTTCCCCCGGCGGGGAAGATCTCCGTATGTCCCAGCACAGCCTTCTGGATTCTGACCCTTCCCGCCTGCCGGCCCTCCAGGTCGAAGACGTCGTAGATCGCCAGTGTGCCCAGGGGCCCGACGGCGTCGGCGGATGCCGGGCGAATCCATATCTCGCCGTCTATGCATGCGACCTGGAGTATTCTCCTTTCAAACTCGTCTAAGTGAACCCGCGAACCAAAGGCCTCCGTGAGCCTCTGCCTTATCCAGTCGAGGGTGTCGCTATCGCGAGGTACCGGCTCTATGTGGCGGGTGATCGTGCAGGTCCGGCTGCCAGCTCGATCGAAAACGAGTGCCTCGTATTGGCTACGAATCGGGGAAACGACTATGGAGCCGTCTCTGCAGGCATCGAAATAGATCAGCGACTCATCGTCCTCTTCGTAGAAGTCGAACGGTTTTCCCGATATCTTCTCCCATCCGTTCTCTACGAGCTTCGCTTTCAGCGCTCCATCCCTTCCATAGATCCCCAGGAGGATCCTTACCCGCATGGACTCGGCCGTTTCATTGGGCTCATACGTAGAGACGAGTAGATCGTCTCCCAGAGAGAGGCCCCTGACGAGGACGTAGGATCCCGGCTCTTTCTTGGGCTTCCATTGACCTGCGTACGTACCTTTGGAGGTGAAGAAGAAGATACTAGATGCGTCTACGATAGCCAGGGTGTCCCGCATGAGGAACATGTCCACAGGACTCTTGAGGGTTCTGGGAATTAGCCCTGCGGCGTCGAAGGTGAGGTCCCTGGCACCTGAGGCGTCGATGGCTACCACCTCCCGCTTTTCGGAATCGAGAATGTAGGTGGTTCCCGAGGGAGAAAGTACCACAGCGGAGACTGAGGCAAGGATCTCCAGTGAGGGCTTCTGCGGATAGGTCCACACTGTCGGTGCGCTATATGTGCGCTCGGACGCTATGGAAGCTTCTGCGACGCAGAGGCACCCAAGCAGCAGAAAAAGTCTCCCCACGCTGCTGTAAGATCTAGCTCGTGCCAACGCTGCACCCCGTTTCTATCAGAGTAGTCTGACCCGTCTCTCTATTGAGCCAACGAAGTCCGTATGTTCTACGCGGTGGTTGCCCAGTGTGGAGGGCGTTTTGCCCTGGAACTGGTCGTTTGCGCCAAAGGCCTGATGGTCACCCAGCTTCTCGTCGAGGAGCACTAGTCCGGTTACTGGGCGCAGGCGCCCGGACTGGATGTGGGGAATGAAGGCAGGGTTGAAGCCCGCTATCGCCATCTCTGCGATTACCCTTCTAAGGAGAAACGCCTCCTTTTCTTCGCCCTCCATGGGCTTGCCGTCATAGGGCTCAAGGCCTGTGTAGTTGCGTAGTATCTTCCTGCTTTCCTCATCCGGTGCATCCACCGATACAACCTTTCCCTCCCGCACTTCAATCCTGTAGGGGGAGTTTATGACACCCAGCATCGTTCGCTCGGGCTGCGTATAGACTATCACGCCATCCATGGAATCTTCCAAAGGCGCCGTAAAGACCTCTGTCGTCGGCTGGTTTGTTATGCGGGAGACACTTTCTGTGGTACCGCCCAGAGAGTTCACTCCTACGCTTCCACAGTCCAGGATCACGGGCCGGTTGGTGACAGCGAAGGTGATGTCTGTGCCATCATCGCGCTCGTAACGGATCCTCCGACCCGTTCGGGAGGCTTCGACTAGCAGGTTGACGGCTTCAATCTCAAAGGCAAGCCGGCGCAAGTCTTCAGCGGGAACTGCCATTGCCTCAAAGACCGTTCTCCTCCATTCATCCAGACCCCACTTCTCCGCCTCTGGGAGACCCTCGTTCAGCCGATCGACGTCCAATTGCGTCGGATTGAACCAGACATCGTGGGACTTCAGTTTCCCTTCCGCTCTGAGTGCTCCTATCGGAGCCAGGGCCTTGGAGGCCATCTTTCCGTAGAACTGCAGCCCCGGAACAAACGCGGTGTCGGGATCAGGCGTACTCCCAATGGGAACAATCCAGTGGCCACGTCCGCCGGATTCGATCGCTTCCAGGATCTCAAGGTATGCAGCTACGAGCGGATCGAGCAGGCTTGGCTGCAGTGTAGTTACATCCACCTGCTCGGGCCTCGGCGCTACACCTGCTCCCACAGCTGCTGCCCTGAGCAACTTGTCGAGCTCCTTCGGCAGGGACCCGAACCCCATCAGAACGATGACATCGCAGTCCTGGGCCAGAAGCTGGTGGGCAGCCTCGCATGCCATCTCTATGGCTGAGGGGCGCGTATGTATGACGACCCGGTCGCCCATCTCGTATGAACCGTTCGTTTGGAGCATGGTCTTGATGGCGCGCTCGAGAGCCGAATCTTCCGATGGCTCAGGCTTCACCCGGACGGGGACCGTTTTCCCGGATCTCCACGCCTCAATGGCCGACTCGAGCCACGAGCCGTCTTCCACCTGCGACCTCGATACTTCGATGAAACCAGGACTCTCCATGCTTGGTCTCCTTCCGCTTGTGCCGAACAGTTCGATGACAGCTGGGAAACCCTGTAGTTTACGCCTATCGATTCCAAGTTCAAACGGCGTGTTTTGACGCTGTTTCTTTGTGCGCAAGCAGGTGGTCGTCCCCCTCCGGTG
>CAYMBA010000015.1:0-26768 GCA_964388535.1 uncultured bacterium | reverse complement strand
CGCGACCACCGCAAGCTGGGCCGCGAGCTGGACCTGTTCTCCTTCCACGAGGAGGGACGCGGATTTCCTTTCTGGCACGACCGCGGAACAATCATCTATGAAACCCTGGCACAGTTCATAAGAGCCGAATGCCGGAAGCGCGGTTATACCGAGGTTCGTACTCCCCTCATCCTGAGCCAGGAGCTGTGGAAGCAGAGCGGTCATTGGGATCACTATGCTGAGGACATGTACTTCCTGGAAATCGAGGGAAAGGTTCACGCCGTCAAACCGATGAACTGTCCTGGCGGGGTCCTCGTGTACAAGAGCAGATTGCACTCCTATCGGGACCTTCCCATAAGACAAGCCGAGCTCGGTCTCGTCCACCGCAATGAGCTTTCGGGGGTGCTTCATGGGCTTTTCAGAGTTCGTGCGTTCACTCAGGATGATGCCCACATCTTCTGCACGCCGGATCAGATCACCGACGAGATCGTGGGCCTCATCGAGTTCACTCATGACGTGTACAAAATATTCGGCTTCGAGAACCCAGAAATTGTTGTCTCCACCCGCCCCGAGGAGTCGATAGGCAGCGACGAGATCTGGGAACGGGCCACCAACGCTCTTCATGAGGGTCTGAAGCGCCTTGGACTTGAGTACTCGATAGACGAGGGCGCCGGAGCTTTCTACGGGCCGAAGATAGACTTCTATATCCGCGACAGCCTGAACAGGAAATGGCAGTGCGGGACGATCCAGGTGGACTTCTCGATGCCCGAGCGTTTCGACCTGACCTACGAGGGCGCAGATGGGAAGCCCCACAGGCCAGTCATGCTGCACAGGACCATTCTGGGTAGTCTGGAACGCTTCATCGGGGTACTCATCGAGCATCCGGCCGGCAAGCTGCCCCTTTGGATATCTCCGATTCAGGCACGGGTAATCCCCGTTGGCAGAGAGCAGGTGGAGTACGCGCACAGGGTTCTCGAAGCCCTGAAGTCGCACGAGATCAGAGCAGACATCGACGAGCGCAATGAATCCCTTGGGAAGCGGGTGCGTCAGGCACAGATGGAGAAGGTCAACTACATACTCGTCGTGGGAGCGAAGGAAGAAACAGAGTCGACCGTGAACGTGCGCACGCGAGACAATGTCGTTCGGGGTCCCTCGCCACTGGACGACCTGATCGAGAAGCTCCAGGCGGAAATACGCTCGCGTGCACTCGAACCCCTGTAGGAAACCGCTCCTCCACGCGGCGGAAACGCCTACTCGTCTCCAAAGCGTGTGCCCACGCTCCTAGCTGCCCTTACTATCTGCGAATTGGGGTCGACACGCCGCAGCTGCTCTATGGCTTCTACCAGCGGGACCTCTGTCACCTCGGTCCCCTTCAAAGCCACCATGATGTTCTGCTTCCCCTCGGCTGCACAGTGGGCTGCATAAACGCCAAAGCGGGTACCAAGAATCCTGTCGAAGGGCGTTGGGGTGCCACCGCGCTGCAGATGCCCCAGAACCGTTACCCGGACCTCAACATCCATCCGCCGCTCCAGTTCGGAAGCCAACCAGTGACCTATGCCACCCAGTCGGAGAGAGTCCGTGGAGTCTTCCACAGTCTTGGCAACCACCATCTCCCCAGTCTCAGTCCTGGCGCCCTCGGCAACCACGATCAGCGTGAACGTGCGTCCTCTGAAGGTCCTATCCTTTATCGCCGAGACAACGCTGTCCACCGTGAAGGGGATCTCGGGAATGAGCACCACATCGCCTCCACCTGCAAGGCCTGCCTCGAGGGCAATCCACCCTGCGTAGCGACCCATTACCTCCAGGACCATGATCCTGTGGTGGGACTCGGCAGTGGTGTGCAGCTTGTCCAGGGCTTCTGTGGCAGTCGTAAGTGCTGTGTCGAAGCCGAAGGTAACGTCTGTTGCCCCGAGATCATTGTCGATCGTCTTGGGCACTCCGATGATCGGCATTCCCTTCTTACTCAGTTCATGGGCGATACTGAGGCTTCCGTCGCCTCCGATCACCACCAGCAGATCCAGCCCATAACGATCGAAGACCTTCATCGCCTCATCCGAACGATCCTCGAAGGTCCTCTTGCCTTCTATGACCACAGGCACCCGGAAGGGGTTGTCGCGGTTGGAACTGCCCAGGATTGTGCCACCCCGCGGCAGTATCCCCGAGACAGCATCGGAATCCAGGCGCATCGTGCGGTCGTTCGTGAGCCCCGCATACCCGTCCAGGAAACCCACGACCTGGATGTCGTGCTCAAAGGAGGCGGTCTTGACAATGCCCCTGATGACGGCATTGAGACCCGGGCAATCGCCCCCGCCTGTGAGGACGCCAATCCGCTTGACCGAAGCCATCGATTCCCTCCCTGGAACATCCGCCAGAAGATATCGGTTGGACAGCCCCGGTAGGCCGGCTGCTGATCCGAACCAGCCAGACATGCTAGACTATCGGAAGATTCGCTGCCAGCATTGAGCCACACCCTGGCTTCGTTGGGCCCATGGAACCCTGCGGCCCCGAAGTCGGCCCGATGCTCAGCCGATCTTCTGAGCGTGGAGCGAGCGGCCTATCCGGCCAGGGGTGAGGATGACGAGAAAGAAGAAATCTAGCAAGTCGGCGGCGGAAAAAGCCGCTGGCAGGAAGAAGATCTCTTCGTCAGGATCGGCCAAACGCAAGAAGGCCACCTCCACCTCGCGGAAGAGCACCGGTTCGGGAAGCACGCGCAGCAGGCGCCGCAGCCGCTCGAAAGATGCCGAGCAAACACGCAAGGCTCGCAGGGCAGCCCTAAAGCCTATCGTGCGCAACGAGAACGAGATCCTCCTGCACCTGGAAGACCTCCTCAGGCAGCGCATAGTGGGCAAAGACGACGCGATCACGAAGGTCGCCAATGCGATCCGGATAAGGCGCACCAAGCTCGAGTTCCGCCCCGGCAGGCCGGACGGAGCCTTCCTGATCGTCGGTCCCCCGGGCGTGGGAAAGAGTGAATTCGCCTATGCGGTCGCCGAGGTTCTCCTCGGCGACGAGCGCCTAGTCGTCGCCTTGGACATGGCCGACTACACCGAAGAAGAAGACCTCGAGGATCTCGTCGTCACAGCCTACCCGGGCACCGACGAGGTGCTCGTCGAAGGCACGCTCACCACACCGGTCCGCAAGAATCCCAACGCAGTCATCCTCTTCAGGGGGCTCGAGAAGGCCCACCCTTCGGTGCTGAGGCTTCTCCACCACATCCTCGAGCGTGGAACGATCGTGGATGCTCAGGGAGAGGTCGACTTCAGCGGCACCATCGTCTTCGCCACGACCCGCATGGACGAGGACGAACTCGGCCCCGTTGCGCAAATCGGGTTCACAAAGACTTCGCTCACCAGGGAAGAACAGTGGCGGAAGCGACTCGAAGAACGCTATGGGGCCGAACTCATCGGGGCCTTCAATGAGGTGCTCTGCTTCGGCTCACTAACACCTCAGGACGTGAAGTTGATAGCGCGATACAAGGTGCATCAGGTCCTGGAGCGGCTCAAGCGACAGAACCGGGGCGTAGAGGTCAACGATCGCATCTTCGATGTGTTCATCAAAGAGGAAGACGTCAAAAAGGCCGGTGCCCGATACTTGAACAGGACCCTCGAAGAGAAGCTCTTCACACCTCTCTCGAAGTTCATGCTGGCACACGCCGAGGCGCGCAGCATCGTCGTCGACATAGAAGACGGGCGCCTGATCATAAGCGCGCGCGAAGACTAGGCGCGCGGCCGATCCGAGCTCCAGCCCCTGAGAAGCTTGGAGAGGGCCTCAGCTAGGGCCTGGCCGCTCTGCTTCGCTGCGGCTATCACCTCGCTGTGATCCAGGGGCCCGTGCGAGAGCCCCGTGGCGAGGTTGGTGACCAGCGAGACTGCGGCCACCCTCATGCCCAGCCGCGCCGCCTCCTCCACCTCAACAGCCGTCGACATGCAGGCCACCTGAGCGCCGAGGCGTCTGATCATCTCCACCTCGGCCGCAGTCTCATAGGCTGGGCCCAGGCCCCCGAAGAGCACACCTTTGGCCACCGGCACGCCGCTGCGAAGAAGGACCCCGAAGACATCCTCGATCATCTCAGGATCGTAGGGAGTCCCCCTGAGCGGCCGCCCCCGCGAAGAAGGCCCGCTCGCCCGCCGGCCGAGAAGGATCCTTATGTGGTCTGTGATAACAACGGCCGTCCCCGGGCGAAGGTGCGCATCGACCGAGCCTGCGGCGTTGGTCAGAAGGAGCCGCCCTGCACCCAGCGCCGCCGCCACACGCACGGCGAAGGTGACATCGTCCCGCGTCCGTCCCTCGTAGAAATGGACCCGCCCCCTGAAGGCGAGCCACCTGCACCTGCTGTCCCCAATCGCGGCTATGAGCCCCTCGTGACCGGCCACACTGGGCTGCGGGAAGCCGGGCACTTCGTGCTGCCACGCCTCAGCCGAGATCGCCCAGCGCTCGAGCAGAACTCCCAGGCCCGAGCCGAGCACTATCGCCCCGTCGAAGCGGCCACCCCCCAGCCGCTCCCTGAGGAAGCGGGCGGCTGTCTCCACCCTGCCCTCGCTCATGCCTCCATTCCCACTGGCGGCATCATCTTTCAACTCTAAGCCTCCTCCCGCTCCGGGTCGTAGGGCTTCCCCACCGCCGCCGGGGCGACCGAGCGGCCCACCCACGCGAGCAACACCGCGATCGTGAGCACGAATGGTAGCATTTGCAGCAACTGTGTGGGCACCCCCGTGCGCTCGAGCCGCATCTGGGCTACCTCTGCGGAAGCGAACAGCAGGCAGGCACCGGCTGCGCCCACGGGGTGCCACCTGCCGACTATCATCGCCGCCAGGGCGATGAAGCCCCGCCCCCCGGACATCGCGTCGGTGAAGGAGTGCTGCTGGAAGGCGAGCCATGCCCCGCCCAGGCCCGCAAGCAGGCCGCTGCCCACGACCCCGATCCAGCGCAGCAACGCCACCGAGAAGCCCGCACTGTGGGCCGCCTCTGGCAGCTCACCGGCGGTTCTCAAGGCCAGCCCGAGACCCGTGCGGAAGAGAATCCACCATGCCAGGACCACCAGGCCCAGTGCCAGGATGAACAAGGGGTTGAGGAGCACCGCACCGAGATTCGTGCCCGAGAAGGGCAGCCACGAGGCCCAGTCCGCGGAGGGTGCTGGGACCCTCGGCGAGTTGCTTGCGCTGTGGAAGAGCACCCTCATGGCCCCGCGGGTTGCGCCGAAGGCCATCAGATTGATCCCGAGGCCCGAGACGATCTGGTCCGCCTTCGCCGTCACGGTGACGAGCGCATGGAGGGCGGCGGTGGCACCACCTCCGAGGAGGGCGGCCAGCACGCCGAGTGTCGTCGAGCCGGTGTAGTGTGTCGCTACGACCGCGCAGAAGGCACCGTTGAGAAGGATGCCCTCGAGAGCGATGTTGACGACACCGCTCCTCTCGGAGAACAGCCCCCCGACGGCCGCGAGGAAGTAGGGCATCGCGATCCTCAAGACCTGGGCCAGCAATACAGCGATGATCGAAGCCTCAAGCATCCACCTTCCTCCGCGATGCCTGAACGGCGAGCCTGTCGGTCACTATGAAGACGAGCAGCACGACCCCGGAGAGGATCTCGACGATCTCCCGCGGCACGACACTATTGACCAGGAAACCCGCGTGTGAAAGAAGCCCGAAGAAGAGCGCGGCGGGTATGACCCCCAGCGGCTCGTTTCTGGCCAGCAGCGCGACAGCGATGCCGAGGAAGCCCACTCCCCCCGAGAAACCGTCTTCGTAGTAATGCTTGTAACCGAGAACAAAGTTCGTCCCCCCGAGTCCGGCCATCGCCCCGGCTGCGAACATGGTACCCGCCCAGACCAGCCCCCGGGGGATCCCCGCGATCGCAGCCTGGCGCTGTCCCAGGCCTACCGCCCGTATCTCGAGGCCCCAGCGCGTGGCATGGAGCAGCACGTGCGCGGCAACGACGCAGGCGAGAGCGAGCAGGAGGCTTGCATTGACCGCAGAGCCCGAGAACCCGGACCAGATCGAGGAGAACCTCGGCATCCACGCCGCCTCGGGCACCGTGGCCGTGCGCACGGTCTCGGGCAGGGCCAGGTGTCTGACGACCAGGTAGTTGCTGAAGGCAAGGGCGACGAAGTTGAGCATTATCGTGGTTATGACTTCATGCGCCCCCCAGCGGGCTTTGAAGAGCCCAGGGAGAAGTCCCCAGAGGCCTCCCCCGAGGGCGGCGGCAAGCACTGAGGCCGGGAGAACGAGAAAAGCCGGTGCCTCACCCAGCCACAGGGCGACCAGGGCGCAGGATAGCGCCCCAAAGACCATCTGCCCCTCGGCTCCGATGTTGAAGAGCCCCGCCCTGAACGCCAGCGCCACCGAGAGCCCCGTGAACAGCAGGAAGCATGACTTGTACAGCACCTGACCCCAGGCCTCGGGACCGAACCTGGACGAAAGAGTGCGCAGCACGAGCGCCGGGGAGACACCGAGGGCCGCGCAGAAGAGAGGCACCAGGAGCAGGACGGCGGCCACCGCAGCAGCCGGAGCAGCAAGCCCGCGTATCAGCGAACGCGAATCCCAGCCCTTGGGCATTTCCTACCCCCGGAGGCACGGCGCCAAACCCGGGCAACGTGTGCGCGGTCCGGATCCCGCGCCCGGAAAGAGAGCAACCCGGCCGGTACCTACGACCCCACCTGCCGCAGCAGCAGGGTTCTCGAGCCGCGCGACTTGAGATGCTCGAACGCCCGCCTCAGTCGCCCATAGTCCTCTGGCGGAACGCCCTCGGTGCGGATCTCCCGCACCTCCCCCCAGTGGATCACGCCCCCTTCGACCTCACACCCGCACTCGAGCCTCCAGAAGCCGCCGCTGTCCGAGAAGCCCTCAGGAACGTACTCCACGCGCCACGAAGGGGGCATGCGCAGAGACACATCCCAGATCCCGCGGCTCGCACACTCTACCGCAGCCGCAGTCGATCTTTCTGCGAGCGAGAGATCCAGGCCCGGGTAGAGGCGCCACCACGCAGGTGGCGGGATCCTGAGCAGATAGAACTCCCCGAGGCCAACGGCGGCTTCCGGCGCCTGCAGGTCGAGACCGAGATGGAAGGGGTCCTGCGGGGAGAAGGGATCCGAGTACTCGAGATGCGCCAACGACAGGCCCGGGAACGCCTTTCTCATCTGCTCGATCATCCCCGGCAAACGCTCCGACGCCTTCGTATGCTGCATCCACGCCCTGCCGCGAGAGGCCGGCCGGCCCCTCGCCTCGATCTCGAGGTGCGCATCGAGAAGCCCACTCTCGAGGATCTCCCCCGCCAGGCGGCTCTCAGCCTCGTGGGTGCGATCCATCCTCACCCGATCGGCGCCAAGTAGCATCGGCCCATCCTCGCCCAGCAGAAGGACACCTTCGGCCACCCAGAAGGGAACCTGTGCTCCCGTCGAACCCTTCGAAGGCAGACCGCGGATCCACCACCTGCCATCCGGCAGGTGCACGCCGACGAAGAGGACCGGGAAGCCGCTGAAAACCGGCAACCGCGGCGCAGGGTCCCATATGCTGGGAGCAACGGCAGGCGCTGCCCGCAGACCGGCCGCCCGGAGCAGGGCGACGGTGAGGACCTGAATCTCAGCAGCGCTGCCCGATGAGGTCTCGAGGACCTGGCCGGCACCCTTCATGCTCCAGGCGGTCGGGGGATGGGGATCATCGATCCGCTCGATGTGCCTGCCGACATAGGCGCCGATGGCCTCGACAGTCTCTTCCAGGCCGGCCCCCTCGGGCACGATGCTCCCCGCCAGGCCGGCGAAGCCGGCCGTGTCCGCGAGCGCCGCGGAGTAGCGCCTCAGGGCCGGTGCCGCGGCCTCGGCCCAGGAATGCACCGTCGAAAGCCTGACTGCGCCGCCCCATTCGAACGATGCGATACCCGGCTCAGGAGGCATCCCCGGATCATCGATCAACCGGAACACATAGACCCGCTGCTCCCCGTCCTCTTCCACCGAAACCTGCGGATCCAGCCTCGAGATCTCGTAGTCGAGGTCGAGCTCGACGGGCACCTTCACGATGAGGCAGCGCTCGGCTGCGGGGTTCTTCTTCCCCGGCTTCCATGTCCAGCTGAACCCCGCCACATCCGGGTCGTCTACCTGCTTGCGGTAGCAGATATCGATACCGACACCCTCTTCCACCTGCGGCAGGCACAGCACCCGCTGGCGGAGGGAATCGTAGCCCTTGGGATTCCCGGCCACGGAGGGGGCCACGCGGTCGATCACGCCGGATGAGTCCGGCTCGAGTGGGGTCCCATCGGCGAGAACGGTTCTCGCCCAAAGCACATCGAGCGACTGGGTAGCGGGGTTGTACGCGATCCTGTAGTTCGAGAAGCGCTCCCTGCCATCCCGGGTCAGGATCTCAACGAGCAGGTGCCTGGTCCTCTGGCTCGATCCATCGGGATGGACGACGACCTCGGTCACGTCCTTGAGCACATAGACCGACGCATCGGGGAAGTCCTCTGCCTCCGGCACCCGCTGCAGGAGCGACCTCCAGTCCCCCTCAAGGGGAAGGTCCCAGGCGGCGGGGTCGTAGACCGGCTTACCGGTCCTCTCCGCAGCCACCTGCACAGCCGGCTCCTCCACCGGCCTGGGCCCACTGCGGCGCACGAGCACGCCCGTGGCCGCGATACGGGCGAAGGCCCGCACGATGCGCTTCATCACCGAAGCCGCCTCCGGCGGCATCCATATATGCTCCCTGGCGATCCTCACTCGCGCCACTGCGCGCCGGCCCTCTCCCTCGAAGGTCGCCTCGAGCCGCAGGCCTTCGCCCTCTACCTCCACCGGATCCGGCACGGCGATGACCTCCCAGCCCTCTGGCAAGAGCAGTGTGTCTTCCAGGACCGAGGCACAGAAGAGAGGCTCGAAGATGGGCGCCTTGCGCTCCTCTCGTGCCGCCACCAGATCGATGCCCGAGAAAGGCCGGCCGCGGCGCAGCAAACCCAGCCCCGGCCACGGTACGAGCTCGTAGTCGCCCAGGTGGACGCAGAACCGGGGCGCATGGAAATGGAAGGACACCCGGAATGGGACAGAGAGGTCCGTCGGATCGGGGAACTCCAGGGAGTCGACGACGCAGCCAGGCGTGTACGCCGAAATCACCCTCTGCCAGCTGGTCACATAGGCCCTGCCGGGCCTGGAGATGCAGCGGTCCCTGGCCAGCATCTGTGCGAGGCCCCGCCAGCGTGTCTTGGCCCGGGCATCTAGGCGGCCGAGTGAGTCGATCCGGGCCGTGACGGAGAAGAAGCCGCCGTTTCTCTCGCTCTCGACCGTCGGCATCCGCACGAGGTCGGATCCACCCTCGACGATCGGCAGCACACAGAGGCCCGAGGCATAGGTCTCGCCCAGTTCGCCTTGGGTGCCGAGCGTAGGGTCGAGCAGCATGTACGACCCGTCAGGCTGCCGTATTCCTGTGACGGCATGTTGTATCTCCAAGGTCGGGGGACTGAGATCCAGCCTGGCCGTCAGGTCGACGCCGACCACGCATGCCTCGATCCCCGCCTCCCTGAGCATGGCCACCTCGAGCGTGGCCACGTCGCGGCAGATGCCATAGCCCAGCTCGAGCGTCTTGGTCGCCGGATGCGGCCCCTTCTTGAAGACGGATGCCACATCGGTGCCCATGTACCTGAATCCGCTCACGAAGTAGTGTATGGCACGCACCTTCTCTTCCCACGAGCCGGCTCCCTCGATCAGCCGCTTCGTGACGGCCTTCAGCGAGTCGTTCGTATCGATCTTCTCATGGAAGTGCTCCCAGACGAACGCGGAGACCTCCCTCCAAGATCCGAAGCTTCCCACCCAAAGCTTCAGACCGAAGCCCTCGGCCGTCGGCTGGGAAGGTTCCGACGGCAGCTCCGGGATGCCGGCGGCCCACCAGAGATGCCGCGTGCCCGTCCCGGTGCCCCGGCTGCTGTGCCGCAACTGCCCATCCAGCACCCTCGAGTGGAAGAGCATGCCCCGGGGATAGTCCACACAGACGACGACTTCTTCCACAGGCCTCCACTCCTGGATGAAGAACCACTCGTCGCAGCCCCGCGGAATGGCCTCCCGTGCCGTCTTCCTCACGATGATCTCCAGCGCGTCGCCGACCTCGGCCCCGGCGAAGTAGAGATCCACCACCCGGCGGGCTTCGTCGAAGAACTCGTTGCTCGAGTCCACGTGGTCGGAGACCCCGGCCGCCACGTCGGCGACCTCGCCCGAGGGCTTGATCACGCGCGCGAGCAGGACCTCCAGTGTCTCGTCAGTCCGGTCGTAGACGTCGCTCCAGCGCCTCGACCACTCGATGTGTGTCTCGCCAAGGGGCACCCACAGCAGGTGTTCCAGCCGCTCGGTGCTGCCGTCCGGAAAGACGCGCAGGAAGACATGCCTCCTTAGCATGACAGAGACGGCATCTGGGTGCCTCTCTGCGGCACCCTGTGCCATATCCAGGACCTCTTCGACGGGAAAGCCCTCCCGCGCGAAGCGCTCATAGGCCTCTACCGGCGGGCCGGACGCACCGCCCACCCGCACGTGCAGGCAACCTCCGAAGAGAACCAGGCAGGCAATCGCCCCCAATCCCACAACCATCAGGATCACTTCTCTCTTGCACATGAGTCCTCCCAGGTACTGAACGCCGGCTGTCACAACTCATCAAGGCCGACCATCGCGCGGCCCACGCGCTCGAGATCGGTGCAAGAGCGCTCCACAGGGCCGATCAGCCGGCCACCCAGCATCACCGCCACACGGTCCGAGAGACCGAGGACCTCCTCGGTGTCGGAAGAGAAGAGCACGACCGCAGAGCCGCCGTGCTTGAGCGAGCGCAGGAGTCCGTGAAGAAAGCGCGTGCTGGCTATGTCCACACCGCGCGTGGGCTGGGAGGCGACAAGCACGGCAGGCCGGTCCCAGGCCTCCCGGGCGCACAGCAGTTTCTGCTGGTTGCCCCCACTGAGCGCAGCGGGGCTCAGCCGGGACTCGGCGGGAGTCACGCGGAACTCCCGCATGATCCCCGCAGCCCAGGCTGCGAGCGAAGAAGCCCTGTAGAAGAATCGCAGCGGCGGCGGGCCTGCAGCCCCGCCGCGGGGCCTGCTGCGGGCGCGGGCACGCGGAATCCAGGAGAGAACCAGGTTCTCCCAGCACGCCATGCCTTCGAGCAGCCCGTCTCTGGTGCGGTCGGGCGGTATGAAGGCCGGTCGCTCCCAAGTCGGTACCACGGAGCCGGCGCGGAACCGCCGCTTTCGAACCTGCAGATACCCGGCGTCGAATCGCCTGCGGCCTGCCAGAACCTCGGCCAGATCTGCCTGCCCGTTGCCCTCGACCCCTGCTATCCCCAGGATCTCTCCGGCACGCACCGAGAGGTCGATGGAACGAAGCAGCCATCCCCCGCCGCCTCGCAGACCGAGACCCCGAGCCACGAGGACCTCCGCCCCAGGGGGCACTGGCCGCTCACCCTCCTCCTGCGGCTCTCTTGCGGCTTCTGCGGCTCCATCGGGCCCCGTGCCCATCATCAGCGAAACAATGCGCTCAGGATCCATCTCGGAGCGATCCAGCCTGCCGGCAACCCGCCCCCGCCTCAGCACCGTAACCCGATCCGCGATCGCGAGTACCTCACGCAGCTTGTGTGTGATGAAGACCACACTGCGGCCCTCGTCCCTGAGGCGCCGGAGGATGCTGAAGAGGGAGTCGACCTCAGGTGGGGCCAGCACCGCCGTGGGCTCGTCACACACGAGTATCCGCGCACCGTGGTAGAGGAGCCTCAGTATCTCGACCCGCTGCAGCTCACCGACACTGAGACCGGCCACTGGGGCAAGCGGATCGACTCGGAGGCCGTAGTCGCGGCTGAGCCGCTCCAGTGCCTGCAGGATCCTTGCCCTTGGCAGGGGCCTAAGCCCCCTGCAGCCTGGCGCGCCGAGTGCGATGTTCTGCCAGACGGGCATCCTGGGCACCAGCATGAAGTGCTGGTGCATCATCCCTATCCCGAGAGCGAGTGCTTTGGCGGGGGATGTTATGTTCACCCGGCGGCCGCCAATCGCGATTCCGCCGCCATCGGGGCGCAATAGCCCGTAGAGGATGCGCATGAGGGTGGACTTCCCGGCCCCGTTCTCGCCCACCAGCGCGTGGATCTCACCGCGCCTGACCTCGAGGTCCACCCGGTCGTTGGCAAGTATGCTCCCGAAACGACGCGTTATGCCTTCCAGCCGCAGGAGCTCGTCGTCTTTGCCCGCCACCGCAACGACCCATGCGAGAGGGTTCTGCGCTCACGAGTGCGAGAGGGTCTATTCCTCTGGCACCTGGATCTTGCCATCAATGATGTCTCTTTCGATCTGATCCAGCCGAGCCTTCATCTCGGGCGTAATCCAGCGCTTGCTCGATTCGTTGTACACGTAGCCCACAGCACCCTCGGCGAGACCGAGGACCCTCACTCCGCCCTCGAACTTGCCCTCAAGCGTCTCCTGAATCTCCTTATACACGACCACGTCCACCTTCTTTATCATGCTTGTCACTATGAGGTCCGGCGCTTCGGCAGACTGGTCGGCATCGACGCCGATAGCCAGATTCCCCGTCTCGCGCGCGGCCTCGAAGACCCCGAGGCCAGTGGAGCCGGAAGCGTGGAAGATGATGTCGGCCCCCTCCTGGTACTGTGAAAGTGCCAGCTCTTTTCCTTTTGCTGGGTTCTTGAAAGCATCACCGGTCACGCCTGCATAGTTGACCAGGACCCTGACATCGGGACGCACATATTTGGCCCCCGCCGTGTAGCCCGCCTCGAACTTGTGGATCAGAGGGATGTCCATTCCACCAACAAAGCCTATCACACCGGTTTTGCTCACCATGGCAGCTATGGCCCCTACGAGGAACGAACCCTCCTGCTCCTTGAACTTGAGTCCGACGAGGTTTGGAGGCACCTCCTGGCCCTCGGTCCAGCTGAAGTCCACGCATGCGAACTTCTTCTTGGGAAAGTCTTTGGCCACAGCCAGGATGTCGTCCGTGAAAAGGAAGCCGATGCCGAAGATCAGATCCGCATCGCCCTGGGCGAAGATCCTCAGGGCGGCCTCCCGGTCGGACCCTTGAGTCGGCTCGAAATACTCGTAGCTTATGCCCAAATCCTTCTTCGCCCGAACCAGGCCCTCATACGCCAGGTCGTTGAAGGACTTATCCCCCAGTCCGCCCACATCGAAGACCAGCCCCACGTGCAGGGGCGCCCTCCGCTCAGGCTCGCCGCCCCCACACCCACCAAACACCGAACTCAAGGCCGCCCCTATCAGCATGGCCGCCCCGAGAGACCACAGGCGGAAGATGCGCCACCGGGCCTCCCAGGTAGCGAAAACCCGTCCCCGGCTCCGCCAGATCATGTGTCCTCCTTCCTGCTCGGGCCGCCAGGCTCGTCAAAGAGATCCCCGGAAGTCTCCTCCGGCGGTTGGAAGCAACGCCTACAGCGCGGCTCGTAGGCCTCACGCCCTCCGACCAGAATGCGGCCTCCCGTCGGTACGACCCTCTGTGTCCGATTGGCGGGATTCCCACAGACGACGCAGACAGCAAGCGTCTTGGTAATGTACTCCGCGACCGCTAGCAGCTCGGGCACCGGCTCAAAGGGCTTGCCCCTGTAGTCAGTATCCAATCCCGCAACGATCACCCGCTTCCCTTCGGAAGCAAGGCGCTGGCAAACATCAACGATGGAACGATCGAAGAATTGGACCTCGTCTATGCCAAGCACCTGGGCGTCCTTGGCTAGTTCGAGGATCTCGCTCGGGTGACGCACGGGGATCGAGGGAATCGAGGTCTGGTCATGGGTGACGAGCCGATCCGAAGCATAGCGGTCGTCCCTCGCTGGCTTGAAGATCGCCACTTTCTGCCGCGCGATCTGTGCGCGCCTCAACCTGCGGATCAGCTCCTCCGTCTTCCCACTGAACATGCTTCCGCAGATGACTTCAATCCAGCCCGTTCCCTGGGGAGTTCCATAGGTCATTCGTCAGGCCTCATCCGAGCCGAGGATAGAGCGGATCTTGGTGACGAGCAGGTCTATGGCAACCTCGTTATGGCCACCCTCGGGGATTATCACATCGGCATAGCGCTTAGACGGCGCGACGAACTGAAGGTGCATGGGCCGGACGCTGTTTTCATACTGCTCGAGCACCGACTCCAGCGTCCTTCCCCTTTCAGTCACGTCTCGCCTTATACGTCTCATCAGCCGGACGTCGTCGTCGGTCTCTATGTAGACCCGAATATCCATCAAGGCCCGCAAGAGTGGGTCATACAGTATCAGTATGCCCTCGAGTATGATGATCTGACATCCGGCTACTCTTACAGTCTCTTTCTTCCTCAGGTGCCGCTTGAAATCATAGACCGGCATTTCGATCTCACCGCCTTCGAGCAGAATCTTGAGATGCTTATACAGCAGTTGCATATCGAAGGCGTCGGGATGATCGTAGTTCTGTGCCTGTCTTTCCTTGAGAGGAAGGTGTGAGAGATCCTTGTAATATGAATCCTGCTTGATTATTGCAACCTTATCGGAACCAAGTGCTTCGCTAACCCGATCTGCAACCATTGTCTTGCCCGAGGCAGTGCCCCCGGCTATCCCGATCAGGATGCGCCTTCGGCCGCCGGAGCTGCCTTCCTCGTCCCGACCCGGTTTCTTCCGGACTCTGGCAGGAACTTTCTTTCTGGCCACAGCAGAAGCCTCCGAATCGATCCCCAGCAGCCCCCTAGCTCAGGCCCTTCTCCCGAGCTACCCTCTCCTGGTCCTCGGGCTCGAGGATGGCGACATACGGCAGTTCGCGGAAACGTTCGGCGAAATCGAGTCCATAACCGACCACGAAGTGGTTCTCGATCTCGAAACCAACATAGTCTACGAAGACCTGCCGCTCCCTGGGGACCCTCTTATCGAGCAGTGTCGCTATCGCCAGGCTCCGCGGATTCCGCGAAAGAAGATTCTTGCGCAAATACGACAGCGAAAGCCCACTGTCGATTATGTCCTCCACGATCAGAACGTCCCTGCCCGAGATGTCATGATCCAGGTCCTTGAGCATCCTGACCGTACCCGAGGACTTCACCCCGGAGGCGTAGCTCGATATGGAAATGAAATCAACTTCGTGCTCGAGTTCCAGATTCCGCATCAGGTCGGCAAGAAAGTACACACAGCCCTTCAGGATGCCCACGAGTACAGGTGTTTTCCCAAGATAGTCCCTGCTGATGCGCCGGGCCATCTCGCGGACCTTCTCCTGGATCTGCTCCTCTGCTAGAAGAACCCGCATCTATGCCCCCCACCCGAGACCACGCGGATTGGTCGGTCCGCGCAGGTCGATTCGCCGCAACAAACAGGCGGGCCAGGGTGTTACAGACGACACCACGTGAAGCCGATCGGCTCGGTAGGAGTATCGAGTCGCAGAGCCGGGTGTCAAGCCGAATCGGCTTGCGCCGCCTCTGCCGCGGACTATGTTTGGCCTGGAGGGTTTTTGATGACAGGAGAAGCTGTGGGCAACAGCGGCGCGCGTACGGAGTTCGTTATCACCGGTGCGACCATCGTTCCCATGGATGGGCGCCGGAGTGGGTTCACCGGATGGCTATCGGTCAAAGACGGACGCATTGCGGGCCTCGGGGCCGGCGAATGGAGGGGAGGGGCTGAAGACGAAGACACGATCTTGGTCGACCGCCGGGGATTCCTCCTTTTGCCCGGTTTCGTGCAGGCCCATGTTCATCTTTGCCAAAGTCTCTTCAGAGGACTCGCCGACAATCTCAGGCTCGACCGCTGGCTGCAGGAAAGGATCTGGCCACTAGAGGCAGCGCACACCCCAGAGAGCCTTGCCGCCTCTGCTGCTATCGGTATCGCAGAGGGGTTGCTGGCCGGAACCACCACTTTCGTGGACATGGGGACCGTGCACCACACTGAGAGTATCTGCGCCACGGCAGAAGCCATGGGCGTCAGAGCGATCCTCTCAAAGGCCCTCATGGATCGCGGCGAGAATGTGCCGCCCCGCCTGCTCCAAGGTTCTGAGGGGGCCCTCTCGGAAGCGCTGGCGATTCACAGCACATGGAGCGGACGTGGCAGGGGAAGAATCTCGGTTGCACTCGCCCCCAGATTCACTCTCTCTGTCTCCGAAGGGCTCTGGCGCGAGCTGGGTCAGGAAGCATCATCGAGGTCAATCCTCGTCCATACCCACGCCTCAGAGACCCCGTGGGAAAACGAGGAGTGCCAGCGGATACACGGAGGCCGTCCATTGGCCCTGCTCGAGCGATGGGGTGTTCTGGAAGCCAAGTGTATGGTGGCACATGCGATCTGGATCGAGGAGAGTGACATTGAGACGATGCGCCGCCGGGAAGTGGGCGTTGTCCATTGTCCTGGAAGCAACACGAAGCTGGGCTCGGGAATGATGGACCTGGCCAGGCTGTCGGGCGAGGGCATCGCCGTGGGTCTCGGGTCCGATGGGGCTGCCTGTGACGACACGCTTTCGATCCCTGCCGAAATGAGAACCGCCGCACAGCTTGTTGCGCTGAAGTCCGGACCGGAGTCCGTAGATGCCTTATCAATCCTGGAGGCCGCCACGCTGGGGGGCGCCAGGGCCGCAGGGCTGGCCGACAGCATTGGCTCCCTGGAACCCGGCAAGCAGGCCGACTTCGTACTGTTCCGCATGGAAGACCTTGGCTGGGATGTCTCCGATTGGCATTCAGCGGTCAGGAACCTGGTACACTCGGGCGTCTCTGCCCGTCCTTGGGAGGTATGCGTGGGCGGCCACATGCTTGTTGAGGAAGGCAGGTTGGCCAACTGGGAGTGGCCCAAGCTGGCCGAGGATGCTCGCATCCAGCGCGCACGCCTCTTGGAGCGAGCGGACCTCAGGAGGTGATCATCGATGGATATCCCACGGGAACTCGTTGCCAGGCTGCCCAAAACGGACCTCCACGTCCACCTGGACGGGTCCCTGCGTCCCGAAACGCTCCTCGACCTGGCTCGGCGAGACGGAGTGGATCTGCCTTTCGATTCCATAGACGGCCTGAGGCGATACCTGCGTGAGCACGCTTGGCACAGCCTGCACAGCTACCTATCCGTATTCGAGCACACGGTCGCGGTCATGCAGAGCGAAGAGGCACTCGAGCGAGTGGCCTTCGAACTAGCCGAGGATGCAGCCAAGGAGAACGTGCGGTACATGGAAGTGCGCTTCTCACCGATCCTTCACGACCGCCGCGCGATGGAATGGGCAGCAAGCGTGGAAGCCGTACTGCGCGGGCTGCAGCGCGCCGAGGAACGCTACGTCATCCAAACTGGGGTGATACTTTGCGGAATCCGCACGATCAGTCCCGAGATGAGTCTCAAGCTTGCAAAGCTGGCCGTATCGTTCAAGGGGCGGGGTGTTGTAGGCTTCGATCTGGCAGGAGAGGAGAAGGACTATCCAGCCAAACACCACCGCGAGGCCTTCTATGAGATTCGAAACCACAACATCAGTGGCACGGTGCACGCAGGCGAAGGCTTCGGCCCTCCTTCTATCCACCAGGCCCTGCACTACTGCGGCGCTCACAGGATCGGCCACGGGACGCTGCTCTGGCAAGACCCGGACCTGATGAACTACGTCAACGACCACCGAATACCCCTTGAGATATGCTTGACAAGCAATGTCCACTCCGGGGCCACCGAAAGCATCGAATCGCATCCGTTCCTTCGCTACTTCCGCGAGGGATTGAGGGTCACCATCAACACGGACAATCGCCTGGTGTCCGAAACCACAATGACAGACGAGATGTATCTGGCTTGCTCGAAGTTCGGCCTGGACATCTACGATCTGCGCAAGCTGATCATAAACGGGTTCAAGAGCGCCTTTCTTCCGTACAAAGAGAAGGTGCAGATGCTTCGGGCCGTCATAGACACGATGGATGCGCTCTTCGAGGAATACTTCCCGGGCTCATATAGGAGGCTGCGATCATTCCTGTAAGGCCAGAATGGCTGCTCCAGAGTTGGGCCACACGCAACCTGGGCCAGTCCTTGGTTTTTGCCTGCAAACGGCCGACACGCTGCTTGATGCCCCGGGCTTGGTAGCGGTACACTCCGCGGCCGTTCCATTGGTGCCGGCAAGATCTGGGAGAACGAAGCAATGACGACCAGAACGAACTTCGATGCGATACTACTTGGTGGGCTTCCGTGGAAGGCATTGCCCACACCTCAAGAGGTGCTGCCCTTCGGCGAGAAGACGGTGCTCGAGACCACGATTTCGGCCTTCAAGGAAGCCGGTGCTAAGCGAATCACGCTTGCCCTGGGCAGGAGGAATCCGTACCTGGATGCCGTGATCGGACGCCTGGGCGAAACAGTACAGGTCGTCCATGCCCCCGATGCCGAAGACGGGCTAGCAAGGATCCTTAGAGCTGCGCTCGCAGCCACGCCGGATGAGCAGAGAGCCTTCGCCGTATGCTTTGCGGACATGCCGCTTCTGACTAGCGACATCGTGCGCAAAATAGCCTCATCCTTCTCGCCCTCCGGGAAACCTGCAGTGGTGCCGGTTTGCCAGGACATCCTCGGCCACCCCGTCGTCTTTCAGGCAGGCATGAGGGCCAGGCTCATGGAACTCGAGCCTCCGCAGACCCACCGCGACGTAGTCCTGGAGCTGGGCGACGACGTGGAGCTGGTCGCTGTGGCGCAGACGGCCGTGCTGCGATCCATCGACGAACCCCTAGACTACAGAGAGATGCTTGAGATAGCGCGGCTGCCCATCCCAGATCTGGCTGCCTATAGGGCCTCACTGCGGGAATCCATGGGAGCGGGGAGCCCGGCGCAAACGGGCTAGACACCGGCCAGTCCCCAGATTCCGAGCATACGGTTTCACTCCGCATCCTCTGCGAGCTCGGCCCACCGCTCGTAGAGGTCGTCGATTTCCTGTTTGAGGCGCTCTATCTGCGCCACGTATATGCGGGCCTTCTCGTGGTTCGCAAAGAAACCAGGGCTTCTCAGCAGCTCGCTCAGGTTCTCCCGCTGCTTCTCCTTCTCCTCAATCTGAGCCTCGATCTGCTGCAGGCGCTCGAGTCTCACCCGCTCCTGCAACCGACCCCTCCTACGCCGCCGCGCCCCAGGTGGCCGAGGTACCGCCTGGCGCACCGACCTGTCAGAGTCGGGTTCCTCCCTGGCTCGGCTGCTCTCGCGGGCGCCAGAAGCCCGTGACGCGATGTAGTCAGCATAACCCCCCGGGTACTCCCTCACAGCGCCTCCACCAACGACGAAGACCCAATCGCAGAGCTGCTCCAGGAACCTCCGGTCGTGGGAAACGAAGACAACAGTCCCGGGATATCCCCGGAGGGCAGCCAGCAAGGCATCCTTGGCGGGTATGTCTAGGTGATTCGTCGGCTCATCGAGGAGCAGAAGATTCGTAGGACGCGTCAGCAAACAGGCAAGAGCCAGACGGTTCTTCTCACCCCCGCTAAGTACCGATACCCGCTTCTCGACTGAATCCCCAGAGAAGAGAAACGCCCCCAGCAGCTCCCGCACGTACGGAACGAAGTCGGTCGGAGCGATCCTCATTACTGTCTCCAGCACACTCGACGAGGGGTCCAGATCGAATCCTCGATCCTGGGCGAAAAAAGCTGGAAGCATGGCGTGGCCGGGAATCCGCTCGCCCGAATCCGGAGGCTCCACGCCAGCCAGTATGCGCATGAGCGTAGACTTACCGGCCCCATTGGGCCCTACCAGGGCTATCCTCTTGCCCCTCTGAATGACGAGGTCGACCCCCTCGAACACAATCTTTGAGCCGTAGGATTTGGATACCCGACGCAACTCGAGCACCACCCGGCCAGATCGTGGGGCTGCGGGATACCTGACCACTATGCTTCGGCCGGGCCGCTCCGGCGGCTCCAGACGCTCGATACGCTCGAGGCGCCGGATCCTGCTCTGAACCAGGGAGGCATGCCTGGCCTTCGCTCGGAAGCGCTCTATGAAACGCTCAAGCCTCTTTATCTCCTCCTGCTGCTTCTCGTAGGCCTTAAGCCGCATCTCGAAGCGCCGCTCACGCTCCCGCTCGTAGTGCGAGAAATCCCCCGCGTACTCCTCAAGGCGCTTGGAAGCGATCTCGCAAACCTTCCTTACTGTGCGATCCAGGAAGTAGCGGTCATGCGAGACCAGCACAAAGGCACCCTTGTACGCTTCGAGAAAGCCTGCCAACCATTCCCGTGCCTCGAGGTCCAGATGGTTGGTTGGCTCATCCAGCAGCATGAGATCCGGTGACTCGAGAAGCAGCCGCGCCAGAGCTGCCCGCATTCTCCAGCCGCCCGAGAGAGAATCCAGTGGCGAGTCGAACTCGGCTTCATGGAATCCGAGACCGGTTAGCACAGCATGGATGCGCCGCTCGATTTCGAAGCCCCCCGATGCTGCCAGCTGCTCTTCAACGGAATGGCGCTGCTCGGCGAGCCGCTGCGCCTCTTCCTCGCCGAGGTTCCCGGCCTCCAGCCGCCGGTCGATAGCCTCCAGCCTAGCTCTCAGATTCACCACATCGGCAAAGGCCCGCTCGGCTTCTTGCCGCACCGTCCCACCGCCGAGTGTGAAATCGTACTGGGCCAGGTATCCGATCCGAAGACGCTTGGGATGTTCGATCGTGCCCGAATCGGGCCTCTCGATGCCCGCGATCATGCGCAGTAGCGTCGACTTGCCGGAGCCATTCGGCCCAACCAGGGCAATGCGATCGCGGGGACCTATAGACCAGCTCAGGTCGCGAAAAAGCACTTGTCCCCCGAAGGACTTGTACAAGCCTTCTACCTTCAACATGGTCCCTGAAGACTTCCCTCACTGCCACCCTTGCTTCGACAGGCACTCTAGGGCAAGGGACCGCCTCGGGACAAGTACTGGCCCAGATCGGGATCTCACGGCAAAGCTCAGGCTGCTTCCGCGGGGGGTGAGCTGCGTTTGGCCTCGCGGGCCGGCATCCACTCGGAAGGATCCTTCGAGAGCCACTCCTCAATCTTCTGGATCAACTCGGCCCGCCTCACCGGCTTCGACATATAGTCGTCACAGCCGGCCTCAAGGGTCTTCTCGGCATCTCCCTTCATGGCCTTCGCGGTGAGCGCTATGATCGGTACTCCGTCGAAGGCAGAGTCGCGGATCATCTCCCGGGCCGTGTCGTAGCCGTCTTTGACTGGCATCATCATGTCCAGCAACACCAGATCGGGCTTTCTCCGGCGACCGGCGGCCAGGGCGAGCTCCCCGTTCTCGACGATCTCCACCTCGTACCCGCCGGTCTGAAGGATGGCCCGGAACACGTACTGATTCGTTGGCTCATCTTCGGCCAGAAGGATGTAGGCACGCTTCCCGTTGCTCGCTCCGCTCATTCCAGACCTCCTATGCAGCACGGTCTCCGGGGCGTCCCACTCCATCGGACCCCTCTTGCTCGCGACTAGGGGCCCCGAGGAGATCGTGCACCCTCGACGCCAGTTTCGAAACCTCACCAGGACCGTGGGCCACAACACAATCGGCCGCAGCTTCCAGAAGGCCCCGGGACTCAGGGTCCAGATCACCCGGAACCGACACCACCACCGGAAGACGACTGCCCCCGGGATCCTGTCTCAGCTTCTCTATGAACTCGACAGCAGACGCCACTTCCTTCGCCGGCCTGAGGATCACCACATCGAAGCCCTCGCACTCGGGGGACCCCACAGAACCAAGGACACCCGCAACAGGGGTAGCCTCGATGCCGTCTGAGCGGAGTAACCGCGCCAGAAGCTCCACCTCGTCCTGGTCGGCAGCGACAAAAAGGGCCCTCCTGCGCTGCCCCAAGACACCGGCCTCTGCCTCACCCCGCTCACCAGAACCATCTGCGAGGGCAACAGGAACCACGAACGCGAACCGAGCGCCCTTGCCAGGCTCACTCTCCACCCAGATCTCGCCCCCCATGAGGACAACGAGCTTCTGCGAAATCGCCAAACCCAGCCCGGTCCCGCCGTGGCGTCTGGTGGAAGAACCATCGACTTGCTCGAACTCGTCAAATATGTGCCTCTGGTGTTCAGGTGGTATGCCCGGTCCGGTGTCCTCCACCTGCACAGTCAGCTTCGATCGCCTCGCATCGAGTACCGCTCTCACACTAACGCCACCAGTCTCGGTGAACTTTATCGCGTTGCCCACAAGGTTGGTCACAACCTGCCTCAGCTTGCCAGTATCCGCGAGCACCTCCACCCCGCCACCTTCGCCGTGGAACTCAAGGGCAAGCCCCTTGGAGGCAGCCAAAGGCCGCAGCGCCTCTACGGCGTCTCGGAGCTCCTCTATGACAAAGGCTGGGCGGCGCTTGACTTCCAGCTTCCCAGCCTCGATCTTCGAGAGGTCCAGAACCTGGTTGATCAAGTCCAGCAGCTTGCTTCCGCTTTGGAAGATCATGCTCGCTTGCCTCTTCTGCTCCTCGTTCAGGGGCCCGCTGAGTTCGTCCCTTAGCATCTCAGACAGCGCTATGATCGCGTTCAGAGGCGTACGCAGCTCGTGGCTGACGTTGGCCAGAAAGGCGCTTTTCAGTCTGTTTATCTCCATCACCTTCTCATTTTGAAACGCGAGGAGGAGATTCTTCTGGCGCAGCTCGGCGGTTGCGGATTCCAGCTGCGCCTGCAAGCGCCGCTCCCGCTCCGCCATTGCCCTGGCCATCTTGCGCTGTCTTGCGCTCTCCCATCCGACCAGCGCCACCACACCACCCCCGAGAAGCGCAGCAACGAGAAAGATGCCTAGGAGGTCACTTCGCAGGGAACCACTCAGGTCCGCGCCGCTGCCGGTCTCCGACTCCGCTGCCGGGGATCTCTGTGCGCTCCCCGAGAGGGCGACGGCTCCACCGGCACTGATCGCGCCCGCTTTCATCCATGCATGTGTGCAGAATGCCAGTACGGCTGCAACCAGGGCAGCGATTCCCATCGCCACCAAATACGGGTGCCCGCTGCGCAACCGCCCTGGCACCTGAGTTCCCTGCTGCGGATTCCTCCCGGCACGCGAGGCCTTTCGCTTGAGCATAGATGCATCCGTCCCTGCAAGTGTGGAAGGCCAGTGCGGCCTGTGTCTGCCGGCCCGTCAGCTTCCCAACTAGCTATCGACCCGCCGCCTGAGACGTTGAGCGCCAACGCCGCAGGCTTGCAGAAAAGCGGGCGTTTGTACACTCTTTGCCAGTGCTACCCTCAGGAGAGCATTGGAGCTGGCGGTCTGGCGGAGACCAGCCGCCCACAGGGTTTCTCACTACAGGGCCCCGGAGGTCGCGGTGGCAAGGCATCCTGATTTCTACCAAATCGATGAAATGCTCACGGCAGAGGAACGCATGCTCAGGGATGAGGTAGGCGCTTTTGTCGAGAAGGAATACCTTCCCCTCGTGCCGGAACATTTCGAAAGGGGCACCTTCCCGGTCGATTTCGCGCGCCGGTTGGGCGCGATGAACCTGCTTGGGATCAAGTACGAAGGTTACGGTTGCCCCGGGGGAACAAGTGTCGACTACGGGCTGGTTTGCCAAGAGCTCGAATGGGCCGACAGTGGGCTCCGCAGTTTCGTCAGCGTGCAAACCAGCCTGGTGATCCACCCAATCCATACTTGGGGTTCCGAGGAGCAGAAACGCAAGTACCTGCCGAAACTCGCCTCGGGCGAGATGATAGGCTGCTACGGCCTGACGGAGCCCGACCACGGCTCAGACCCAGGCGCGATGACCACTAGGGCCGTCCGGGACGGCAGTGGCTATGTGCTGAACGGCACGAAGATGTGGATCACCAACGGCTCGATCGCTGATCTGGCGGTAGTTTGGGCAAAGGTAGATGACACGATAGGGGGGTTCCTCGTCGAGCGCGGCACTCCGGGGTTCAAGACCGTGGAAATGAAATCGAAGCTCTCGCTTCGTGCATCCGTCACTAGCGAGTTGATCTTCGACGACGTAAGGCTCCCGGAGTCAAGCAGGCTCCCGGGAGCCCGAGGCCTCGCGGCTCCGCTCGGCTGCCTCAACGAGGCCCGCTACGGGATAGCCTGGGGCTCCATAGGAGCAGCCATGGCCTGCTATGAGACCGCCCTTGAGTACGTCTCGGAACGGAGACAGTTCGGCAAGCCGTTGTCTGCCTTCCAGATGACGCAGGAGAAGCTCACCTGGATGCTCGCCGAAATCACCAAGGCCCAGCTGCTCAACCTGCGCTTAGGGAGGATGAAGGACGAAGGCCGAGCCCACTACTACCACGTCTCCCTCGCGAAGTACAACAACGTCCGCACTGCCCTCGAGATAGCGCGGACTGCTCGCGCGATGTTGGGAGCAAACGGAATCACGTTGGAATACTCCCCGATGCGCCACATGGTCAACCTGGAGAGCGTGCTGACCTACGAGGGCACTCACGAGATACACACGCTGATCGTCGGCAGGCAGATAACAGGCCTCGATGCCTTCAGGTGAGGGTCGTGAGGTTGGGAGGAACATCAGGATGACCAGACTCAAAGGCACTGCCACAGAGACTCGCTCCGTGGGCGCTAGAAGAGGCCTGTGGTTGGCCTTGCCGATGCTGGGACTTCTGTTCGTTCAGCCTTCGTGGGCGCAGACGCAGCAGGGTAAGGTCGTACCGCCAGAGGCCCTGATAAGGGCCCATCTGCCGAAAGACGAACTGCAAGTCTCGGAATTCCTCGAAGCCTACCCCGAGGCCGACGGCCGCGGCGTCATCGTTGCTGTACTGGACACCGGAGTAGACCTCGGCCACGAGGCCCTGAAGCACACAAGCACCGGACTCGAGAAGATCGTGGACTTCTACGACGCCACAGACGATGGGCTCCTTTTCCTCCAGGAACCTGTGGAGCCAGGAAGCACGCAGCTTGTTGGGCCTTCGGGGCGGCACATCTCCCTGGGAGCCTATGCCCGTATGGCCCTTCGCGTGAGGCTGGGCGGCTTCATCGCCGAGGAGTTCCTTCCAAGGGCCGCGGGCGAGCGACTTGAGAAGGCATACGCCAACGAATTCCGCACCCAGGCGGAGGCACTTGAAGCACTAGCGGGCCAGCAGGAGTGGGCCGAGCATCGCAAGCAGGTGCTCGAGAACATCCGAAGCGCCACGTGGGTGGACGTCGTCACGATAGAGCTGCCGCTCGGGGTCCTCGATAGCCTGTGCACTGGGGCGCCGGATCGCGGTATGTATGCTCCCGGTCTGCCCGCGGGGCTGCTGCTCTCCTCAACCGATTTCACACCACGTTTCTTTGAGCCCCACGGCTCGTACGACCCGGGGGTGGTCAGGACACAAGTGCCCGACTGTCCCGGCGCAGAGCCCGCCGAAGCCTATGAGGGCGCCACGAAGGATGAAGAACCGCAGACCTTCTGGGCTGCAATCGTGGATGCTGACATGGATGGAGACTTTGGCGAGGAACCCCTACTGCTGGACTACAGATTGCGCCACGATGTCATAATACTGCCCGATCCCCTGCACGTTGCCATGGCCGTCAACGTAGCACCCGATGGCAAGAAGCTGAGCTTCTTGTTCGACGAAGGGGGCCATGGCACACACGTGGCAGGGATCATCGCTGGATACTACGGAGAGGGCGATCCCTCCAACGGGCTTGCCCCAGGCGCCCAGATAGTTGCTATCAAGATCGGCAACGGCAAGTTCGGGGGCTCCACGACACACAACAGCATCCTGAAGGCTCTCGACTACGCCGCCCGAAGCGGAGCCTCAGTGGCAAACATCAGCTTCGGTGGTGAATCATTCCTCGACGGCACCGACGAGATCTCGAACCGCGTCATTGACAGAATCGTTGAAGAAACCGGCATCCTAGTTTGTGCCAGCGCGGGCAACTCGGGTCCAGCGCTGAGCACGGTTGGTTCGCCCGCTTCCGCAAGGAAGACCTTCAGCTTCGGGGCGGCCATCTCGCCCGCAACGATGGAAACCAACTACGGCGTCGCATCGCCACCCCAGCAGATCGAGCTATTTGGCTTCAGCTCACGGGGGCCGTTACTGAGCGGGGACCTGGGCATCGATTTCATCTCACCCGGGGTGGCCCTGAGCACCCTGCCCACGTGGCACCTGGTGCACAGCGAAAGCTGGAACGGGACGAGCATGGCGGCACCTCAGGGAAGCGGGTGCATGGCCCTGCTTCTGTCGGCCGCCCGGATGGAGGGCATCTCCTGGACTCGGGAGAAAGTGCGCAGGGCACTCTCTTCCACCGCACGAAGGCTTCCTCACCTCCTTGCAGTCGAGCAGGGCGCAGGTCTCATCCAAGTACGGGAGGCCTACGAAGCTCTGAAGCAAGCCGCTACTGAGAAGATCCTCTTCGACTACATAGTCCGGGGCGACGGCACCTACAGGCCGGGCGGCGGCTACTACCTGCGCTGGGAACGGCGCAGGGACCCCTATGAGGTAACGTTCTCCGTGCGGCCCGACATCCCCAGGACATGCCCGGGGGAGGTGATGGCCTCCTTTTCCCAGAGGCTCAACCTCTCCACTACAGCAGACTGGCTCTCGGTTGCGAGGCAAACTGCAGTTGGGGCCTCGGGATGCCGCATCCGCGCCGTGCTCGATCCTTCACTCCTCCGACCAGGCTTGAACATAGGCTTCATCGAAGCACGGGAGTTGGGCCGGCCGACCGCCTTGGCAGCAGCCTTCAAGATCCCCTTTGTGGTGATCGCCCCCGACTCCGCCGAGGGGGAGGGTCACAGCATCTGGGGCACCCTGGAACTGGAGCCAGGGGAGAGAAAGAGCCTCTTTATCGCTGCACCGCAAGGCGCGTCGCTGGGAATCCTCAGGGTAGAGGAAACCCTATCTGCCTCGGAGAACGCCTACGAGATAGCCATCCGCAGCGTCTCCACAGGGCATGAAGGTGGCTGCGTGGAAAGAGGTACCACAGTCAGGCTCAAGCGGGGCGACGCCACAGAGATTTTCTCCCCCGTCATTCCTGGTGAGACAGCCGAGG